>NZ_CP061368.1:2545000-2869924 GCF_014725735.1 Wenzhouxiangella sp. AB-CW3
CTGACTGGTAAACCGTGTAGAAGTCGATATCGCCACCATTGATGATTTCGTTATAGTCAGTCCAGCTCAGGTCGATACTGCGCCCACCTTCACTTTGCGTGGCAATAACGGGCACAGGCCCTGGCGGCGTGTTGTCATAGTTCACCGTTGCACTGACCGAGGAACTGGCATTGCCCGCACAGTCCTGAGCACGGAAATCGAAATGATTATCACCAGGCAGGAGATCGACCGTATATTCCCAGGTGGTTTCATCATCGACAGGAACGGCTGGCCTGTCATTTATCCAGACCCCGGCCCCCTCAGGCTTAGTGCCGGTGAATGTCAGAATCACTATGGACGTCTGTTCGGAGTAGGCATCGAGCTGTGGTGCTTCTGGAGCCACCGTATCCACCTTAAATGCTCCCAGAAAGACATCCGATTCCTGGCCCGCATGGTCAAACAACTGGCCTGTGACTTGATAGCTGCCATCCAGAAACGGCTGATCCGGGGTGAACACATGTACGTCATTGAAATCTGCCCAGTGCCCGGAAACAGGCTCTTCATCCAGTTCCACTTCTCGAGCGCTAGCGCCTACGTCGAGGCCGGCATCAGGCTCATAGACATACAGCATGATATCTTCTGGAGGCTCGGACAAACAGCTACCCGAAGTCGGGTTCATCCCGATAATTGCGGGCTTTTCGGATGGGTGATAGAAATGCAGCACCGCAGCTTCTGAGACATTACCCGCCTGATCACGTGATGTAATACTCCAGGTTGATGCACCAGGCGGCAAAGACAGTACCTGCATCCAGTCTCCACTGCCAGAGCGGAAGGCAAGAGAGTCATTGATCCACAGATCCGTATCTTCCTCCCTGGTGCCAAAGATGAGCACTTTTTCGTCATACGCTACAGTTACTGACGGCGACAGGTCGTGCGACAGAATATCGGGCGTATCGGGCGGAGTACGATCAAGAAGGATTTCACCATGAAAAGCGCTGCCTGGCTCGCCGCCATCACCCTCTCCATGCTGATCGAACCAAAGGCCATGGGTCGACTGAATGTCAGCGCTTACTTCGACCTGGTACTGGCCGGCTTCTTCAATTGCCTCATAAAGCACGACTCTCCAGCGTCCTGGACCGACCTTTGCGACATGCTGCACTTCGTGCGAACCAGTCGGCCCTTCGATATGCAGTTTGGCTGGAGCCAACCCCCCTTCGTCCATGGACTGTGTGAAGCCGATCTCGAAGTCCATCAAAGGGCCCTGTACCGGCCTGCCCGGCTTCAACGAGGTGACTCTTGGCGGCTCTATAGTTTGTGACAGATGAATCGTGCCATCCCCTCCGGCGTCACCACTCCCCACTGTTCCCCCATCCACTGATACACCGGCGAGCGTTGATTCACTCGCTGCACCATAGTAAATGGCCACCCGGCCACCGCCCCCACCCGCACTATGCAATTCGGCACTGCCCCCGTCGGCGGAAATCGCCCCGGGGCCATGCAAAAGGCCTGCTTCAATCCAGATCGAGCCACCACTACCGGCACCACTGTATGAACCAGTAGCCTCACCCCCTGCACGAATGTCCCCTTTCACCTCCAACTCATCTGTAACCAGTCGAAGCGCTCCGCCACCTTTTCCGGAATTTCCGCCGGTGCCCAGCTCCACCGGTGACTCGGGGTCTCCATAGATCGGGTTGGTGACGGCACTGGCGAATTCTCCGCCCTCACCCCCATGGCTACCCCCGTGACGGCCCGAGGTATCGTCGGCCTGTCCACGGCCCAGTCCTGTTACATCAACGGCACCGCCCTGGTCGATGAGAATGTATTCTGCATACATCTCGACCCCGTCCTCGTTTCCACTGCGATGGCCAACAAGGCCTCCTTCACCAACGCGCACTTCTCTCCATTGCTGCTGCCCCCAGGGATAGAATGTACCTTTATCGATCTCCAGCACATCGCCGGGCCCAACAATCTCCGCCCTTTGATCCCACACACCGTCAGCTAGTGTCAGGGACGACAGTGACACCAGTTCGGACTGAACCACATCAGCCGATTCAACCAACACACTGCCAAGAACAACCGGCTCGGAAATATCGACACTGGCGTTCCTCAGCAAAAGCAACTCGGGAATGTCTTCCCTGATGTCGGCGGAAGCTGCAGCAATGCCGATCGATTCATTATCTATGATGACTCGCTCACGGGAATCGGACCGATCTTTCAGGAAAATCGTACCAGCACCCCCGGCCTGATCATTCAGATGTGTTGGGCCACCGCCATGGGCAGACACCTGTGAAAAGAGATCGAACTGGCTGGCATCATCAAAGTAAATGGCAATTCTTCCACCACCACCACCACGGAATCGGTCGTTTCCGATTCGCCAGCCTCCCCGAGAATTAATCGATCCCATGCCGGAGAGAGTCCCTGCCTCTATCCAGATTGAACCACCACTTGGGAACCCACCACTAACAGAATCCTGTTCACCATCGGCACGAATCTCACCATCCAGCAGAATGGAATCGGACTCCAGGTAGATGGCTCCCCCGCCTCTACCGCCTCGCGCACCGACGCCAAGGTCAATCGGCTCCCGCAGACTCCCGAAGGGCATGTTCGGCAGATCACCGAAACGCCATCCACCCCAGCCGCCGTAACTGGCCCCTGCAACATTGCTTAGCTCAGAAGGTTGGGAGAGCCCACGGGCAGAAACGTCAATGGCCGAGCCGGAGTCGACCAGAAGGTGATCCAACGACAACTCCAGTCGCCAGTCTTCATCCTCACTATCCGGGATGTCCAGACTGACCAAACCACCATTGACAACCTCAAGCTCACCCCAGGACTGAGGGGCATTGACCATGAGCGTTGCACCATCCACAAACACCCGATCCCAATTGCTCGCCACACTGTGCAGGTGCAGATGTGCCTGGTTCTCAACTCTGTACTCTTCAGAACCGCCAACGTTCAGCTCGCCGAAAGCATGCCAGCGTCCTCCTTCGACCTGAAGGGATGAGACTTCAATATCATCCAGGTTACGCACCAGACTATGACGAACAGTCGCCTCACCCAGTGAAAGAGTTCCGGAGAACTCTACATGAGCATTCGCCACCTCCAGCTCATCAGGCAAAGACTCATCCAGAACAGTACGGCCCGCATCAGATCCGGCGGGAGAGTTATCAATCCGGACCAGTCCGACTGACTCGGCGCTGTCCTTCAGGTAGACTGTACCAGCGCCACCCGACTCTTCCTGTGCTCGTGCCGGCCCTCCACCTGGAGCAGCGACCTGAGAGAGCAGGTCAAACTCAGTCGCATCATTGAAGTAGATCGCGACTCTCCCACCGCTTCCGCCATAGAAGGCATTGCTGTTTGTACGTCTGCCTCCGCGTGCGGAAATTGAGCCCGCGCCGGCAATGGTATCCGTCTCGATCCAGACTGATCCGCCGCTGGGGTAGCCCCCGGACTCGGTGCCTCGCTCCCCATCGACCCGGATCTCGCCGTCAAGATCAATCTGTTCAGCCAGCAGATAGATGGAGCCACCACCACGCCCCCCAAGAGCGCCGACTCCGACATTTGCCGGTTCAAAGATGCTTCCGAACGGCGGATTGGTCGTGTGGCCGGAACGCAGGCCACCCCAGCCACCGTAGCTCCCGCCGGCATTGTCGGTCGTGATTGATGCCTGGCCACGCCCTTTCCCGGTCAGATCAATGGCTGATTGAGCATCCACCACCAGGGTCTGTAGCTGCAACTCAAGCGCCCACTCCCCGGACTCATCATCGGGGACATCCCGCGTGATCAGCCCGCCATTCGTAACCTCCAGCGTAGACCACTGCTGCGGATAGTTGATGACCATGACGCCGTCATCAACTGTGACATGCGTCAATTCTTCAGCAGGATGATTGATTCGCACCGTATTGCCATCGGTCACAAGATAGCTGTCGTCAATACCAACAATGGCATACGGACCATCATGGGTCACTTCAACGCCATTGAGAGCGTAGAAGTCCGTAACCGTCAAGGAGCCGCTGTGATACCAACTGCCACCATCGTGTTCCAAGTGTGCAACTGAAAGATTTCCGCTGTGGGACCAGCTGGTATCAACCAATTCCAACGAATCGATCGAGATATCGCCGGTGTGACGAATTGCGCTATTTTGAGTGCCAATGTGGCTGAAGCTCAGATCCCCAATCAGGTCGACCTCAGCATTGAAGATCTCGATCACCCCGGAAAAAGAACTCCCCAGCTCGGTGACACCGGCGGCCGATTCGATGGGTCGATTGTCAATCCTGAGCACACCGTACTCTTCTTCCACACCCTTCAGATAGATTGTCCCGGCAGCCCCGCTGGGGTCATCCTCATCCTGGGTCTTTCCCCCCCGGGCCGAGACCTGGGAACCCAGATCAAACCCGCTGGCATCTTCATAATAGATTGCAATCCGGCCACCACTCCCGCCAAGGAACCAGCTACCGCTCTGCCTTGCTCCGCCCCGGGCCGAAATGTCACCAGCACCCGAAAGCACACCGGTTTCAATCCAGACTGAGCCCCCACTTGGATGGCCTCCCCAGTTTGTAGTCTGTTCTCCGTCCGCACGAACACTTCCATCGAGATGAATTGTGTCGGCCACAAGATGCAACGCTCCTCCACCGCGCCCTGCCCGGGCGCCGACGCCAAGATCGACGGGTTCAGTAAAACTGCCGAAAGGGGGATTCGTCTCATGGCCAGGCCGTACTCCTCCCCAGCCGCCATAGCTGCCACCTGCCTGACTCGTAACATCAGGATGCTGCTCCCTGCCACGCGCAGTGACATCAATTGACGAATCCCCATCGATGACCAAGCTGCCCAACATGAGCTGCAGTGACCAGTCGGTCGACTCATCATCCGGAACATCCTGAGTCACCAACCCCTCATTTATAACTTCAAGACTGGGCCATTCCTGTGACTGATTGACGACCAGAGTACCCCCATCCACTACCGGGTTCTGCCAAGCTTCCTGATGATTGATACGGACGGTGATGCCCGACGGCACTATGTAATCAGTATCCAGACCAACAATGCTGTATGGACCATCGTGAGTCATGTCGAACGACGCGATATCGTAAACGTCTGTAATCTGCAGAAATCCGCTATGTATCCAATTACTATTCTGCGCAACAAACTCCGCAACACTCAGGTCGCCAGATTGTCTCCATTCACTGTAGGAGAAACTCAGGGAGTCCAGCGTCACAGCTTCTGTGCTGGTGATGACGGAGTTGGCTACAACCAGATCACCGATATAGAAGGTGCCATCCAGCTCGACCTTGGATTCAAACACATACAGCGAATCTTCCAGGTCCACATTACCTGTCCACTGCAGCCATGAACCCGAGACTGGCGCTGCCAACACGTGATCGCCATGCAGTCGGACCGGTGCGTTAACTATCTCCAATGGTTCAGGTAGGTCATCTTCAATTTCGGCGAACCGGGCATCAGCTCCCGTTTCACCATTGTCAATTCGTACCAAACCCAAAGGATCGGAATTCTGCCTGATATAAATAGTGCCAGGACCACCTTGACCCGGGTTGCCAGAAGGGCCGCCATCGGCCCGAATCACTGCGGGCTCGTCCTGTCCGATCTTCGAGACCATCTCGATCGGATGAGACACATCCTCGAACATTGGTTCACAGCCATCAAACGTGATCTCCAAATCTGGCTCAGATAAAGCACCCCCACCATTGCCGCTACTGCAACCACCGTGGGCCTTGACCTGCTCAGCCAGTTCAAAACCATTCACGACGTCGAAGTAGAGTGCGATACGCCCCCCACCGCCGGCCGCCCCCCAACGATAGACATGCCCCCCACCAATGGCCGAAATCAGACCACCCCCACTCAACTGACCGGCATCAATCCAGACAGAACCACCACTCCCGGGACCCTGGCCATTTGAACCCGGTGCCCCACCAGCCAGGATATCGCCATCGACGATCAGTTCATCGACAGTCAGCCGTATAGCTCCTCCGCCACGTGTTGTAGACCCGCCGACACCGAGGTCTGTTGGTTGCCGGAGGCTTCCGAAGGTCGGATTGGTTGTTGCATCCTCATCATAGATCGAACCCTTTCCCCCATAACTTCCCCCCGCTCTGCCCGAGTAGCCATCAAGCCTGGCGCGACCTTTGCCAACCAGATCAATTCTGCTGTTCGCTTCTATCGTGAATGTATCAATAATCAGGTGGGGTGGATGCTCGGTTTCCAGAGTGTGGGTCAGTACGGCGCCACCTGTCAGCTGTAGACTGGATAGCTCGTGGGTTCCGTCAATGGTGAGCACTGCACCGTCAACGACAACGGACATGCCGTGTAAAGAGTCATCTTCGGACCCGATATCTGTATCTTCATCGATCACAATCGCATCATCAGCCCAGGCAATGGAGCCGATAAAACAGACCAAGAAGAGAAAACTGCGTATAGAGTGCTTGCTGAAATTCATGTCCCTGCCTACTGCATGCTAAGGGTGATATCCGGATCGCTGGTAAAGAACCGATCCCATGCCATGTTCCTGGCAGACCGGACGCCATAGTGGGTCACCACGTATCCGAAGGGATCGGGGTCGTAGTCGCGTCTCTGGCCATCGACGATCACCCACCGATCGTCAACCAGGATCTCGGCCCAGGCGTGAAACGCGTGAAAGCTCAGGTGACCACTTTCTGGTACGACGTATCCGCCGACCATACGTGCCGGGAGCTCCATGGCTCGTGCCAGGGCCACGGCCAGGCTGGCGTACTCGGTGCAATCGCCCTGGCGTTCCTTGAATGCATACAAGGCCCCGCGGTCAACCGGGTCATAGCCGGCATCGTCGATTTCCCGAACCAGCCAGCGATAGATGGCATACGCAGAGTCCGCCGCCTCGGGTCGTTGCAGACGAGATGCCAGCTGGATGATGTCGGGATGATCTGATTCCACCAGCGGCTCAGGCGTGAGCCATTCGTCACTGGCGTTCTCGACTGGAATCTGGCCCGCATCTGCCATCAGAAGATCGGCAGTCAGGCGGATTTCCCGTTGGCCGTACGGCGGGATTCGATCGATCAAGACACGGGCAAAGGGATGCCGGTTATTGTCTGTCACCAACTCGACTGGATAGTCACTTTCCAGGTTCTCGAGATACTGTTGCCAGGACTCTGGAACGGGAATGAAGCTATTGATCGAGACCTGCTCAAGCACCTGGTTACTGTCATTTCTCACTTCAATCCGCCAATGAAGCGGACGCTCAATTTCGTAGGCGGCGTGGAGACCCGAATTCTCTTCAGTGGATCCGACAAACCAGAGACCTGTACTGGCAAGCAGTGCTGCCAGCCCTGTCAGAATGATGACTGACTTGCGCGACATTACGGGCACCCCGTGCCAGTGCGTGCTTCTGGCTGTCGATTCATGGTGACGAATCGGCCATATCTGTATTGCAAGGCTTGGGCACCACCCTGTGCGAAAAAGATCGGATGGCCATGCAAACGGCTAAGCGCCAGCGCCTTGCGTGACGCATCGCTTCCGTCCTGGTCAACCAGAAGGACACCGGCATGAGCCAATACATCGAATGCACTTGCCAGACTGTCCGCTCCGGATTCGGTCGCTGATACCTTGTCCCTGAGCGCATTGGGCAAATTGATTTCGTCGAGTGATACGATCAGCCAGCTGGATTCGTGCAGTATCCCGATCACTCTGTCAGCGGGTACCGACAAACGATCCATCAGCGCATGATCCGAATAGTCCTGATCGCTGCCCAACAGCAGTGCGGGCAGTCCACCCCGGACATAGCGCACTGAAGCGTCACTGTTCCGCCAGCGGCCAAGTCGGGTGGCGAGGTTCAGATCGTCGTAGCCTGCACCAGCCACATAAAGTGGGGCATGGGTTGTTCGCACGAGGTTGGCCAGTTCTCCTGATTCAACGGTCACCACCTCGCTCAGGCGCGAGACTGTTTGACTGGAAGACTCGCCAATCACTACCAACTGCCCCGAGGTGGAACTCAACGCCTCCGCCGGCTGGACCATTTCAGCCGGCTCCCATTGTGCCCTGATTCCTGGATCAGTCTTGAGCTCCAGGTCAGCCTGCAGCGGACAGGACAGGGAACGATCAACACTCTCACCCATTTCAGCCACTGCAACCCAACTGATCAGACAGAGGCAGCATGCTGTCAGGATCCGACACCGATGCATCAACACCCTCATGAGCCTACGGTTCCTCTGACTCGAAAGCGTCTCTGAACAGGGCATCGAGCAGCAGCGGCAGACGTGTATGGAAGGCACGGTCGAACTGAATGCTTCCCACCTCCTCTTCCAGCTCACCGCGTTCGTCATCCTGCTCCACGTCCTGATCGACCAGGAAGCCGAACGCACCATCCGGCCCGGTACATAACCTCAGCCAACCACCGGTCGAACTATGACGACTCTGCTTCTTGGCCACGACAATTGCATCGTCACTCAGCGGAGGTATCAATGTTCCGGCGCCGCAACCGTCCGACCATGGGACAGCCTCTATGGCCTGCTGCGGCGACAGCCAGCTAACCAGTCCGCTGTCGGCAGCAAAAGCGCCTTCCGAACCGTGCCAGGCAATCCAGCCAAGTTCCTCTGCCTGGGCGACTGCTCCCTGAGTGGCGGCGGAGCGCTCAAGGGCGGCATCAAACCCAGTTGACGACACGGCACGAACTGCCGCAGTCAGCCAGGGCTCCGAAGCCATCTGGGGTACGTCGGCCGACTCGTTTCGCATGCTTTGCAGCGATGACAGGATCAGCGGGGCAGCCTCGAATGGCGACTCAAACGCAATCGGCAGCCAGTGATCGGCGGTGTCGACATCCACTGCTTCCTGCAGGTCCACAACACCCGCCTCAATCACGCCGCCTCCCGGGAGCAGATACCGACCCTGTTCGACAGCCACGAAATGCACGGCCGTCGGAGCAGACATTGTGAAGGCGGATGGTGGCTGAACCTGGGCAATCTCGAAGCCATACCGGTCGACATTGCGCAACCGCACACTGGCCGGGTTCTCTTCACCGTCGTCACCGATGACCATGACGACCGGCGTTGCGTCAAATGGATAATCGAACTGCACTGCCTTGAACCCACTGTCACCGGTTACTTGAGGCAAGCTCAGCCGGCCAGCAGCCAGAGACCAGGTCTCATCTGCCCGATGGACGAAATCGACCATGGCGTCATCTGCCTGCTGCCAGGCCGGGTCGCCACCGCTGATCGACACGGCGACGTGATACGGATGAGTGCCGGATGGGGTTGCCGGATCACTACGACCCTCGACCTCCACCACGGCCCCGGATTGCCAGTTGGACTGATCCAGCACCAGCGAGTCCGCCAGGGGTTCGCCCCATTCGGGTCTGGAGCTGACGATATCGATGGTCAGCGGCTGGAGTGGCGCTGCTGCAAGTGCGACACGGAATCGGGCACCCGATTGGTCTCCCGCAGTCGCAAGTCCCTGGTCAGGCAGGACCTGCAGGCCAGCCTCGTCGTTATCGAGATTGATGGCCGGCAAGGGATCATGTACCAAGCCATCGAAATCGGCATCATCACTGGAGGTTGGTCCGACGAGGACTTCATACTCGACGTCTCCGTCAAGTAAATCGTCATCCACGCCGGTCACGGTCACCTGCTGTGGCTGGTCCCAGTTATCGGCAGTCAGGGTCAGTAGTTCAGGGGACACTTCACCTTCCGAAGCATCGCTGGATGCGACAGGAATCTGCACGGGAGCCGAAGGTTCACTGGACAGTTCAATGGTAAAGCTGGTCTGGCCTCCGTCCTCCGACGTAATCAGAGGCGAGTCTGCATCCACGATCAGCGCCGGGGATTCGGGATCTGTCGTCGATACCGAATAGGTCAGCTCGTACGTGCCATCCGAGTTGGTGTCGAAAAGGTGGACTCGGTACTCCCATTGGCCCGAGTCCTTGGTTGGTACCTGGCCGAAGTTGATTGGGTTTATCCGCTTGCCGTCGGACCGCCACACGGCGGTCAGCACACCGTCGCCTCCGGTGGGATCGGTCAGCTCTGCGTATACTGGACCGTTCGTTTCCGGAAACTGCAATTGATAGACTGCTTCCTCGTCATCCTGCTCGACAAGCTGAAGTGAGGAGTCCTCAGACTGGTCAGTCACGCTACTGTCAAACCCTTCCGACTCGTAGAGCATCAGCGCATGGCCGGTGTCAACCAGAAAATCCACTCGCTGGTCACGGCCAGGCATATCATTCATGACCGTCCGGTGCAAAGTATGCGTGTTGACACTCTCGATCAGTGAAGTCAATTCACCGCCCAGCGAATCACTGTGGTAATAGTCGGCACTGAAGTCTATGAAGTGCCCGTACAGCGACACCACCATGGTCCAGACCGCAATCGCACTCTCTCCGGCCTCCAGGTCGCCAAACTCTGCCAGCAAACTGTTGACCGCATCCTCCTTGTCAACCTGGGTGGAAAGCAGCTCGAAGGTGATCGGCAAGCCCTGGGCATTGTCCACGATCCGTGGCTGGGCCGACTCGATGGCCAGTTGACGGGCAGCTCCGTAACCGCTGTTGGTCACACGAACTGCCAACGGAAACGGCAATGGCTCCAGTTCACCCGGCTCCAGCGGATCCTCACCAATGACTTCTGCGGGAAGGAAATAGTCCAGGGTCAGCATGGGCATCGGCTGAACCTGAATGAAATCCGGCGCGACCTCCATGGTTTCGACTTCTCCAGCCACGGAGTAGGACAGCGTGGCTCCAACCTGATAGAGCTCGCCCTGCGGGTCGCCTCCACCGGCGCCAGGTGCCGGGATGATCAGCCAGTAGATATCCGCCTGCTCGCCTGGAGCAATGCTGCCTGAACCATCGATTCCGCCTACGCCGGAGATCGAATCCAGCGTAATGAAGAAATCCGCATCGGTATTGTCTGGATCGGAACTGGCCAGAACGGGATTGTCTTCGGAATCCTGAAACCAGACATTGATGTCGACCTGGTCAAGTGAAACAGTATCTAGCCCGTTGGTGATGCGCATGTGGGCATCGAAGGCCTGCCGCTCCAGTGTCATTTCCTGCTGGATCTGAATACTGACAACCGAACAGACCGCATCTCCCCCGCTCACCGGCCCGGGGGCCAGTAGCCAGATGCAAAGTGCAACGATTCAAACGCCTAATCTTCTCCCCCTTCCGGCGCGCAAGTGCTCCGGAATCCTCATGATTTGGTTAGATTCTCCCTATATAAAAAAGAGTCGCTCCTGCGGCGATGCTTCCGTCAGGCGTCCCCGAGTCTGCTCCCAAGTGCCAACGCCAGAGTATCCCAGTCGTGCTTGTTCGGAGGAGATGATCGCTTTGCCAACGCCTGGATCAAAACTAACACCATGTTGTGAAGTGAGTCAACCTTTGCCACCGGAAACCCGTTAGAACTCATAGTTATGTCACGCCGCTTCATCGGGTGTTGCACTTCGGGTCAGGTCACGCTATGCTCACCTTATCTCTTGATCGCGATAAAAGGATATAGTCATCGACCTGGATCTTGTCAGTCGGCACTGCAGCCTGCTGGGCGACTCCACGCGGCTTCGGCTTCTGGCGCTGCTGGAGGCCGAGGAGTTGACCGTGGCGGAGTTGGCCGAGGTGACGCATCTGGCTCAACCGCGCGTTTCGACCCACTTGGCCCGCTTGCGAGAAGCCGGGCTGGTAGTGGATCGTCGCGAGGGGGTTTCGGTGTATTACCGGCTGGGCAACCCCGATGAGAATGCCGGGCTGCATCGGCTCTGGGCAATGTTCAGGGAGCACCTGGACGATGCCCAGGTCGCGGCCGATGCCGACCACCTGCCGGAGGTGCTGGCCCGACGGGCTGCCGGGCGCAACTGGCCTGACAGCGTCGCCGGCGACATGGAAAGACACTACTCACCCGGCCGCACCTGGGAAGCGACTGCGCGTGCGCTGGTGCACCTGCTTTCGCTAGGCAAGGTGCTGGATATTGCATCCGGCGACGGCGTGATGGGCGAGCTGCTTTCGCATCAGGCCGAAAGCATCGACTGTATCGACTTGTCGGAGAGGATTGTGTCGGCCGGACGCAAGCGCGTGGCCGGGCTGGGCAATGTGCGATTCCACTGTGGTGACATGCATGCCCTTCCCTTTGATAGCGAACATTTCGACACGGTACTCATGATGCATGCCCTGCCCTACAGCCCGAAACCGGCAGAGGCCATGATCGAGGCGGCCCGCGTGCTGCGCCCCGGTGGCCGGCTGGTCGGCGCGACGCTGAAGCGTCACCGGCATACCGCTCATGTCCGCAGTTTCGGGCATGCCAACAGCGGCTTCACCACACGGCAACTGAACGAGTATTGCGACAAGGCCGGACTGGAAGTCGGATTCTGCGACGTGACGTCGATTGAACGCAAGACCCCCAATTTTCACATCATTACACTGCTGGCAAGAAAACCATGAGTGAACTTCCCTGGCACGATCCTGACCGCGTGGCATCGCTGGTCAGTGCTCTGGACAATGAAATTCTTCTGCTCGATGGTGCCATGGGCACCATGATTCAGGCTGCGGCGTTGAATGAAGAACAGTTTCGTGGTCAGCGTTTTGCCGATCACGACCATGACCTCAAGGGCAACAATGACATCCTGGTGCTGACCCGCCCCAATGTCGTGCAGGACATTCATCGCGACTTTCTCGATGTCGGCTGCGATCTGGTCGAGACCAATACTTTTAACGCCAACCGCATCAGTCAGGCTGACTATGGCCTGGAAGCACACGCCGAGGAAATCAACCGGGAAGCGGCCCGACTGGCGCGCGAGCTGTGCGAGGAATACGAAACACAGGATCCTGAAAGACCGCGTTTCGTGGTCGGGGTCATCGGCCCGACCAACCGCACGGCATCGATTTCGCCGGATGTATCCAGCCCCGGCTATCGCAATGTCGATTTCGAGGAGCTGGTCGCCACTTATTCCGAGGCCACTCGCGGCCTGCTTGATGGCGGCAGCGACCTGATCATGATCGAAACGGTGTTCGATACGCTTAACGCCAAGGCCGCCATCTTTGCCGTGGAGGAGGAGTTCGAACGACGCGGTGAGCGCTGGCCGCTGTGGATTTCGGGCACCATCACCGATGCCAGCGGCAGAACCCTGTCAGGCCAGACGCCCGAGGCGTTCTACTTTTCGATTGCCCACGCCCGGCCCCTGCTGGTGGGCTTCAACTGTGCATTGGGTGCCGATCAACTTCGCCCTCATGTGCGCGCACTGGCCGAGGTGTGCGACTGCCGGGTCAGCGCGCACCCCAATGCCGGCCTGCCCAATGAACTGGGTGAGTATGATCAGCAGCCCGAGGACATGGCGCGCCTGGTTGAGTCGTTTGCTGCCGATGGCCTGGTGGACGTGATTGGCGGCTGTTGCGGAACCACCCCGGAGCATCTGTCCGCCATTCGCCACTCGATCAAGCAACACGCGCCTCGTTCGCACCGACGGAGGGCGGCGGCATGAGTCGTGAACACATCACTCGGCTGAGCGGTCTCGAACCCCTGGTTATCACCCCGGAGCTGGGCTTTGTCAACGTCGGGGAGCGCACCAATGTGACCGGCTCGGCCCGCTTTCGACGCCTGATCGCCGACGAGAACTACGAGGAAGCCGTCGAGGTAGCTCTCCAGCAGGTGGAAAACGGCGCTCAGATCATTGATGTCAACATGGACGAAGGCCTGCTCGATTCGGAGCACGCCATGACGACATTCCTCAACCTGATCGCGGCCGAACCCGATATCGCCCGGGTACCGGTGATGGTTGATTCCAGCAAGTGGAGTGTCATCGAAGCCGGCCTGCGCTGTCTGCAGGGCAAGGGCGTGGTCAACTCCATCAGTCTCAAGGAAGGCGAAGAGGCCTTCCTGGAGCAGGCCCGCAGAATCCGCCGCTACGGTGCTGCCGTGGTGGTCATGGCCTTCGACGAATATGGCCAGGCCGACAACGCCGAGCATATGGTTGAATGCCTGGCGCGGGCCTACGACCTGCTCACCGGACCGGCCGGCTTTCCACCGGAAGATATCATTTTCGATCCCAACATCTTCCCGGTGGCCACCGGCATTGCCGAACACGACAACTATGCCGTGGAGTACATCAATGCCACGCGCGAGCTCAAGCGGCGTTTTCCGCATTGTCATGTCTCCGGCGGCGTGTCGAATCTGTCGTTTTCGTTTCGCGGCAACAACACCGTGCGCGAAGCCATGCACTCGGTGTTCCTGTTTCATGCCATGAAGGCCGGCATGGACATGGGTATCGTCAATGCCGGGCAACTGGCGGTGTATGACGATATCGACCCGGAGCTGCGTGAACTGGTCGAGGACGTGGTACTCAACCGTCGTTCCGATGGCACCGAGCGCCTGCTCGAGGCGGCCGAGCAGTTCAAGAGCGAAGAGCGGCGCGAGAAAAAGGATGAAGCGTGGCGCGAAAAACCCGTTTCCGAACGGCTCCGGTACGCGCTGGTCAAGGGCATCGACAAGCACGTGATCGACGACACCGAGGAAGCCCGGCAATGTCATGACAGTGCGCTGGAGGTTATCGAAGGGCCACTGATGGATGGCATGAACCATGTTGGTGATCTGTTCGGCGATGGCCGCATGTTCCTGCCCCAGGTGGTCAAGTCAGCCCGGGTCATGAAGAAGGCCGTGGCCCACCTGGTGCCCTACCTGGAGGCCGAGCAGACCACCCGCGAGAAGAAGGGCAAGGTCTTGCTGGCCACGGTCAAGGGTGATGTGCACGACATCGGCAAGAACATCGTCGGCGTGGTGCTGGCATGTAACGGCTTCGACGTCCATGACCTGGGCGTGATGGTGCCGGCCGAGAAGATCCTCGACGAGGCGCGCAAGGAAAGCTGCGACATCGTGGGGCTTTCGGGGCTGATCACGCCGTCACTCGATGAGATGGTCGATGTCGCCCGGGCCATGAACGATGCCGAGTTCGACCTGCCATTGCTTATCGGCGGCGCAACCACTTCACGTGCCCATACCGCACTGAAGATCGACCCTGCCTACGAGGGGCCGGTGTGCTGGGTCAAGGATGCTTCGCGCTCGGTCGACGTGGTTCGCAAACTGGCCAGTCGTGAACATCGCAGCGCCTATGCCGCCGGCATCAGCGAAGATTACGAAAACTATCGCGAGCGCCAGGCCAGCGGCCGCAAGCGCAAGTCGCTGATCACCCTGGACCAGGCACGCAGCAAGCCTTTTCAGGCCGACTGGGAGGAACACCAGCCGGAAGCGCCGGCCAAGCCGGGCCTGCACGTGTTCGATGACTGGCCGCTGGAATCGCTGACGCCCTATATTGACTGGACGCCATTCTTCCAGAGCTGGGAGCTCAAGGGACGCTATCCGGACATACTCGAAGACCCGACGGTTGGCGAGGCCGCTCGCAACCTGTTCCGGGACGGCCAGGACATGCTGAAGCGCATTATCGACAACCGCTGGCTGGGCGCACGTGCGATGTGTGCGCTGTGGCCGGCCGCGCGCGATGGCGATGACATCCTGCTGTATGCCGACGAGTCGCGCGACACCGTGCTAGAGCGCATGGTGATGTTGCGCCAGCAGGCAGACAAGCCGTCGGCCAACCTCTGCCTGTCGGACTTTGTTGCCGAAGCCGGCAGCGGCATCGATGACTGGATCGGACTGTTTGTCGTCACCACCGGCCATGGCCTGGAAGAGGCTCTGGAGAATTTTCCGGATACCGACGACTACAGCCGCATCCTGCTGCAATCCATGGCCGACCGCCTGGCCGAGGCACTGGCCGAGGCGCTGCATGCCAGAGTGCGACGCGAACTGTGGGGCTATGCCGCCGACGAAGACCTGGACAATGATGGACTGATCCGCGAAAACTACCGTGGTATACGCCCGGCACCCGGCTACCCGGCCTGCCCCGACCACAGTGAAAAGGAAAAGATCTTTCACCTTCTCAAGGCCACCGAACGCATCGGCGTGGAACTCACCGAGGGCTTTGCCATGCGACCCATGGCCGCTGTCAGCGGCTATTACTTCGCCCACCCCGACAGCCAGTACTTCGTCGTCGGCAAGCTCGACCGCGACCAGGTCGAGGATTACGCGAAGCGCAAGGGAATCAGCGTGGCGAAGGCCGAGAAGTATTTGCGGCCGAATTTGGTATGACGGTAGGAGGTAAAAGGAGAAAGGTGAAAGGTAGAGAAGGTTAGCGGGTAGGCAGCTTTTGAGCGGCGCGGGCCGATGTCTGATGCATCGCCGGTGGTCAACCTTGAGCGCTAGTGGGCCATGCGGTTAATAAGGTAACGCTCAGAGCCACTGTGCTGGCGCGAATCAAGGCGCGTTTCGCAGGGAATGGCAGCGTCCTTGCCAAGAAACGCAACGCCGAGTCGCGCCAGCACAGTGACTCCCGAAGGGCCGTCGCACAAGCGCCGTGGGCAGGGCAGGCGAAACCGCATGGCGACTTTCGCGTAGCGAATGAAGCCTTGCGAGTGGAGCCGCTGCACGTGTTCCGCTCGCTTGAATTGGCGACGGCCAGTCCTGCGCTCGCGCGCCTTGCCCACGACGCTTGTGCGGCGGCTGAGTGTTACCTTATTAACCGCATGGCCCACTAAAGGTCGTCAAGCCAACCCCTTTCACCTTTCACCTTTCACCTTTCACCTTTCACCTTTCACCTTTCACCGCCCCTCACCACACCAAATCATCCGGCACGGGCGGGTAGTGACTGCCGTCGTCTTCGGGTTCTTCGCGGCCTTCCAGGCTGGGGACCAGGTCCGGGGCGACTTCGCGGTACTTTTCCAGCGTTTCCAGGGTAACCAGCAGGTAGGAACCGCGCAGGTTGACAACGCCGATTTCGCCGTTGTTGAGCTGTTCGCGCTGTTCGGGCGTGCACAGCACGCGGCGGATACGCCCCATGTGCTCGAAATAGCGTGGCAGTTCGGCTTCCTTGCGGTTGAGCGTGTTGCCCTTGATCAGGGCATCGAGCTCCTTGTTGCGCCGGCGGCGCTCTTCCTGCTCGGCCACGCGGCGCTGCTTTTCCTCTTCCTTGCGGCGCTTATCTTCGCGCTGGCGCGCGGCGTAGGCGCGGGCCAGATCGGACTCGGAATCGCGCTTGCGCTGACGCTTTTTCTTGTGGCGCGGCGGTCCGCTTCGGGCCGATTTCCGGTCGTTGGCAGCCGCGCCAGGCTTGTTTCGGCGCGGCTTCTTCTTGAGCTGCTCTTCGTCAGCCAGCCCTGCCTTGAGCAGGGCATCCTGCAATGTTCCCATTTCGATCGCTACCGTTGATCGGCTGGTGGGTTCAGTCGTCGTGGACTTCGATCAGCTCGACCTCGAAGATCAGCGTCGAGTTCGGTCCGATCGGGCCGGGACGCCCCTGCTCGCCGTAGGCCAGGTCGGCCGGAATGAAGAATTCCCAGGTGCCGCCTTCCTGCATCATCTGCAACCCCTCGGTCCAGCCGGGGATGACCTGGTTGAGCGCAAACGTGGCCGGTTCGCCACGGGCATGCGAGCTGTCGAACTCGGTGCCGTCGATCATGGTGCCGCGGTAGTGAACGGTCACCCGGTCGGTTTCCGAGGGGCTGCGTCCGGAACCGGCTTCGACCACGCGATACTGCAGGCCGGACTCGGTCTCGCTGACATCGTCTCGCTGCAGGTTCTCGGCCAGGAAGGCCTGACCTTCCTCCAGGTTGCGTTCGGCAGCCACAGCCTGCTCCGCCTCCATTTCCTGCTGCCGGCGCTGCATGAAGGCATCACGCTCGGCCAGCGCTTCTTCCTGGGTCAGGCGGGTTTCCTCGCCCCGGTAGGAGGCCTTCAGGGCCTCGACCAGAAGATCAAGCTCCAGTTCCAGACCCTGCTCGGCCAGTGAACTGCCGATGTCCATGCCGATGGTATAGCTGATGCGATCCTCGGGGGATTCCAGATCGCTGGCGATCGCGCTCACAGAAACGCTGGCAGCCAGCAGGCCGCCGGCAATGATTCGAATGCTCTGCATTGAATTGACTCCTTGCACGGGATAGTGATTTTCGAGTGAGTTATCCGACCGCCCTCCCCCGGAGCGGTTCAATCCGGGCAAGTTTACCAGAATGCCTCGCCGATCCGAAACACGGACGTTTTGAGCCCCGATGCAGACCGGGCTTGACTCTGTGGTGGTGTTTTACTAGACTATTACACCAACACGACAGCAAAGGACGCTGACCATGTTGCCAATCGCCCAACGAAAAACGCTGGAAGTACCCCACGGACTGGCCGCACTGGCTGGCATCATCTGCCTGGTGCTGGCTTTCGCCAACGATCAGGCGGCCATGGAACAGGAGCGCCAGGCCGAACGCGGCAGCTCCAGTACCGCCATCGAGCAGGTCGCCGAAGAGGTCGGCAGCAAGGACCAGCAGTCGCCAGCACGTGGCGACCGGCAACAGCGCCGGGCGCATTATCATCACCCCGATCTCATCCCCTGGCTGCCGGCCGTGGGTGGCCGTCTTAGATGACACCGCCCTGGGATGACAACCAGCCCATCTACTGGCAGCTCCGGCAGCGCACTGTTGCAGCCATACTGGATGGCAGCCTGGAGGAAGGGCAGCCCCTGCCCTCGGTACGCCAGGTTGCAGTCGATTTCCAGATCAACCCGCTGACAGTCTCCAAGGCTTACCAGTCGCTGGTCGACGACCAGCTCGTGGAGAAACGCCGGGGGGTCGGCATGTTCGTGCGCGAGGGGGCACGCCGCCAACTGCTGGAAAGCGAACGTCACCACTTTCTTGAAGAAGAGTGGCCACGGATTGCCGAACGCATCGAGAAACTGGGCCTGTCTGTCGAAGAACTGCTTGAGAACAGGCCGCGAAGGGAGACCACCTGATGAGCATGACCATACAAGCAAGGAATCTGACCCGGCACTTTGGTCGGACACGAGCCCTGGACGGCATTGATCTGGACATCCCGGCCGGACGTATCGTCGGGCTGATCGGCCCCAACGGCGCCGGCAAGACCACCGCCCTGAAGGCCATTCTCGGCCTGACCTCTTTCCATGGTGACCTGGAGGTACTCGGACTCGACCCTTCGCGACGTCGCGATCAATTGATGCAGGATGTCTGCTTCATCGCCGACGTCGCCGTACTGCCGCGCTGGGCGCGGGTATGGCAAGTCATCGAGTTGACCGAGAAACTGCATCCGCGGTTCTCCCGGGAACGCTGCATGTACTACCTCAAGAACACCCGCATCAGGCACAACCAGAAGGTCAAGGCACTCTCCAAGGGCATGGTGGTGCAGCTTCACCTCGCCCTGGTCATGGCCATCGATGCCAAACTGCTCATTCTCGACGAGCCCACGCTGGGGCTGGACATCCTGTTCCGCAAGCGTTTCTACTCCAACCTGCTCAACGAGTACTTTGACGAGCAGCGCACCATTCTCATCACCACGCACCAGGTCGAGGAGGTCGAACACATTCTGACCGACCTGGTCTTCATCAAGGACGGCAAGCTGGTGCTCAACTCCACCATGGATGAAGTCCACGAACGCTACGTGGAAATCATGGCTCGGCCGGACATGATCGACGCGGCCAGGCAGCTCAACCCCCTGCACGAGCGCGTGCTGTTCGGGCGTCATATCTTCCTGTTCGACCGCTCCGAACCCGCGGCACTGACCGAGCTGGGCGAGGTGCATCGACCCAGTGTCGCCGACCTGTTCGTCGCCCTGATGGGCGATGAATACGACAACGGACTGGCCAGCGGGGAGGCAGCATGAGCATGCAGACGGCAAGAACCCTTTGGGCACTGATGCGCCGCGAGCTGTGGGAAAACCCGGGCATCCTGAAATGGGCCCCGGCCCTGATCGCGGTCATTGTTTTGTTTTTCGTCGTGGTCACGCTGATCATCGGCACGCGAGTCGACGCCGAGATGGCCTTCACGCTGGACGCCATCCGTTCGTTCGCCGAACAGCCCGGTGATCAGCGACGGCTGTTCATGAGCGGCGCCCTGTTCGGCTCGTCGGCGATCGTGTTCCAGTTTCTTATCCTGCTGGTGCTGTTCTACCTGTCCGGCAGCCTGTACGACGACCGCAAGGATCGCTCGATTCTGTTCTGGAAGTCACTGCCGGTTTCGGACTACATGACCGTCGGCTCCAAGCTGCTGACCGCCTGCCTGCTGGCACCGGCCTTGTACATGGCGGCAGCCATCATCATTCACCTGGCCATACTGCTGATCGCCACCGGCTACGGACTGGCCGCGGGCATCAATCCACTGACCGCGTTCTGGTTGCCGTCATCGCTGCCCCGACTGTGGGCAATCATCGGCCTGGGCCTGCTGGTGCAGGCGCTGTGGATGATGCCCATCTATGCCTGGATCATGTTCTGCTCGTCCTGGGCGCCCCGCGTGCCGATCCTGATTGCCATCGCCATTCCGCTGGGCATCTCCCTGCTGCAGTACTCGTGGAGCCTGGTCAGCGCTTTCCGGCTGCCGGAATTCAACCTCGGCATCATCATGCTCAAGCGACTGGGCGCGGGCATCACCCCCACCAACCTGAATTTCGAGGTCGACAGCGACGCCCGCCAATTCGATCTGACCGATGTCCAGTTCAGCGAAGAAACCTTCATGAGCTTCTCGACCGTCTTCGGGCACCTGCTGAAACCGGAAATGTGGATCGGCCTGGCCATTGCAGCCGTATTTCTGGCCGGCGCCATCTGGTTCCGCCGCCGGGCCACCGACAACTGAACCCGGCATGGTTCGCACCCTGCCGTTCATCGTCGTTCTGCTGGCCCTGCTGATCACCGGCACCTGGCTGCTCACCACCCCGACCCCGCCGATGATCGGCGGGGGGCTCATGCTTGCAGCCGCGGCGCCATTTGTCTTCATGATCAGCTCGCTGAATGCACCAGCCGACGCTGCCCGGCGGCACCCGGTCATGATCTCGGTGCTGTGCGGCTTCGGTGCGGTGGTGACCATGTTCGGCGTTCACCGATTTGGTGACCAGCACCAGTGGGTCCTGTGGCTGGCGCTGCTTGCGCTGTGCCTGTGGATGGTCTGGCAGCGCTACGTCTGGCGGCGACCGCCGCCGTCCTGAGCCGAGCCGCCGGGCAACCAGGGAGGCAAGGGCAGCCCCTTGTCGATGAGAAACTCCGGATTGAACAGCTTCGATTCGTAACGGCTGGCCGAGTCGCACAGTACCGTCACGATGGTATGCCCGGGCCCCATCTGTCGTGCCAGGCGAATGGCGCCGGCCACGTTGATACCACTTGACGCGCCCAGGTAAAGCCCCTCCCTGCCGATCAGGTCCCAGAGTACCGGCAACAGTTCGGTATCGGGAATATTGAAGGCATCGTCGATGGGGGCGTCTTCGAGATTGCCGGTCACCCGGTTCTGGCCAATGCCCTCGGTGATGGAGCTGCCTGAGGACTTCATTTCGCCGTGCTTGATCCAGTGATAGATGCCGGCGCCATCGGGGTCGGCGGCCGCGGTCACAATCCCGCGCCGCTGTTCCTTGAGCCACATGGCCACTCCAGCCAGGGTCCCGCCGGTGCCCACCGCACAGGTGAAACCGTCGATGCGCCCGTCGAGTTGCTCCCAGATCTCCGGCGCCGTGGAGCGCATGTGGCCCTCGCGATTGGAGAGGTTGTCCCACTGATTGGCGTAGAACACTCCATGATCGCTGTAGAGCGATTCGGCCAGCCGTCGCGCCTGATGGACGTAATTGTCGGGGTTCCGGTAGGGCACGGCCGGAACCGCCCGCAACTCCGCGCCCATGCCGCGCAGTGCCGACATCTTCTCTTCCGACTGCGTGTCGGGCATGACGATGATGGTCTGCATGCCCAGCGAGTTGCCGGCCAGGGTCAGGCCGATGCCGGTGTTGCCGGCCGTGCCTTCCACGACGATTCCGCCGGGTTCGACACGACCGTCGGCCATGGCGTCTTCGATCAGGTAGCGGGCCGCGCGATCCTTGACCGAACCGCCCGGATTCATGAACTCGCATTTGCCCCAGATATCGCAGCCGGTGGCCTCGGAGGCCCCCTTGAGCCGAATCAGCGGCGTGTTGCCGACCGCATCGAGAAAGTCCGCTGCCCGGGTCATCGAGTTCTCCGTTGCGAAACCAGGCCTCATTGTATGCGCGCCACGCTGCCCTTCATGCGACTGCTGACTATAACGATATGAACAAGCCGTCTTTTCTCGCCGGGGCATCGGCCCTAACCTTTGCATCAACCCCATCGAAAACCACGAGGACAAGGATCATGCGAGGCTTGATTCCCTTCATTGCAGCACTGCTGTTCAGCCCTCTGGCGGCACTGGCCTCGTCGGAGGCCATCGTCGACACCGAGTGGCTGACCGAACGACTCGACGACCCGGGCGTGCGCGTCATCGAGGTCAGCGTCAACCCCGGCGTATACGAGCAGGGCCATATTCCCGGCGCGGTGAACTTCCGCTGGCACACCGACCTGGTCGACACGGTCCGGCGCGACCTGGTCTCGCCGGAGCGTTTCGAGTCCCTGCTGTCGGAAGCCGGAATCGACAACGACACCACGGTGGTGCTCTATGGCGATCACAACAACTGGTTTGCCGCCTGGGGCGCCTGGGTGTTCGATCAATACGGCCATGCCGATGTCCGTCTGCTCGATGGCGGGCGCAAGAAATGGGAGCTCGAGAGCCGGCCGCTGTCGACCGTGCCGCCTAGCCATCGTCCGGCCGAGTACACCATCGCCAATCCGCGCCCGGAACTGAGAGCGCGCATTGACGACGTGCTCGCCGCCGTGGAGGGCGAAGCCGACTACGCGCTGGTCGATATCCGCTCACCAGACGAGTACAGCGGACGGGTGATCGCCCCCGAAGGCGTCCAGGAACTGGCCATCCGCGCCGGACACGTTCCCGGTGCGGTCAACATTCCCTGGAACCGTGCGGTCAACCAGAGCGACGGGACCTTTCTGCCGGCCGACGAACTGCGCGAACTCTACGCCGAGGCAGGCATAGACGGCAGCCAGCCCATCATTGTTTATTGCCGCATCGGCGAGCGCTCCAGCCACACCTGGTTCCTGCTCAAGCACATCCTGGGCTACGAGGTGAAGAACTACGACGGCTCCTGGACCGAATACGGCAACGCGGTCGGCGTGCCCATCGACAACCCGGCCGGCAACATCTGGACCGGCACCTGAACCGGACCCGAACATGAACCATGACAGCCACAGGCCCCGCCTCGCGGGGCCTTTTCTGATCCGGCACGGTCTGGCGCTGGCCCTTGTCGCTGCTCTGGCGGCAACCGGGCTCTGGCTGCATGAGCACCTCGGGCGGGCCGAAGCCTGGGTACTGATCACCGGCGCGGTGTTTGGCTGGTTGCTGCAACGCTCGCGGTTCTGCTTTTTCTGCATTCTTCGCGAGTGGTTCGAAGAGCGTGACCCGCGCGGGCTGCTGGGCATCCTGGTTGCACTGGCCGTGGGTACGCTGGGGCATGTCGTGCTGTTCGGGGCCTGGGTACCCGACCCGGGCGCGGGCCACCTGCCGCCCAGGGCACACATCGGCCCGGTCAGCTGGGTGGTGCTGCTCGGCGGACTGATATTCGGCATCGGCATGAGCCTGTCGGGCTCGTGCATCAGCGCCCATCTCTACCGGCTGGGCGAAGGCTCCGTGCTGTCGGTTTTCGCCCTGCTCGGGGCCGTTATCGGCTTCATGCTGGGGTTTCGAACCTGGAACAGCTTCTGGAACGCCGGCCTTGCCGAGGCCTCGCCTGCGTGGCTGCCTTCTTCCATGGGCTACGCCGGATCGACCACCCTGCAGTTGCTGATTCTCGCCGTGCTGGCGGTCTGGCAGCTGCGTCACCTGCGCCCGGCCGACTCCGTCCAGACGGCCGACTACACGCTCTCGGGCCTCTGGCATCGAATCATGGTGCAGCGCTGGCCGACCTGGCTGGGCGGCGCCGGCATCGGGCTGATCGGCACGGTCGCCTACCTGCGCACCGAGCCACTGGGAGTGACCGCGGAACTCAGTCGCGTCTCGCGCGAGCTGGGCAGCGCCATGGGCATGGTGCCGGATCGACTGCGAGGCCTGGATCAGGTCTCCGGCTGCATCGTGACCGAAACCGTGCAGTGGATCGGCAACAACGGCATCTTCGTGCTGGCCATGATTGCCGCGGCCTGGGCCAGCGCCCTGCTGGCCGGGCAGTTCCGCGTCGAACGCAAATCGCTGCGCGCCATGGCTTCGGCACTGGGCGGCGGCATCCTGCTGGGCTTTGGCGCCATGATCGCACTGGGCTGTACAATCGGCACACTGCTTTCGGGCATTTCCGCGCTGGCGGTTTCAGGCTGGATGTTCGCGCTGGCCATGATAGTTGGCGTTCGCGTCAGCCTGCCTCTGCGTCGGCTGTTGCTCGCAAGCGGCTGAATCCATTTCGCCGGATTGACCGTGGAGACCATGCCATGACCGCACGCCTGATGACTTCCCTGTTCCTGATCGCCTTCCTTGCTTCCTGCGCCAACTGGGTCAAGCTCGACGAAGGTGCGGAGAATGTTCGCCTGGTCGACAGCGGCGAGGTGGCCAACTGCGAGCACCTGGGACGAACCACCGCCTCGGTGCGCGAGCGCGTGGGCGTCTACCAGCGCCGTCCGGGACGCGTCGAAGAAGAACTGGCCAACCTGGCGCGCAACAGCGCACTGGAAATCAATGGCGACACCATCGTCGCCGATGGTGCCGTCAACGACGGACGCCAGCGCTTCCGCATCTACCGCTGTTTGCGCTAGGAAGTCTGTGCCCTGGTATATCGGCGTAGAATAGGGACGAAGAAAGTGCTGAGGAGATGGCGCATGAACAAGCTTGATCGAATCACGGTCGATCCCGGCAAGATGAACGGCCAACCCTGCATCAGGGGCATGCGGCTGACGGTCAGGCGGGTATTGGAAGCGCTCGCAGCCTATCCCGACCAGACAGAGCTACTGAAAAACTATCCTGACCTGGAGCCCGAAGACATTCGCCAGGCACTGGCATGGGCAGCCTGCAACCTGGACGATGAAATCATCCAGCGGGATGTCGCTTGAGGTTCCTGCTTGACCAGGGCGTACCGGCAACCGCGGCAGAGCTTTTGAATGGCCACGGGCTGTATGCCAGTCACGTCTCGGCTCTGGGAATGAGCACGGCTGCAGACGCCAGGATTCTCGATTACGCCAGAACCCATGAGCTCACCGTCGTTACTCTTGACGCGGATTTCCATACCCTGCTTGCTCTCAGCCAGGAGGCAACCCCATCCGTAATCCGGGTGCGCCAACAAGGTCTCAACGCTCAAGGCTTCACCAAGCTATTGGTCAACATCATTCCCAAGACAGCAAAGGCCATGGAGAACGGTGCGGCGATTACGGTAACGGAAACCCAGGTTCGTATCCGTCATCTTCCGATCTTGTCCGAACAAGGGAGCTCCTGAATAACTCTGCACGACGACGGACGCCAACGCTTCCGCATCTACCGCTGTTTGCGCTGAATCATCCCAGGATCAGCAAGTGGGCCGGCAGCACCCGGATCCGGACTGACACCGCGTCAGCGGCCAGCACTTCGCCATCGGCATGCACCATGCAGCCGTCCGGGCAATCGATATCCAGATTCGGCACCTGCGACATGCGCACCACCCCGAAGCGGGTGTGCCGGCCACGCAGCACGGTGGGCAGGATGCACATCAGGCGCAGTCGCGACAGGGTATCGACCCGGCAGACATCCAGCAGGCCATCGTCGATACGCGCATCGGGGGTGAGCCAAAAGCGTCCACCGGCGCAACGGCCGTTGCCCACCGCTACCAGGAACTGACGCCCTGATACCCCCTTGTCCCCGGCTTGAATCTGCATGAATGGCGGCGAATAGGTCAGCAGGTGCCACAGCGCGGCGGCGAGGTAGCGCGAGAATCCCTTCAGGTAACGAGCATTGCGCGCCGAGTTGGCCACCACGGCTTCCAGCCCCAGTCCAAGGCCGTTGAAAAACCGGTGCGCCTGTCGACCGCCGTCGGAAAGAACGAGCGAAACCTCACCCACATCGCACCACCGGCCTGGTGCGGTGCGAAACCAGAGCAATGCCTGTTCGGGATCGTGCGGGCTGGCCAGCATCTTGACAAAATCGTTGCCCGAGCCCACCGGCAAGACACCCATCATGGCGCGACCGCCCAGCAGGCCATTACCGACCTCGTGCACCGTGCCATCTCCGCCCACGGCGATCACGGCACGATTCGCATGGTGCGAACGATCGGCCGCCCACTGGCGCGCCTGCTCCGGCGACTCCGTGACCAGCACTTCGTCATCGGCGCCACAAAGCCCGCGCAGTTGCACAACAAGGCGCTGGACTCGGTGGGGACACGGCCCGGCGGCGGGGTTGATGATGATGCTCAACTTGCGCAAGGGATGGATATCGGGGCCACGGCAAAAGTCGCGGCATTATCGCCAGCCGGGGCGAGGCAGGCAACTGGCGACCCGCTGGCGGACCGACACCTGATGCTCAGAAACGGACCGTAATACCGCCCAGCACCTCGGCCTGACCCATCACGTCACCGCTCCAGGCCAGTTGGCAGAACGCATCGTCGCGGCCACTGACACACAGTAGCCCGCGATTCCCGGACCCCGTGGTGAGATGAGCGCGCCCCTCCATGCGCAGCGCGAAATGTTGTGTCAGCGGCCACTCCAGCCCTCCGGCCACGGACACGCTGGGGCGCAGCTCGCTGCCGACATCGATGCCACGCGCACTGATTCGAGTGGCCCCCACACCACCGGCGACGTAAGGCACGACGCGATGCCCGGAAAACTCCAGCCGCCCGCCCAGGTGCAGGTAGGAGACATTCACGTCCACCCCGGCGGCAGGCAGGGAAGTTCGCTGTTGTGAAAAGAACAGTTCCCAGAAATTGCCGGGCTCCACTTCATAGGCGAGCACCAGGGCGTGGCTGAGGTCGCCATCCAGACTGGAACGATCGCCACTGCCCGGCAACTGGAAGCGTCCACCGTCGCGATAGCCCGTCATCAGCGAGGCGCTGAGCGAGGGTTCGGAGTCTTTGGCCATCACTGTCGAGGGGATGGCCATCATGAGACTGATCACAACCGAAAGCTGCGCCAGCACCGGCAGCAACATGGCCCCCATCGAACCCGTTTTCCCCGTGGCTACTCCCGACATCGCACATCACTCCGCACTCAGACACCGAATCAGACTATATGATTGCGGACCACCTCGCTACCACCAGGCCTTTACCCGGCCCCCCTGCACTGCTAATCTTGATGAAAGCCAGCAATCACAGAAGAAGCAGAGGCACCGCATGTCGCCGTACCAAACCCCGGGCCTGGTTGTCATTATCCTGTTGCTTGCGCTGCCCCTGTGGGGAGCCGCCGGAGTGTTGCACGAATTCGAACTGCCCGAGGAACCCGGCACGGAAGAGCGCGCCTTGACTCTGGATGAGGCCCTGGAGCGCTACGGACCACGCATCGACGAGTCGCTGCGTCCGCGCTTCGATGCGCTCGGCCTGTCCTACCCGCCGGAACGCCTGACGCTGATCGGGCTGAAGGAAGAGCGTGAGCTGGAGTTGTGGGCCTACGAGAACGGCCAGCCACACCGGGTACACAGCTATCCGGTCAAGGATGCCTCCGGCCTGCCCGGTCCCAAGCGCCGGCGCGGCGATTTCCAGGTGCCCGAAGGCATCTACCGGCTCGACGCGTTCAACCCCAATAGCGCCTACCACCTGTCACTGCGGGTCAACTATCCCAACTACTTCGACCGCAGGATGGGCAAGCTCGATGGCCGCGAAGACCTGGGCTCGAATATCTTCATTCATGGCGGCGACGCCTCGCGCGGCTGCCTGGCCATCGGCGACCCGGCCATTGAGGAACTGTTCGTTCTGGTGGCCGATGTCGGCCTGCGCAACACCAGGCTCATCATCGCCCCCCACGACCCGCGGGAAAGAACCATCTTTCCCATCCCGCGCGGGTTGCCGGAGTGGACCAACGAGCTCTACCAGCGAATCGAGCTGGCCGTTGCCGACTACGCTACAACCCGATCGGTCGCTTCCGGATCGTCGGATGCCGGGGAGATCCAGACTGCGCCGTGACCCAGGGTGACGGGCATGCTGCCGCCGACACCCTGCAGGCAACGCCTGAAGCGTACAAGACGCCAATCGAGTCGCCGGTCTACTTCACCCCGACGACCTCCTTTTTTTCCGCCCTGAACGGCAATATCGGCCGGGGCTTCTGCATACGCGGCGAGGACCGCCGGCTGGTCCGGCTGCAGAATCTGCGCTGGTTCAGCGATGTCGGCATGGAGCTGTGCCTGCCCGGCCGCCGCCTGCGACTCGACCGCCCAAAGGACCGGGGCTGGGGCGAAGGCTGGGCGTTTTTCAGCATGCCCAGGCGACGGATGGTATGGCGGGCCGGCTCATGCGTGGCGGCGGAAATAAGGGAAACCAGCCAGTCGGCCAAGGAACTTTCGGGTGGCTTCACGCTGTCGGGCCAACGCTACAACGTGCGTTGCCAGCGCTCGGGTCTCAGTGCCCGGGGGTACGACCGGGAACTGCTCGATGCATCCGGAGTCATCGCCACGCTGGAGGTCAACCGCGCGGCTAGCGGACTTGTGGTCCGGGAGTACATTGCCTGGCCGCAGCGCCCGGTGCCCCTGGACGCCCTGGCCATCGGCCTGCACCTGATGTTCTGGCTGCAACAGGGAGTTGGCGGAGGAGCGGCCGGGGCCGGCGGTGGTGGCGGCGGTGGCGGCGGTTGCTGATACCGGCCATCACTAACCTGCGGGATCGAGCATGCGACCGGCAAACAGAATGGCCCCGGTCGGGAGGTCGTGGATAAAGTAGTAGAACGGTCGATCGAAACGTACCTCTACCGGCTCGGGCGGCATGGCGGTGACCCGCACCATGGCCACGGCCGTGGCGGCAGCCGCCTCGGTGCCCGCTTCGTCGATCCCGACGAAACTCTTGTGAAAGATCTCGTCGATGTAGATGGAACGATCCGGTATGCAGGGCTCGACCCCGGTTATGCCGCGGAAGTCGGCCGCACATTCATCAAAGGCATCGACCATACCCATCTCGCCCAGAAAATCGGCCAGCTCGAAGGCAGACTCTGACTCGAAGCGCGGAAAGTACAGCGCCACCTCCTGTCGCTCCATGGCTTCGAGCACCTGGTCGAAGCGCTCTCCGTCCAGGCCGCCGGCCCAAGAGTTGAAATCTGCCGAGGCATCGGCCGGCATCATCGCCACCAGCTCGACCTCGTCGCCGACATAGGGCAGGGACACGGCCAGTGTGTGCTCATCGGCATGGTGACCGAAGCGTGCGGTCTGGCGCATCATCGGCACGTCCACTTCGCTGCCGTCAAGCCGGGTGAAGGATCGGTCCTGCGTTCCTTCCTTGTCGAAGGCATGTTTCCAGCTACCCAGAAAATAGATCGCGTTGACCAGCACGAAACGGGTATCGGCATTCAGGCTTTGCGGTGGCAGCAGATCTTCGATGCGTTGCTCGGTCTGGTCGGCCACCCAGTCGTTGATCTCTTCGCGCACCGCCTCGAATGCAGTTTGGAAGTCGACCTGGCGCATGCCCGCACCGTAATACCGGGCCAGCAGGTCGAGATAGTCCTGCCGGAATTCGAAGGTCTCGTGTCCCCAGGTCTGGTTGACCACGTCGAGACGGAAGCTATCGCCCTCTTCTTCCAGTTCCACCTCGGCACGGGCGGCCAGCTCCCGGTCGAGTCGATGGAAGGCGGCATGCAGATCGCCATCTTCAAGTGGAAAATGCAAGGTCCCGGCCATCTGCTCCCGGGTGTCGCCATCGGCCCCGGCATATACCATCGCCAGTGCCGCGGCAATCGAGTAGGGCGAGACAAACACGTTGTCGTGCTCGATGCCCAGCTGCTTCAGCAGGCTGAACGCAAATTCGCGCTGATCGGCCGTCAACCCGGCCAGCACGCCATCATCGAGCTGTGGTTCCGGCGCGTCGGTCGCATCCTCGATCGCTTCCACGGCCTCGTCACCGTTGACTGGCTCATGCATGTCCACATCGTCCTCGTCCGGGGCGCAACCTGCCAGCAGCACCACCATCAGCACCAGGCCAATTCGGGAAAACACCCATGCCTTCATCACACCATCCTCCGTCTTGACAGGCGTTCGTGTCGCCCGGACCAGCCCCCTGTCCGATCATCGACATTTCGACCCCTTACGTCAACCTCCCCCCGCCGGCAGAGCGATTGACGATGGTATTTGAATGTCCTTACACTGGCCTCACCACCCGGTCCGGAAGCCATCCAATGACAAACAGTGAATCCAGAACCCATGCCGAGCTCACGGGCCAGTGCCTGTGCGGATCGGTGCGGGTTGCCGCCACACCAGAGAACCTCCACTTCGGCGCCTGCCACTGCGCGATGTGCCGCAAGTGGGGCGGCGGCCCCATGCTTGCCATCCACTGCAAGGATCAGGTCCACTTCGAGGGTGAACACCATATCGGCACGTTTGCCTCCTCGGAATGGGCCGAACGAGGCTTCTGCACGCAGTGCGGCACCCACCTGTTCTACCGTCTGAAAGAAGATGCCTTCTACGCGCTTCCCCTTGGCCTGTTCGATGATTCGTCGGACTGGACATTCGCCGAACAGATCTTTATCGACCAGAAGCCGCCTTACTACTCGTTTGCCGACAAAACCAGGAACCTGACCGAGGCCGAGGTCTTCGCCCTGTATACCGAGCCGGGGACTGATTAAATCTACATGCCTGCCGGGTTGAGAGTGCATGGAAAATGATTGGCTGACCTACGCGAAGAAGCTGCAGGCCATCGCCAGCACCGGGCTGCACTTCTCGCAGGATCCGCACGACCGGGATCGCTATGACGAGATCGCGAACATAGCCAATGAAATGCTGGCAAGGATTGGCGACATCCCCGTGTCCAGGATCAAGGGGCTGGTTTCAGACTTTGCCAAGGGGTACGCCACTCCGCGTATCGATGTCCGTGCCGCTGTCATTCATGAGGACAGGATTCTGCTCGTCCGCGAACGGGCAGACGGCCTATGGACCCTGCCGGGGGGTTACGCCGAGGTGGGGCTGTCGCCGCGTGAGAACATTCTCAAGGAGGTTCACGAAGAGGCCGGCATTCACGTCAACGCCACCAACCTCTACGCCATTCGGCACAAGGCCCGGCATGACTACGACCAGGACGCCCGGGACTTCTACAAGATGTTTTTCCTTTGCAAGCCGCGGTGCAAGACGCCCCCATCGGCCACCGGGGCCGAGACCACGGCAGCTGCCTACTTTCCACCTTCCGATCTGCCACCCCTGTCGACCTCAAGGGTTTTGCCCAGGGATATCGAGGATGCTTTCACGTATGCGGCATCCGCAACCCCCGCGATCATGTTTGATTGAGAGATCCGGCATGGGGTATGAAGAAATACTGAAGTTCTGGTTCGACGAGATCGAGCCAGGCATGTGGTGGGTCTCCGACCCGGACTTCGACGAGCAGGTGCGGCAGCGATTCGGCGAACTGCTGAAACGGGCGAGCCAGGCCGAGCTGTTCGACTGGCGAGTGCATGCCCGGGGGCGGCTGGCAGAGATCATCGTGCTGGACCAGTTCTCGCGCAACATCCATCGCGGCACTCCGGCCGCCTTCGCGCAGGACGCAATGGCCCTGGTGCTGGCTCAGGAAGCCGTGACGGCAGACGCCCTGAATGAACTCAACGAAACGCAACGCGCCATTCTGCTGCTGCCCTACATGCACAGCGAATCAAAACGGATCCATGAACAAGCCGAACGCCTGTATCGTGAGCATACTCCGGCCGAGAACCACAACTTCGAGTTAAAACACAAAGTGATCATCGATCGCTTCGGTCGCTACCCGCATCGCAACGCGATTCTCGGTCGCGAGTCCACGCCCGAGGAAACGGAATTTCTCAAGCAGCCCGGATCGAGTTTCTGACGCTGTCTCCTGCCGTGCGTCGGCACAATCCGCTACACGCTCAAACCGATCACGCCCTCAAGCCGTGCCCGAAACCTTGAACCCGCGTTCGCGGATCTGGTGAATGCGGTCGCGCAGCTTCGCCGCTTGCTCGAACTCGAGGTTCTCGGCGGCCGTGAACATTTCCTTTTCCAGGCGGGCGATTTCTTTTGCCGCGTCCTCAGGCGCGACCGGTTTGGTCTCGTAATCGGCCTGTTTCTCGGCCACCTTGCGTGCCGGCTTCCTGCCCGGGGTGTCGTGGGCATCGGCCATGATGTCGGCAATGTTCTTGACGATGGTCTGCGGGGTGATGCCGTGGGCCTGGTTGTGCTCGAGCTGTCTGGACCGGCGCCGCTCGGTCTCGTCGATGGCGCGGCGCATGGAGTCGGTGATCTTGTCGGCGTAAAGAATGGCCTTGCCGCGCACGTTGCGGGCCGCCCGGCCGATGGTCTGGATCAGCGAGCCTTCCGAGCGCAGGAAACCTTCCTTGTCGGCATCGAGTATGGCGACCAGTGACACCTCGGGCATGTCCAGGCCTTCCCGGAGCAGGTTGATGCCGACCAGCACGTCGAAGGCCCCCAGGCGAAGATCGCGGATGATCTCGACGCGCTCGACGGTGTCGATGTCGGAGTGCAGGTAGCGCACCCGCACATCGTGCTCGGCCAGGTATTCGGTCAGGTTCTCGGCCATGCGCTTGGTCAGGGTGGTGACCAGCACGCGATCACCCTGTTCCACCCGCTTGCCGATTTCGGAGAGCAGGTCGTCGACCTGGCTGCCCACCGGGCGTACTTCGACTTCCGGGTCGACCAGGCCGGTGGGCCGCACCACCTGCTCGGCGACGATTTGCGAATGGTCGAACTCCCATGCCCTCGGCGTGGCCGAGACCAGGATCATCTGCGGTGAACGCTCCTCGAATTCCTCGAAGCGCAGCGGCCGATTGTCCATTGCCGAGGGTAGACGGAACCCGTACTCGACCAGGGTTTCCTTGCGCGCGCGGTCGCCGCGGTACATGCCGCCAATCTGCGGAATCGTGACGTGGGATTCGTCGATGATCAGCATGGCGTCCTTGGGCAGGTAATCGAACAGCGTGGGCGGCGGGTCGCCGGGCTGGCGGCCGGTGAGATGGCGCGAGTAGTTCTCGATGCCCTGGCAGTAGCCGAGCTCCAGCATCATTTCAATGTCGAACTGGGTGCGCTGCCGCAGGCGCTGGGCCTCAAGCAGCTTGCCGGCCGACTCCAGCTGTTCCAGTCGTTCCTTGAGCTCGGCCTTGATCGCATCAATCGCGTCGAGCACGACCTGGCGCGGGGTGACGTAATGGGTCTTGGGGAAGATCGTGAGTTCATCGACCTTTTCGTGCATCTCGCCGGTGAGCGGATCGAAATGACTGATACGCTCGATTTCGTCGTCGAACAGCTCCACGCGCACGGCTTCCATCTCGGAATCACCCGGAAACATGTCGATGACCTCGCCACGTACGCGGTAGGTGCCACGCCTGAGTTCGAAGTCGTTGCGCGAGTACTGCATTTCGGCCAGGCGACGGAGAATCTCGCGCTGGTTCATGTGCTCGCCGACTTTCAGCGGCAGGGTCATTTTCAGAAAAGAGCTCGGGTCGCCCAGACCGTAGATCGACGACACCGTCGCCACGATCAGCGCATCCGGGCGCTCCAGCAGCGCCTTGGTGGCCGACAGGCGCATCTGCTCGATGTGCTCGTTGATCGAGGCGTCCTTCTCGATGAAGGTGTCCGAGGAAGGAACGTAGGCCTCGGGCTGGTAGTAGTCGTAGTAGCTGACGAAGTACTCGACCGCGTTGTCGGGGAAAAAGGCCTTGAATTCGCCGTAGAGCTGCGCAGCCAGGGTCTTGTTGGGCGCCATCACCAGCGCCGGACGCTGCACTCGCTCGATGACATTGGCCATGGTGAAGGTCTTGCCCGAACCGGTCACGCCCAGCAGCGTCAGGTGCGAATGCCCGTCCCCCAGCCCCTCGACCAGCTTGCCGATGGCCTCCGGCTGGTCTCCGGCCGGCTCGTAGCTAGAGGCCATGCGGAAGCGCTTGCCCATGTCCGTCTACATCCTGTTGGCAACCAACCTATAATTGTACTCACGAGATCGACTCGACATTCACTCAGCAATCGCAGGGAGCAGCACTGTGTCCATACGCTTCGCGCCGCGCGTCGGCCAGGTCAAACCGTCCGCCACCATCGCCATGTCATCCAAGGCCGCCGACCTCAAGGCCGCCGGCAAGGACGTGATTTCGCTGAGCATGGGCGAGCCGGACTTTGATACGCCCGAGCATATTCGCAAGGCCGCCATCCAGGCCATCGAATCGGGTCAGACCCGCTATACCCAGGTCGACGGCACGCCGGCACTGAAACAGGCCATCATTTCCAAGTTCCAGCGCGACAACGAGTTGGCTTACGAACCTGACCAGATCCTGGTCTCGACCGGCGCCAAGCAGAGCCTCTACAACCTGATGCAGGCGTTGATCGGCGACGGCGACGAAGTGCTGATCCCGGCCCCCTACTGGGTGTCCTACCCCGACATGGCCCGCCTGGCCGGCGGCGCCCCGGTCATACTCAACACGACGCTAAAGGACAACTTCCTGGTCACGCCTTCTCAGCTTGAAGCATCGATCAACGGCCAGACCCGTATCCTGATGCTCAACTCGCCGAGCAACCCGTCCGGACGGGCCTATACGCGCCGCCACTGGGCCGAGCTGGGAGAGGTGCTGCTCGATCACCCACGCATCATCGTCTGCGTTGACGACATCTACGAGCATATCTGGTGGGCCGAGGAACCGTTTACCAGCCTGGCCCAGGTGGTTCCCGGCCTGAAGGACCGGACCATCACGGTCAACGGTGTTTCCAAGGCCTATGCCATGACCGGCTGGCGCATCGGCTATGCCGCCGGGCCGGCGGAAATCATCAAGGAGATGAAGAAGATCCAGGGGCAGAGCACCTCGAACCCGAGCTCGATCAGCCAGGCTGCCGCGGTGGCCGCGCTGGACGGTGACCAGAGTTGCGTGGCCGAGATGTGCCGCGCATTCAAGCAGCGCCACGACTGGCTGGTACCGGCACTCAACGAACTGCCCGGCGTGACCTGCGAGCCCGGCGAGGGGTCGTTCTACGCCTTCGCCGACTTCAGCGGCGCCATCGAACGCCTCGGCCTGAAAGACGACCTGGCGCTGGCCGAACACCTGCTCGACAAGGCCCTGGTGGCCACCGTGCCGGGTACCGCCTTCGGCACACCCGGTCATCTCCGGCTGTCGTTTGCCTGCGGCCTGGATACCCTGAAGCAGGCCGTAGAGCGCATCAGCAAGCTTCTGTGACATCCCGCCCTGTCCCTCAACGGGCAGGGCATCCATCCCTGACGACACGACGGGCCGTTTTCCTACACGACCGCACGGTGGTGTCCGGTTCCGGCCGCGGTGCCCGGTTCGCACAATGGTTCTCCACGATCCAAATCGGGGAGAACCGGAATGCATGCGAATCAGAAGGGGCTAACGCTGGTCGAGCTGATCATCGTGACGGTCGTGGCATCGATTGTTCTGTCTGCCGCGATACCGGCTTTCGGACGTTTCGTGCAGGAAAACCGCATCACCGCGACCACCAATCAACTGGTGAGTCATTTGCAGTACGCCCGCCAGGAAGCGGTGATGCGCAACGCCAATGTGGCTGCCTGCCCCAGCACCAACGGCAGGCGCTGCACCGGTGGCAATCGCTGGGACCAGGGCTGGATCGTCTATGCCGATCCCGACAACAGCCGCCAGCCCAACCGCCCGGAGGATGTACTGCGGGTGTTCGGCGCCGATGAACGAGTGCTGATGCACAGCGCCGGACGCTTTCGGGTGCGGTTCCAGGGCCTGGGCGATGCCTACGGCACGAATCTCACCATCCGGGTCTGCGATGTCAGCAACCGGGCCAGCCCCCGTGCCGTCATCGTCTCCAATCCGGGCCGGGTGCGCGCCACCCGAACCGTCGATGCATCCGAATGCGAAACAGACTGACTTAAACTGTATTTTTATATAGTATGATGCCGGCATGCCTGTCGATTATGCCGAGCTTCATGCACTCAGTGCCTTCAGCTTCCGTCGCTCGGTGGCCCTGCCCGGCGAACTGGTCAGGCAGGCGGCCGCCCTGGGGTACCGGGCCCTGGCCATTACCGATGAATGCGCCATGGCCGGCATCGTGCGCGCACATGAAGCAGCCCGAAGCTGTGAGATCTCGCTGATTGTCGGCACCGAAATCGTGTCCGAAGAAGGAGTTCACCTCATCCTGCTGGCGCCCGGAAAGACCGCCTATGCGCAACTGTGCCGACTGGTCACCCGCGCCCGGCGCCGTTGCGGCAAGGGCGATTACCGGGTCAGCGCCGAAGATCTGGCCTCGGGACTCGACGAGGTGCTCGCCATCTGGAAACCGGGCCGGACGGGGGCACGCGAACTGGCCGTTGACGGCACGATGGCCGGCCAGGCCGCCGCGGAATGGCTGAGGACCCTTTTCGATACTCGTCTGTGGCTGGGCGCCACCCGTCAGCTCAGTGCCGGAGAAACCGGGTGGTTCGATACCATCGAGCGCATCGGCCGACATCATGGCATCCCGCGGGTCGCCTGCGGCGATGTCCGCATGGTCGAGCGTTCGCAACGCCCCCTGCTCGACGTACTCACCGCACTGGAAGCAGGCCGGCCGGTGGCCGAATGCGGGCTGAACCTGGCCGCCAACGGCGAGCGCCACCTGCGGCCGCGCTCGACGCTGGCCAGACTCTACCCGGCTGAATGGCTGGAAGAAACCCTGCGCCTGGCCGAACGCTGCCACTTCTCCCTGGACGAGCTTGACTACCGTTACCCCAGGGAACTGGCCCCGGATGGTCGTTCCGCTGCCGCGCACCTGCGTCAACTGACCCTGGCCGGAATGCAGAAGCGCTATGGCGAGCATCCGCCCGATCGCGTCCGCTCGCTGGTGGCGCGTGAACTCGACCTGATCGAGGACATGGGCGTGGAGTCCTTCTTTCTGACCGTCGAGGATGCGGTTCGCTTTGCCCGTTCGCGCGGCATACTGTGCCAGGGGCGCGGTTCGGCGGCCAACTCGGCCGTGTGCTACTGCCTGGGCATTACCGAGGTCGACCCCTCGAAGCAGCAGTTGCTGTTCGAACGCTTCATCTCGAAAGAACGCAATGAGCCGCCCGATATCGATGTCGACTTCGAACACGAACGACGCGAGGAGGTGCTGCAGTACATCTACGAGAAGTACGGACGCGAGCGGGCCGCGCTGGCCGCCACCGTGATCTCCTACCGTCCGAAAAGCGCCCTGAAAGACGTCGGCCGGGCACTGGGCCTGGATGCCCTGAAGATGAACCGCCTGACCGCCTCGCTGGCCTGGTGGGACCAGCCGGATAGCTGGCCGGAACGTCTGCGCGAATGTGGTTTCGACCCCGATGCCCCGGCCATCCGGCACCTGATGACACTCACCCTGCAACTCGTCGGCCTGCCGCGCCATCTCTCACAGCATGTTGGCGGCATGGTCATTTCCGACACGCCCCTGCACCACCTGGTCCCGACCGAAAACGCCGCCATGGCCGATCGCACCATCATCCAGTGGGACAAGGACGACCTGGAAACACTGGGGTTGTTGAAGGTGGATTGTCTGGCGCTGGGGATGTTGACGGTGATCCGCAAGGCCATTGACCTGGTCAATGGCCTTGCGGATCACGGTGAAAAGGTAAAAGGAGAAAAGGTGAAAGGACAAAAGCAACATGCCCCCCCTCCTTTTACCCTTGACCTTTTGCCTTTCACCTCCAACCCACTGTCACTGGCCACCATCCCCCGCGAGGATACCGCCACCTACGACATGCTCTGCGCCGGCGATGCCATCGGTGTGTTCCAGGTCGAGTCGCGTGCCCAGATGGCCATGCTGCCGCGCCTCAGGCCGCGTTGTTTCTATGACCTGGTCATCGAAGTGGCCATCGTCCGCCCCGGCCCCATCCAGGGCGACATGGTGCATCCCTACCTGGCGCGACGCAGTCACCCCGAGCAGGTCGAGTACCCGAGCCCGGAGCTAAAGAGCGTGCTCGAGCGCACGCTCGGTGTCCCCATCTTTCAGGAACAGGTCATGCAGATTGCCATCGTTGCCGCCGGCTTCACGCCGGGCGAGGCCGACCAGCTTCGCCGTGCCATGGCGGCATGGAAGCGGCGCGGCGGGCTGGAGCCGTTCCGCGACAAGCTGGTTGCCGGCATGCGCAGGCGCGGTTACGACGAGGCGTTCGCCGAACGCCTCTACCGGCAGATCTGCGGTTTCGGCGACTATGGCTTTCCCGAATCTCATGCCGCCAGTTTCGCGCTGTTGACCTACTTCTCGGCCTGGCTGAAATGCCATCACCCGGCCGCCTTCGCCTGCGCGCTGCTCAACAGCCAGTCCATGGGCTTTTATGCCCCGGCCCAGATCATCAACGACGCCAGGCGTCACGGGGTAAAAGTGCTGCCGGTGGACGTGTGCCGCAGCCGGTGGGATTGCACACTGCAGCAGAAGAGTCATGAGCGGGTGCCGACGGCAGGTCGCGGCCCCATCCGCCTGGGCCTGCGCCAGGTCAGGGGCTTCGACGAGGCCGCGGCCGAACGCATTGCCCTGGCCCGTGCCGAACGGATGTTTCGCGATATCCAGGACCTGGTCGAGCGGGCCGATCTGGACCGGCGGCAAGTGCGCGCGCTGGCCGATGCCGGTGCGCTGAAAGGGCTGGCCGGTCATCGTCATCGTGCCCGCTGGGAAGCCCTGGCCACCCGTCGCCAGGGAGACCTGCTGGAACACGCGGTCATCGCCGAGCCCCGCCTGCCGTTGCGCCCTCCTGGCCGGCAGGATGACCTGCTCGATGACTATGCCAGCCTGGGGCTGAGTCTGGAGCACCATCCCGTCGCCCTGCTCCGATCGCGACTGCCCCGACGGCTCTGCCAGGCAGAGGCACTGGCCGACATGGCCGATGGTTCGCGTATCGAGGTCGCCGGACTGGTAACCCATCGCCAGCGTCCCGGCACGGCATCGGGAGTGATCTTCCTGTCGTTGGAGGACGAAACCGGGATCATCAATGTCATCGTCTGGCCGAAAGTTGCCGAACGCTACCGTCGCGCCGTACTCACCGGACACATGCTGCGAGTGGCCGGCAAGCTGCAGAATGCCGAAGGCAGCCAGCACCTGATCGCCGAGCGCATCCACCTCGAAGACCACCACCTGGCACGTCTTTCGACACGCTCGCGCGACTTCTGCTAGTGGGCCATGCGGTTAATATTAACCCGGCACGAATGTAGATCACATTCAGGGCTTCAATCAGGGCCCGAATCAAGGCGTCGCTCGCCGCCAAGGGTGATTCCCTTGGCAAGAGCGAGAACGCAGAGTCGGGCCCTGATTGAAGCCCCTAACTATCTGATTCTAAAAAGTCAGGCCGCAGTGTGCGCTTCGGCAGACTGCGTTATCGAAACTTGCTGTAGGAGTGCTACAGCGGCGTTTCGCTGCCTTGCTGCCGAAGCGCACACTGCGGCTGAATGCGATCTACATTCGTGCCGGGTTAATAAGGTAACGCTCAGAGCCACTGTGCTGGCGCGAATCAAGGCGCGTTTCGCAGGGAATGGCAGCGTCCTTGCCAAGAAACGCAACGCCGAGTCGCGCCAGCACAGTGACTCCCGAAGGGCCGTCGCACAAGCGCCGTGGGCAGGGCAGGCGAAACCGCATGGCGACTTTCGCGTAGCGAATGAAGCCTTGCGAGTGGAGCCGCTGCACGTGTTCCGCTCGCTTGAATTGGCGACGGCCAGTCCTGCGCTCGCGCGCCTTGCCCACGACGCTTGTGCGGCGGCTGAGTGTTACCTTATTAATTCTACTTTGTCATGTTCCATTCAATGTAAATCAGTTACTTAGGTCAAGCGGTGTCTTTGGCTCTGCTGCCGGTCCTGACCTTCGTTTGGCTGAGTCTATGGCTGCCTGACGTCTTCGGTGACGTTCTATCATCATTGCTTTTATGTCTTGACGGTCCATCTTGCGTGCAGGCAATGTTTGGCAAAGCATGATCTGAATGTCATAGCAACTCAACAGCGGATAGGTCTCGGAATTGATCATGCGCTCCTGAAGCATGAATTGCTGGGCCATCATGACCAGCGCCATGTGCCGATGCCAGGAAAGCCACTTACGGGCTTGATAATGACTCATGCCCATGTGGCTCTTGGCATCCTGAAAAGCTCGTTCAACCCAAAATCGCTGGGCTTGTGTTAATGGCCAACTAAACTGACCCACTATTGGCCAACAATTTTGACCCACCCCGGGTGGCTTTGGCCACAAAACACTGTAGCGTCCCGTGCCAGACAAATAAGCCGGGACAGATCATTGAAGGAGTGGGTTGTGATTCACAAAATCAAAGCATTACACGATCAGGGGCGGGGCCTATCGGTCCGGGCGATCAGCCGGGAACTGGGCATTGCCCGTAACACGGTTCGCAAGTACCTGAGACTGAACGAGATGGCGATCAGCCAGGCCCAGGAGGATCCCTCGCGTAGCAAGCGTCTGGACGAGTATCGAGATTTCCTCATCCACCAGCTCAAGACGTATCCCCGGCTGAGCGCCATCAAGCTGGCTCGGCGACTGCGTGAGAAAGTGGGCGAGTTGCCAGCCTCTGAGCGTAGCCTGCGCCGCTACGTGCGAGCACTCAAGGAGCAAATCGCCAACGGCCAGACTCGTTATTACGAGCCGGTGGTTGACGCCGTACCCGGCGTTCAGTGCCAGGTTGACCCCGGCGAGCTGCGCGGAGTGATGATCGCAGGGGTGGAGCGGGTGGTCTACTTCGTGGTCTTCGTTCTGGCCTGTTCACGGCTGATGTACGTGGGGTGCGATTCCAGCCTCTGGACACCGAGGCGTTCATCCAGCTTCACGACGAAGCCTTCCGCTACTTTGGTGGTGTGCCTGAGGAGTGTGTATACGATCAGACCAAGCTCGTGGTGATCCACGAGCGGTACCGAGAGCTGACGCTCAATCAACGCTTTCACCAGTACGCCACGACTGCCGGTTACCGGATCCATGCCTGCGAGGGCTATGATCCCGAGAGCAAGGGCAAGGTGGAGGCCGGGGTCAAGTACGTCAAGCAGGACGCCCTTTACGGGGAGTGCTTCGAGAGCGAGACGGCGCTGTGCCAGCACCTGCAAGGCTGGTTGGAGGCCGTGGCCAATGTTCGCAAGCACGGCGCCACCGGTCGCCAGCCGCGGGCCCACTTCGAGGCCGACGAGCGCGCACACCTGCGTCCCTACATTGTGGCGCAAAGCCTGCTTCAGGCTCGCCCTGACCACGAGACCCGCCGGGCCGACAAAACCGGGCTGATCTCGTGGAAAGCCAACAAGTACTCAGTGCCCCTGCGCTGGCAGCGGGCCCAGGTGGGTGTCTCTGAACAGGAGGGGCACCTGCATATCCATGACCTGGAGAGCGGCGAGCACATTGCTGAGCACGTGCTGTGTCTGGAGAAAGGCCGCACGATCAAGAACAACCACCACTACCGGGATCCGGCCCAGCGCATCGCGGATCTGGAAGCGGCCATCTGCCAACAGCTGCCCGACGGTCAGGGCGAGACGCTGTGCCACCTGCTCAAGGTGACCTCGCCGAGGATCTACAAGGACCAACTGGCAGGCCTGCGTGATCTGCTCAACCGGCATGGACCCGTCGACGCCGAACTGCTGCAGACACTGACTCAGCAGCCCCGGTTGACCGCCAGCACCGTGCAACGCTACCTGGAGGCGTGGCAGCAAGCTCGAGACCGCGGGCGAGCCCCCGATACCAACACAACGCCTGATCCTGAGGACCGAATGCCTGTCTCGGCCCTGCAAGCCTATGCTCAGGTTGGCCGCTCCAGTGGCCAGGAGGTGACCCATGAGTCGGCTTGAACAGACCCAGTCCCAGTACCGCAGCCTGCGCCTGAGCGCCACCGCCGGGCACCTGGGTGAGCTGCTGGCCCAAGCCGAAGCCAACGAGCTGTCCTATCTGGAGCTTGCCCGGCAGATCGCCGAGCACGAGCTGGCCGAGCGCACCCGCCGCCGCATCGACCGGCACCTGAAACAGGCACAGCTGCCGGCGCACAAGCCGCTAGAAGCGTTCGACTACCGCCACCAGACCACCATCACCAAGCGTCAGGTCAGCGCCCTGCTGGACTTCGGCTTCATCGATGAGCGCCAAAACCTGGTGTTCATCGGTCCGCCCGGGGTGGGCAAAACGCACTTGGCCATCGGCATTGCTCTGAAGGCCATTGAAGCCGGCTACAAGGTGCTGTTCCGCACGGCACTGGCGCTGGTCGAAGACCTGGAGCTGGCCGAGATGAAAGGTGAACTGAAAAAACGGCTGAGACAGTTGGGTAAGTACGATGTGCTGGTGATCGATGAGCTGGGCTACCTGCCCATGACCCGGCAAGCCCGCTACAACCTGTTCCAGCTGATCAATAGCCTGTATGAGTACCGCTCAATCATCCTGACCACCAACAAGGACTTCAGCAACTGGGGAGCCTTCTTCCACGATGACGCCGTGGCGGTACCGATCATTGACCGCGTCATCCACCACTCACACATCTTCATGCTGGGAGGAGAGAGCTATCGCTTGAAACAGAAAACCACGAGCTAGACGACACACGGTGGGTCAAAATAAATGGCCAAAAGTGGGTCAAAATAGATGGCCATTGACAGCTTGCATACGACCCAGTGTCGATAGACTGACATCGGCTGGCGCATTGCTCAGGCTGTATTTGATCGTATTGGGTTTACCGATTTCACGGCGGCACAACAAATGCCACTGTTTGGTGGTTGAGGACTTCTTGTCCCAGAGCCAGACCCGAGCACAAAGGAGGTCGACAGTTAATGGTCCCCGTTCACTGTCGCGCAAAGTCGTCCGACTCCATGCGCTGTCCGGCTGATCCGCCACCCACTTTCCGACTTCGACCGACTCTTGATCACTACACAGTCGTCGTCTCGGCCGACCTTTACCGGGCGTGCTGGCTGGAACGTAGGGAGCTGGATCCTTCAGGTAGATATGGCGGTCCTTGCGCACGTCAGCGACAAACGTTTCACCTTTCATATCAAGATCTTGCAATAGCCTGAACGATGAGCCATAGACCGCATCCATGCCCACCCACTCAAACCGAACCCCGTTGACACGCGCCTGCTCCACAATCTCCATTGCCAGGTCAGGCTTGGTCTTGTGGACTCGCTCCCCGTGCGGAATACCGGCCTTGGCACAGCGCTTCGGATCGTTAGTCCAGACCGTGGGTAGATAGAGCCGGGCATCAATCAGACTGACATGTTTGCCCTTGCCCAGCGCACCGAATACGCCGACCTGGCAGTTATCCGTCTTGCCCAGCCGGCCATTCCACTGACGAGCCACACCCACCGAATGCTTGCCCTTCTTAGCAAAACAGGTTTCATCAATGTAGAGCCCAGACCCCTCATCACCACCGACCCAATCATTGGCATCCCGCGCTACCTGATTCATCACCGCACGGTGACTCCACCCCGAGTAACTCAGAAAGTTCTGAAGAACCTGGCTATCGCTGTCAGGAACCACCTCTGCCATGCGTTCCATGTTTCTTTTCGGGGATTGAATCAGTCCGCTGAGGTATTGTTTCGCTTGACGGCTGACATTGTGATTGCCGGACCGGAAACAGCCGTCATAGGTGTCGTAAAACCCGTCATAACGACCCGACATCGGATCGAATAACTGGTCATCACAAATCCCGTTTTTTGAGTTACTGTTTGAATTTCTGGAAGCTCATCCTGTTTGCTCTTCCACTTCGGCCTGATACGGTCCATTGTACATAAACTATTGATTTATTGGAAGATCAACGTGACAAAGCAGAATTAACCGCATGGCCCACTAGGTCGCATCTGACCCCATGCGCCGCCTTGCCCAGGCACCGGCCAGGGTCAGCGCCACCAGCACAAACAGGGGCATCACCGTGCCTGCGGAGAGAGCCTGTTCGCCTTCTACCGCGTCGGTAATGCCGTGAATGGCCGTGGCGTAGATTCCCCACTTGATCGTCAGCCCCAGTGCCGTGGCCGCCAGGAAGGTGGCCAGCGGCAAACCCAGCACGCCGCTGGCGAAGTTGATCACCGAATGCGGAAAGCCCGGCAGCATACGCAGGGCCAGCAGGGTGAGCAGATCGCCACGTCGCTCCAGCAGCTTCACGATCCGTGCCGATCCGCCCGATGGCTGCCAGTCACGCCCCAGGCGTTGTGAGAACCGGTACGCACCAAAACCCCCGGCAGTGCTTGCAATCACCAGTAACACGGTGGCCAGTACCGGATGATTGAATGGTGCAATCAGCCACAGCCCTGAACTGCCCGGCAGACCGAACGTGAACAGCACGGCGATCATGATCATCACTGCCGTCAGAAACCACCAGGCCGATCCGATCTGCTCACCCCAGGCCAGCAGCGGCTCCAGTCCGATCGGCTGCCAGACCGCCAGCACCAGGCCAGCCACCAGCAAGGCCGGCAGCAACCATATTCCCAGCCCCGACCCGGAACGCTTGCTCACAACCGGGCCGCCAGGCGGGTGCCTTCGTCAATGGCGCGCTTGGCATCGAGTTCGGCCGCGACGTTGGCGCCACCGATCAGGTGGGTGGTCATGCCGGCCTGTTCCAGGTCTTCGACCAGTTCGCGCTGCGGCAACTGGCCGGCACAGATCACGATGTTGTCGACCTTGAGCACTTCGGGCACATCATTGACGCGCACATGCAGGCCCTCGTCATCGATGCGCTCATAGCTCACTCCGCTTCGCATGTGCACGCCATAGTGCTTGAGAGAGGTCCGGTGAATCCAGCCGGTGGTCTTGCCCAGCCCCTTGCCCGGCTTGCTGGTCTTGCGCTGCAATAACCAGACCTCGCGGGAAGGTTCGGGAAAGGCCGGCATGAGCCCGTCAACACCGCCACGACGAGTCATTTCCGTATCCACGCCCCACTGCCGGAAGAAAGCCTCGGGTTCGGGCTGGTCGGGATCGGGACGCTCGGGCACCTCGCCGTGCACCAGAAACTCGCTAACATCAAAGCCGATGCCACCGGCACCGATAACCGCCACTCGCCGTCCCACCGGCCGATTGTGCAGCAGGACATCGATATAACCGAGCACGGAAGAGTGATCCTGACCGGGAATGCCGGGGTCGCGCGGCATCACGCCGGCGGCAATGATCACCTCGTCGAAGGATTCATCTGACAATGCCCCGGCATCAACACGGGTGTTCAGCCGCAGCACCACGCCACTGGTTTCGATGCGACGGCCGAAATAGCGCAGAGTTTCGACGAACTCCTCCTTGCCGGGAATGCGCTGGGCCATGTTGAACTGGCCGCCGATACGATCCATGGCCTCGAACAGCACCACGTCATGACCGCGCTCGGCGGCCGTGGTGGCCGCAGCCAAGCCGGCCGGCCCGGCGCCGACCACGGCGATTCGTTTCCTCTCGGTTGCCGGCCTGATGACCAGGTCGGTTTCATGACCGGCCCGCGGGTTGACCAGGCAGGAGGCCACCTTGTTCTGGAAGACGTGATCCAGGCAGGCCTGGTTGCAGGCAATGCAGGTATTGATGTCATCGGAACGGTCCTGCCGGGCCTTGTTGACCCATTCCGGATCGGCCAAAAAGGGACGGGCCATGGAAACCATGTCGGCATCACCCCGTTCCAGCACCGTCTCGGCGGTGTGCGGCATGTTGATGCGATTGGTCGTGACCAGGGGTACCGACACCGCATCGCGGAACTTGCGCGTGACCCAGGTATAGGCCGCGCGCGGCACCGTGGTGGCAATGGTGGGGATGCGTGTCTCGTGCCAGCCGATGCCGGTGTTGATGATGCTCACCCCGGCCTGCTCGATGGCCTGGCCCAGGGCAACGACCTCGTCCCAGCTATTGCCGTCGGCCAGCATGTCGAGCATCGACAAGCGGTAGATGATGATGAAGTCGGCGCCCACGGCCCCGCGCGTGCGCCGGACAATCTCGATGGCAATGCGCATGCGATTGTCGAACGAACCACCCCACTCGTCGTCACGATGGTTGGTGCGCGGTACCAGGAACTGGTTGATGAAATAACCTTCAGAGCCCATCACCTCGATGCCGTCATAACCGGCTTTGCGGGCCAGCCTGGCGCAGCGCACGAAGTCGCGGATCTGTTTCTCGACCCCGCTGGAGCTGAGCGCCCGGGGCTTGAACGGCGTGATCGGTGACTTGATCGCAGACGGCGCGACCGAAAACGGATGGTAGGCATATCGGCCGGCATGCAGGATCTGCATGCAGATACGGCCGCCGGCTTCATGCACGGCACTAGTCATCCTGCGGTGGCGCACGACCTCCCAGCGATTGGTCAGCTTGGAAGCCAGCGGTGCCAGACTGCCACGACGGTTCGGGGCGATTCCGCCGGTGACCATCAATCCGGCTCCGCCGCGCGCACGCTCAACGAAATAGGCGGTCAGCCGTGGCCAGTTCCATACCCGGTCTTCCAGGCCGGTATGCATGGAGCCCATCAGGATGCGATTGGGCAGCGTGACATGTCCAAGGTCAAGCGGACGAAACAGGTTCGGATACGGAGACTGGCTCATGAACGCGTGGTCTGGCTTGCGGGATAAGCCGACATTATGCCGCGCCCGAGTGAGGACAGTGACCCGAATTGAATGGCACGGCCGGAAACCGGCTCAGGCGGTCACGCTCAGCTCCGAACGGGGGTTGAACTGCTGTTCCTTCTCCAGCTCCCGGTACAGTTCCTTCTGGCGCTCGGTCGTCGCGCGCGGCACCACCACCTTGAGCGTGACCAGCTGGTCGCCAGGCGGCTGCCCCGGCAGCCCGCGCCCTTTGAGGCGTAGGCGCTTGCCGCTGGATGAGCCCGCCGGAATGTTCATGGCCACGCGGCCGCCCAGAGTCGGGACGTTGACGCGGGCTCCCAGCGCGGCTTCCCAAGGCGCAATGGGCAGGGTCAGTTGGATATCGCGTCCGTCGAGTTCAAACAAGGGGTGGGGAAGAATGTCGATCTCCAGGAACAGGTCACCTCGCCGACCGCCATTGCCACCCGGCTCACCCTGACCGGCGAGACGAACCTGCTGGCCCGGCGTGACACCCGCGGGAATGTTCACATCCAGGCTGCGTGTACGCGCATCACGCAAACCTTCACCCCCCGGGCCGGCGGGGTCGATGGTGATGCGACGGCGACCGCCAGAGTAGGCCGTTTCCAGATCGATCTGGACACGGGTGCGAAGATCGCGGCCACGTGCTCGCGGCGCGCGGCCGCGGCGTGCGCTGAAGCCGCCGCCGAACAGGTTCTCGAAAAACTCGCTGAAATTGGAAAAACCGCCCAGGCCGTCGCCGTCGCTGCGTCGAAAGCCGCCGCCCCAGCCGGGCGGCGGCTCGAACTCGTCGCCCTGACGCCAGCCCCCGGCGCGCAACTGGTCATACTGACGGCGCTTGTCCGGGTCCTTGAGGACTTCCCAGGCTTCGCCGATTTCCTTGAAGCGATCCTCCGAACCCGTTTCCTTGTTCCGGTCGGGATGATACTTGCGCGCCAGCTTGCGGTAGGCCCGCTTGATTTCGTCTGCGCTGGCTCCCGGCTCCACGCCCAGGGTCCGGTAGTAGTCCTTGAACTTCATTGGGGCTCTCTCGTCGTCATCGATCGCTTACCCTTCAATGGGGACGCGCAAACCGCTGTCAAGTCGGGTCATCGGCCAGGCTGACCGTTTCTCCCGGCTCGGACCGGGCCAGACGAACCACGTAGGCATCCCGGTGGGTTTCGTCGGTCAACTGCTCGAGATGGTTGTCCAGGTCGGATTCCGATGCTGGCCGATCCGTGGAGTGCTGTCGCGCCAGTTCGGCCAGAACCCGCGGCTCGGTCACGCGCCAACCGCCCAGCCCCAGCGCCTGACGCAGCTCCAGGCATTCCTCGGCAGGCGGCAGAGCCTGCTCAGGGTCTCCGGCCTCGATCAGCCACGCCGACCAGCTGCACAGCGCCGTGCTCAGCACGGTACGGGCAGCAGGTCCGGCCTCGCGGGCACGCTCGATGAACTCGGTGTAGTTCGCCGCGGCCTCTTCCGGTGCCAGTCGAGCCGCGGCACCGAGCTGTTCGAGCTCGGCCTGGAGGCTGTAGGGGTGGGTCGGACCCAGGTGTTCGTTCATGATCTCGGCCGAATGGGAAAAGTGCTCCAGCGCCTGCTCAAACCTGCCCCGGGCAAAAGCCAGCTCACCGTGCCCGATCAGCACGGCACCGTAGTCAGGCGTGCGCTCGCCCACGAAACGACCGGCCACGTCGCGGGCAATGCGCAACTGCCTGTCGGCTTCTTCGTACTGGCCACGCACCACCAGCAGGCGTCCGAGGTGAATCCGCGCAGCGGCCATGGCGCCGGAGTCGCCATATTTCTCCTTGCGGGTCTCGATGACCCGACGCAGCCGTCTCTCGGCCTCGTAACTGCGACCCAGGCGATCCAGCACCGCGGCAAGATTGCTCATCACGGCCAGGGCATCGCTGGAATCGCCGCGCCCCATGGCAAACCAGAGCGCCTCGGCCGCTTCCAGGTGGCGCGCCGCGTCCTTGAGCTGGCCGCCGATCAGCAGCGTGGTGCCCAGATTGTTCTCGGCCCGGGCCATCAGCGGCCATGGACCGGCCGATGCGTCCACGGCCAGGTCGCGCGCCCGGGACAGATCGGCCACGGCCTCGTCCCAGCGCCCCAGGTCCCGATGCAATCGCCCGCGCACCTGCAGCACATCCGACAACCGGGCCGGATGTTCGCCGGGAAACTCCTCGAGAATCTCCATGGACCGGTTGATGACCTCGAAACCATCTTCCATGCGGCCCTTGCGGTGGTAGACCTGGGCCAGGTCGCGATAAGCCATGGAGCGCAGCACCGGACTGACTTTTTCGTCGTCGTGCTCAATGAAACCGACCAGCAGCGGCTCGGCGGATCGGTAGTCGTGCAGGCCGATCATGATCTCACCCAGCACGGCCAGCACCTGCTGCTTGATTGCGGGGTCTTCGGCCAACCAGTCCTCGGCCACCTCGGCAGTGCGGTCGAGCAGTTCCCTGGCCGTCATCTGCTCGGTATCCTCCGACAGACTGCCGACTTCGCGAAACAGGAAAAGCAGATGTTCGCGCACGGCCTCGGAAAGCGCCGCTTCGGTACGGGCCACATCACGCTCCAGGGCCACGACACGGGCCTGCCAGCCGGTCACGGTGATGCCGATGAGCACACTGGCCAGCACCAGCGATCCCAGCATGGCGGCCGTACGATGACGACGCACCCACAGGCCCAGGCGATGCAGCAGCGAGGGCTGCCAGGCACGCACCGGCAGGTTCTCGCACAAGCGCTGGAGCTCGAGCACCAGGGCATTGACCGTGGCATAGCGAGCCTCGGGCTCGGCGGCCGTGGCGCGGTCGACGACTGCCTGCAGTTCCCTCTGGCGACGATACTCGCGCCATCGTGGCAGCACGGACCGATCACGCCCCGGCGCCTGACCGTGCACCATCCAGTGCAGCAGCGCGCCCAGGCTGTAGATGTCGGCAGCGGTGGAGATTGGCTCACCGGCCAGTTGTTCCGGAGCCGAAAAGCCGGGGGTGAGCGCATCGACCATGGGCACGCCGGCACCGGCATCCAGCAACTTCGACACCCCGAAATCCAGCAGCCGAACCTGCTGTTCCGGGGTAACGATGAGGTTGCCCGGCTTGATGTCGCCGTGCACGACCAGTTGCCGGTGCGCCGCCGAAACCGCCATGCAGATGTCCTGGAACACGGCCAGCAATTGCTCGGGCCCCGGCCCATGCTGTTCCATCCACTCCGAGAGGGTCGGACCATCAACCCATTCCATGACCAGGTAGGGACGGCCATCGTTCATGACGCCGCCATCCAGCAAGCGGGCAATGGCGGGATGATTGATACGCGCCATCACCTGGCGCTCGGCTTCAAGCAGCTCCGCCAGGTACTCGCTGGCATTCCGTATGACCTTGACCGCCACAGTCATCTCGAAAGCGCCGTCGGCCCGCTCGGCACGGTAGACCTCGCCCATGCCCCCGGCGCCCACTGACTCAACCACCCGCCACGGACCCAACCGGGTGCCATCCGGCAACGGGCCGGCATCGTTTGCTTCGCGGGCTTCCAGGGCTTCTCCAACCAGGTCGCGGGCCGAGCGCTCAAGAAATTCAGCCGGCTCGTCCATGGCTTCGAGCAACCGCTGCAGCCATGCACTCAACCGTGGAGCGCGCTGCCGGCATTCGGCCAGGTAGCCGGCACGCTCATCACCCCGGCGCTCCAGAGCCTGCTCAAGCAAGTGATCGAGCAGACGACGACGAGCCGGCGTCAGCCTCGATCCGGTTTGCCGGCTTCGGCTCACGATGCCCCCGCCTTCACTGTGCCTGCATCTCCACCAGCAGCCAGGCACGGGCCCGGTCCCAGTCGCGCTGCACCGTGCGCTGCGAGATATCGAGCATTTCGGCAATTTCATCGGCCGTCATGCCGCCAAAGAAGCGGGCAATGACGACTTCGGCCAGGCGCGGATTGACTGCTTCAAGCCTGGACAGGGCCTCGTCGACTTCCAGCACTGTGCTTTCGCGTCCCGGATCATCGGTCGCGATCTCCTCGTTGAGCGAGACCGGGGCGTTCCCCGACCCCCGCTTTGCGGCCAGCTTGCCTCGAGCATGATCCACGATGAGCTGTCGGATCGCGAGCGAAGTCAGCCGCTTGAGATGTAGCCGATTGCGGATGTCCTGGCTGGACGAGGCGCGCAGCTTGAGAAATGCCTCGTGGACCAGTTCGGTGGTCTGCAGCGTCGGGCTGGAGCCAAACCGGGCCTGCTGACAACGTGCCACCTCCCGCAGATCGTCGTAGATCAGGGGCAGAATGCGGTCGATGGTATCGGGCTGCTCTCGCAGCTCCGACAGCAGACGCGTCACTTCTCCGTCCGAAATGGCTTCGCTGGTCGCAGGCACGATCTGATTCCGAAGTGAATGATCAAGCTCAATATTCTGACACATCCGAATGACGTCGACCGCAATCCGGGTGACCTTGCACGACGACACTGCCTGCTGTAGCATTGAAACGCTTGTTTGAATCAGGTGTTTTAATTGAGCATTTCAACCCGCGATCGCATTCTTGACAGCGCCGAGCGACTGTTCGCCGAACAGGGCTTTCATGTCGCCACGCTCCGCCAGATCACGCAGGAAGCCGGGGTCAACCTGGCCGCGGTCAATTACCACTTCGGCTCCAAGCAGGCGCTGATGCGCGCGATCTTCAAGCGCCGCCTCGATGCCCTCAATGCCGCGCGCATGAAGCAGCTTGATGAAGCCCTTCGTTCCGATCCTCCCGAGCTCGAGCAAGTACTGGATGCCTTCGTGCATCCGGCGCTGGCGTTCACCCGGGGCGGCGATGCCGAGGGGCAACGCTTCATGCAACTTCTGCTGCGTGCCTTTGCCGATCGCGACACCGACCTGCACCAGGCCATGCGTCAGGAATACGCGCATGTCATGCGCCGCTTCGCCGACGCCATCGGTCGCGCCCTTCCCGGAGCCGATGCAGACAGGCTCCGGCAGCAGCTGGATTTCATTGTCGGGGCGCTGACCCTGACAATGGCAGAGTCGGCACTCAAGGACACCCGCATCATTGCCGGCGAACTGGTTCGGTTCGCCGCCGCCGGACTACGCAACGCCCTGCCCTCGGGCCAGACGCGCGAAGTCCGCTATCCACTGGAGGCACGATCATGACCCTGACCATCATTGCTTTGCTGTTCCTGACGCTTGCGGCCACGGCCTGGTTTCGGGCGCCGGGCTGGCTTGCCGTTGTCCTCGCTCTTGCCGCCCTGGTCGCCGCCATCGCCACCCCGGCGGGCTGGCCAGCAGTGGTGATCGGCCTGCTGGCGGCGCTGGTGCTGGTACCACTGGGTCTGCCGCCACTTCGCCAGGCGCTGATCTCCAATCGCCTGTTCGGCTGGTTCAAGTCGGTGCTGCCACCGATGTCGGCCACCGAGCGCGAAGCACTCGATGCCGGCACCGTGTGGTGGGATGCCGAGCTGTTTTCCGGGCGTCCACGCTGGAAGACCCTGTTCGAGATGAACAAGCCAGGCCTGAGCGAACGCGAACAGGCGTTCATCGACAACGAGGTCGAAGAACTGTGCGCGATGATCGATGACTGGCAGGTCAACCACGAGTTGAACGACCTGCCCCCGGAAGTCTGGCAATTCATCCGCGAGAAGAAATTCCTGAGCATGATCATCCCGCGGGAATACGGCGGGCTGGACTTTTCCGCCCAGGGTAACGCCGCGGTGGTGACCAAGATTGCCAGCCGCAGCCTGTCAGCGGCAGTCACGGTGATGGTGCCCAACTCGCTCGGCCCGGGCGAGCTGCTGATGCATTTCGGCACTGACGAGCAGAAAAACCACTACCTGCCCCGCCTGGCCTCGGGCGAAGAGATCCCCTGCTTTGCCCTGACCTCGCCGCTGGCCGGTTCCGATGCCGCTTCCATGCCCGACGAGGGCATCGTGTGCAAGGACAAGTTCAACGGCAAGGAAGTGCTGGGCCTGAAAGTCAGCTGGGACAAGCGCTATATCACCCTGGCCCCGGTGGCCACCGTGCTCGGCCTGGCCTTCAAGGCACGCGACCCGGATGGGTTGCTCGGCGGCAAGGAGAACCTGGGCATTACCTGTGCCCTGATTCCAACCGACACACCGGGTGTCGAACTCGGCGATCGCCATCGCCCCGGCGGCGCCACGTTCATGAATGGCCCGACGCGCGGCAAGGATGTTTTCATTCCACTGGACTGGGTGATCGGCGGAAGCGAACGCGTCGGCCAGGGCTGGCGCATGCTGATGCATTGCCTGGCCGCCGGCCGCGCCATCTCGCTGCCGGCCCAGAGTGTCGCCAACGGCAAGCTGACCAGCATGACCACAGGCGCTTACGCCCGGGTACGCTACCAGTTCAAGCAGCCCATTGGTCATTTCGAGGGGATCGAGGAGCCACTGGCGCGCATCGGCGGCGAGACCTACCGCATGGAGGCCGCCCACAAGCTCACGCTGAGCGCGCTGGATGCCGGCGAGAAACCGGTCGTGCTCTCGGCCATTCTCAAGGCCTACCTGACCGAAGCCAACCGCCGCGTGCTCAACGACGCCATGGACGTGCATGGCGGCAAGGCCGTGGTCGAGGGTCCGGGCAATTACCTGGCCATACCCTTCCAGGCCATTCCGGTGGCCATCACCGTAGAAGGTGCGAACATCCTGACCCGTTCGATGATCGTGTTCGGCCAGGGCGCGATCCGCTGCCATCCCTACCTGCTCAAGGAAATGGAGGCAGCGGCCGACGACGACGCCAGGGCCTTCGACCGGGCGCTGTGGGCGCATGTCGGCTTCCTGATCTCCAATACCCTGAGAACCCCGGTGCTGGGACTGACCGGCGGCCGGCTCAGCGGCAGCCCGGTGTCCGGCCCGACGGCGCGCTACTACCGCCGCATCAACCGGCTCAGTGCCGCCTTTACCCTGATCGCCGACCTGTGCCTGCTGATCCTGGGCGGCAAGTTCAAGTTCAAGGAAAAACTCTCCGGCCGCCTGGCCGATGCCCTGGCCCACCTCTACATGGCCTCGGCCACGCTCAGGCGCTTCGAAGACGATGGCCGTCCCGAAGACGATCTGCCGGTCATGCGCTGGGCGGTCGAGGACAGCCTGCACCAGGTCGAAGAAGCGCTTTACGGCGTATTGCGCAACTTCCCCGTGCCCACGCTCGGCCCGGTGCTGCGCGTTATGGCCTTCCCGTGGGGGCGCCGCCATCACCGCAGTGACGACCGCACCGGCCATCGTATAGCCCGCCTGCTGCTCGAGGACTCGGCCACCCGCCGGCGCCTGATCGACGGTGCTTTCGAGTCAAAGGCGGACGATGGTGCCGGCGTACTGCTGCAGGCATTCGCCGCCGTACTCAAGGCCGCCCCGGCCGAAATGGCGGTGCGCAATGCGCTCAAGGCCGTGCCCAACCCGCTCAACGTCGATGAACTCTGCGCCAAAGCCGTCGAGGCCGGCGTGATCAGCGAAGAACAGGCCGCCGACCTCAAGCGCGCTCAGGAGCTAAGCGCGAAGGTCATCGCCGTGGACGAATTCACTCCGGAGGAAAGCGGCGGCCAGCAAAGCCTGGAACCGCCACAGGCCGCTGCCGGGTAAAGATGTTCACCACGGAGACACAGAGAGCACAGAGAACTGAAAAGACTTCAACTTCCAGTTTTTCTCTGTGAGCTCTGTGTCTCTGTGGTGAAAGTTTTTTCGAGAAACTGCTCAGCTAAAAGGATTAGCAATGACCGATCACAAACTCACCGTTCGACGTGCCGCGGTACTGGGTGCCGGGGTGATGGGGGCGCAGATTGCCGCCCATCTGGCCGCCGCCGGTATTCCCGTGGATCTGTTCGATCTGCCATCTGATGAGGGCAAGCGCAGCCGCATCGCCGACGAGGCGCGCAAGAAGCTGGCCAAGCAGAAGCCGGCACCGCTGGCCCGCAAGGGCCTGGCCGAGTTCATCACCCCGCGCAACTACGACGATGACCTGGAGCAACTGGCCCGGTGCGATTTCATCATCGAGGCCATCGTCGAGCGCATGGACATCAAGCAGGACCTCTACGAGAAGATCGGTCCGCATATCGGCGCCGACGCCCTGTTTGTCACCAACACCTCGGGCCTGTCAATTACCGAGCTGGCCGGCGTGGTGCCCGAGGCGCTCAGGTCGCGCTTCTGCGGCGTGCATTTCTTCAATCCGCCGCGCTACATGCACTTAGTCGAGCTGATTCCGCATGCCGGCACCGAAGGCCGCATTCTCGATCTGCTCGAAGACTTCCTCACCCGTACCCTGGGCAAGGGCGTGGTGCGCTGCCGCGACACGGCCAACTTCATCGCCAACCGCGTGGGCGTGTTCACCATGTGGTCTACCATGCACCATGCCGAACGCCTCGGCCTGCCCTTCGACACCGTCGACGCGCTGACCGGCCCGGCCATCGGCCGCCCCAAGAGCGCGACCTTCCGCCTGGCCGACGTGGTCGGGCTCGACACCATGGCCAACGTCATTCGCACCATGGACGCCAAGCTCGAAGACGATCCCTGGCATGCCTGGTTCCAGGCACCCGGCTGGCTGCAGAAACTGATCGAGGCCGGCGCGCTGGGCCAGAAGGCCGGCGCCGGCGTGTTCCGCAAGGACGGCAAGGAGATCAAGGTCTTCGATCCCGAGTCGGGAGATTACCGCGCCACCGACTACAGCGTGCGCGACGAGGTCAAGCAAATCCTGGCGATCAAGGATCCGGGCGAGAAGCTGGCCACACTGGCCAAAGGCGAGTATCCGGAAACGGACTTCCTGTGGGCCATCCACCGCGACCTGTTCCATTACTGCGCCTATCACCTGGCCGAGATCGCCGAATCGGCACGCGAGATCGACCTGGCCATGCGCTGGGGTTACGGCTGGAATGCCGGGCCGTTCGAACAGTGGCAGGCGGCCGGCTGGAAGCAGGTGGCCGAACTGATTGATGCCGACATCCGCGGCGGCAAGACCGAAGTGGAGGCCGGCCTGCCCAAGTGGGTGGCCGAGGTCGAGGGCGCCCACGGGCCGGGTGGGTCCTGGTCACCGTCGGCGGGCGAATACAGCCCGCGTCCGGACCTGCCGGTTTACCAGCGCCAGTACCAGCCGGTGCGTCTGCTCGGCGAAGCGCATCACGACGGCCAGACCGTGGAGGAAACCGATGCCATTCGCCTTTGGACACTTAACGATGACGTGCTGATTGCCAGCCTCAAGACCAAGATGGGCGTGATCGACAATGGCGTGGTCGATGGCCTGAACAAGGCGCTGGACCGTGCCGAGGCCGGTTTCGAGGGCCTGGTGATCTGGCAGCCCAAGGGGCCGTTCTCCGCCGGCGCCAACCTCAAGGCCGCCGCCGAAGCCATTCAGCGCGGTGATTTCGACAGCGTACGCACCCTGATCGAAGGCTTCCAGGACGTGAATCTGCGCATGCGCTACTCGACTGCGCCCTCGGTCGCCGCCATGCGCGGACTGGCCCTGGGGGGCGGACTGGAGCTGGCCATGCATGCCTCGCGTCGCGTGGCTCATCTGGAAAGCTACATGGGCCTGGTCGAGGCCGGCGTCGGCCTGCTGCCGGCCGGTGGCGGACTGGCCACACTGGCACTGCAGATCAACGCCGACACCGCCGCCGGCGATACCTGGCCGTTGATGGAAAAACGCTACAAGCAGGTGGCCATGGGCCAGGTGGCCGGTTCGGCCATGGAAGCCCGGGAAATGGGATACCTCAGGCCCGAAGACCAGATCGTGATGCACGAGCACGAACTGCTGCATGCCGCCCACCACCAGGTGCGCGCCCTGGCCGCCGCCGGCTACCGCCCCGAACACGCCGCCAGCTTCCCGGCCGCCGGCGATGTCGGTATCGCCACGCTCAAGATGCTGCTGGTCAACATGCTCGAAGGTCATTTCATTTCCGATCACGACTTCGAGATCGGCGAGCGCATTGCCACCGTGCTCTGCGGCGGTGCAATCGACCGCAACACCCCGGTCAACGAACAGTGGCTGCACCACCTCGAGCGCGAGCACTTCCTCGAGCTGTGTGCGATGGAGAAGACGCAGGAGCGTATTGGGCACATGCTGAAGACGGGGAAGCCGTTGAGGAATTGACATAAAGGTTTCAGGGTTCAGGGTTCAGGATTCAGGTTTCAGGAATGGCTTCGACATAGCCTGTTGCCTCTTCAGCGAATACCGACGCGACCCCATTGGCGTGACTCCAAGCGCTCATCGAGGCCCGCCCTGAACCCTGAAACCTGAACCCTTCATTTAGACAACCGAGGACTCAAGCAATGAGTGACGCATATGTAGTAGCCGCTGTGAGGACGCCCGTCGCGCGGGCGTTCAAGGGCGCATTCAGGAATTACCGGCCTGACGATCTGCTGGCCGATGCGCTGAGATCCGCGCTGGCCGAGGTGCCGGAGCTCGATCCTGGCCGGGTCGAGGACGTGATCGTGGGCTGTGCCATGCCCGAGGCCGAACAGGGCATGAACGTGGCCCGCATCGGTGCCTTGCTGGCCGGCCTGCCCGACACCGTGCCGGGCGTGACCGTCAACCGCTTCTGCTCGTCCGGCCTGCAAACCGTAGCCATGGCCGCCGACCGCATCCGGCTCGGTGAGGCCGATGTAATGATTGCCGCCGGCACCGAAACCATGACCATGGTGCCCATGATGGGCCACAAGGTGGCCATGAATCCGAAGGTATTTTCCGACGACAATGTCGCGATTGCCTACGGCATGGGCATTACCGCCGAGAAGGTGGCGAAGGAATGGAATGTCAGCCGCCAGGATCAGGATGAGTTTGCCTACCAGTCGCACCAAAAGGCGCTTGCGGCCATCGATGGCGGCGAGTTCACGGAGATCCGCCCGGTCACCGTGACCAACCGAATCCCCGACCCGAAGAGCGGCCAGGTGCGTGAAATCGAAACCGTGGTCGACACCGACGAGGGCCCGCGCCGTGACACCGCGCCCGAGGCGCTGGGCAAGCTCAGACCCGTGTTCGACGCCAAGGGATCGGTCACCGCCGGCACCAGCTCGCAGATGTCCGATGGCGCCGGTGCGCTGATCCTGGTCTCCGAGCGCGTGGTCAAGGAACTGAACCTCGAGCCGCTGGCCGTATTCCGCGGCTTTTCGGTCGCCGGCGTGCGCCCGGAGGTCATGGGCATCGGGCCGATCGAGGCCATTCCCAAAGTGCTCGGCCAGACCGGAATCAACAAAGACGACCTCGACTGGATCGAACTCAATGAGGCCTTCGCCGCCCAGGCCCTGGCCGTCATGCGCACCACCGAGCTGGATCCCGAGAAGGTCAACCCGCTCGGCGGCGCCATCGCACTGGGTCATCCATTGGGTGCGACGGGGGCAATCCTGTCAGCCAAGCTGATTCATGGCCTCAAGCGGCGCCAGCAGCGCTATGGCATGGTCACGATGTGCATCGGCACCGGCATGGGTGCGGCCGGCATCTTCGAGCGGGTCTGAAGAACCGAAGAACACACCATTAACCCGGCAGGTATGTTAATCCGGCCGGTATTTTGATCACATTCAGCCGACTCTATAGGAAGGATTGATATTGAACCGCGGATGAACGCAGATAAACGCGGATTGGTTGAGTCGCAAACAATTAACAAGTCATCAACAAGAATTGATCTGCGTTCATCAGCGTTCATCTGCGGTTTCTTAAATCAAGACAGGCCCACGTCTGAAAAGCATGCGAAATCAGGCACAAAAAAAAGGCGGCAACAGCTAGCGCTGTGCCGCCTAACCCCCAACGGGGCATGGCCCCGGGGTGCGCCCGTACCAGCAAACGGGCTTTCCTCTACCAACCTGTTGAGAAACAGTTTGCCACTCACGCACGTTGGGGCAAACCCGCAAATCAACGTCATCTTTTGTACGAAATTTCCTACATGTGTAGGAAAAGTATTACAGGGGGTGCTGTCTGCCCAGCCAGCGCTCCCTGAGCGCATCCAGCAGCTGCCGGTACCAGTAGTAACCCTGAATCCCGGCCCTGCCCACCGGGCCACCGCCCCAGATGGGCGGCCATCGCGAAAAGGCCTGCAGACGGCCGCCATCGCCGGTCAGCGCCTCGGCCAGCACCTCGCCGGACAGCGTGGTCGTCGCCATGCCATGCCCACCGAAAGCCAGGCCGTACCAGAGACCGTTCGGCTGCCGTCCGATCAGGGGCATCTGGTGACGCGCGTAGCTCATCCACCCGCCCCAGGCGTACTCCAGCCGCACACCGCGCAGCTCCGGAAAGACCCGGGCAAGATCCCGTGCCATCAGGCGCCGAATGGCTGCTGGCGAACGAGCCGCCATCGAGATCCGTCCGCCCCAGAGCAGCCTTCGGTCCGGCAGCGGGCGGTAATAGTCAAAGGCAAAACGGGTGTCGTACACGGCCACCGGTGCAGGCAGGACCTCCTGCAATCGAACCCCCAGCGGCTCGGTCACGGCAATATAAGTGGCGACCGGTTGCAGGGCGCGCTGCACGGGGCGATGCAGCCGTCGGTCATAACCGCCCGTGGTCAGCACGACCTCATCGGCCTCGACCTGGCCATGATCGCAGCGCAGACGCCAGCGACCGTGCTCGCGGTCGATCGAACGCACCGGGCTGTGGGCCAGCACCGCTCCGCCATGATTCTCAATCACCTCGGCCAGGCCGAGCAGGTATCGCAGCGGGTGAAAATGGAAACTGCCTGGCTCGTGCAGGCCACAGCCGTAGCGATGACTGCAAACCTGCTCGCGCAAGGCCTTGCGGTCGAGCAGGTCCAGTCCGAACCCGAGCTCATCCGGCCACCGCTTCGCCATGGTCGAAAGCACCGCATCGTCGCCGAACCAGTCGGCAAGCACCACGCCCGCATCGTTGATCTGGCAGTCGATGCCATGCCTGTCGGCACGATGTCGCATCAGCGACACGGCCTCCCGGGTCCAGCCATGCAGGGTCCGGGCCGCCGTGCTGCCCAGTTGTTCAACCAGGGCCTCGTTGTCGAGCGAGTAGCCGGCGAAGACAAATCCACCGTTGCGCCCGGAGGCCCCGGCGCCGGGCATGGCGGCATCGATCACACAGACATCGCGCTGCCCGCGCTCGATTAGCCCCAGGGCCGTCGACAGGCCCGCCAGCCCGGCCCCGACAATGGCCACACGATAGCGATGCAGGCCCGAGACAGAGGCAAAATCAGGCTGTGGCGCGGTGGCCTGGTACCAGGTACTCCCCGGCCACCGATGATCGAGCAACTTCATGGATCACCACGCGCGGGATGATAAACTGGGGCAAAAGCAATTCAAGGAGGTACACATGGGCAAGTCGACCAAGTATGAAGCCAAGGTGCCTGACGAGAACGGGATCATTCCGTACAGCGATGAAGAGCATAGCGTGTGGCGCGACCTCTATGCACGCCAGATCGACATCATCGACGGACGGGTCTGCCAGGAGTTTTCCGACGGGCTGGAGATCCTGAACCTGCCCACCGACCGGATTCCCCAGCCCAAAGAGGTCTCGGAGGTGCTGTATGAACGCACCGGGTGGCAAGTGGCCCCGGTTCCCGCGCTGATCAACTTCGATCGCTTCTTCAAGCTGCTTGCGGAGAAAAAGTTTCCCGCCGCCTCGTTCATTCGTTCGCGCGAGGAAATGGATTACCTGCAGGAGCCGGATATCTTCCACGAGATCTTCGGCCATACCACCATGCTGACCCACCAGGCCTTTGCCGACTTCACGCACGCTTACGGTCTGGCTGGCGTCAAGGCCAGCAAGAAGGAACGCGTCTTTCTGGCGCGCCTGTACTGGTTCACCGTAGAGTTCGGACTGATCAACACGCGCGACGGCGTACGCATCTACGGCGGCGGCATTGCCTCGTCTCCGGGCGAGACGGTTTACTCGCTGGAAAGCGACGAACCGATGCGTCGGCCCTTCGACCCGATCGATGCGCTCAGAACCCCGTATCGAATCGATATCTACCAGAGCGTCTACTACATTCTCGAACGCATGGACGACCTGTTCGGCCTGGCCGGGGAGGACCTGCTCGGTCTGATTCGCAAGGCCCGTGCGCTTGGAGAATTCGAACCCACGTATCCACCCAAGGAGAAGGAAGCAGCCTGATCATGAGCGACAACACACTCACCGAGAAGAAATGTGTTCCCTGCGAAGGCGGCACCAGCCCGCTGGAGCACGACCGCATCGACCAACTGCTGCCGCAGATTCCCGGCTGGCAGGTCGATGATGCCGGCAAGACGATTTACCGGCGCTTCGAGTTCAAGGGGTTCTACAAGACCATGGCCTTCATCAACGCCATGGCCTGGATCGCCAACCAGGAAGCGCATCATCCCGACTTCGAGGCCGGCTACAACTTCTGCCTGGTGAACTTCACCACGCACGCCATCGACGGGCTGAGTGAGAACGACTTTATCTGCGCCGCCAAGGTCAACGCCCTGCTTGACCAATGACGACACCGGCTACGCGCAGCGCGGCACGGCCCGGCGACCTGGCCGATGACCTGGCCCGGGCCCGTGCTGCGGTCAATGAGGTGATTGTCGACAAAGCCGAGGTGGTCGACCTGGCCTTTACCGCACTGCTGGCCGATGGTCACCTGCTGATCGAGGACCTGCCCGGCGTGGGCAAGACCACGCTGGCGCAGGCGCTCTCGCTGGCTGTCGGTGGCAACTGGCAGCGTATTCAGTTCACCAGCGACATGCTGCCGGCCGACATCGTCGGCATCTCAGTGTTTCGGCGCGAGGACGAGCAGTTCGAATTCCGCCCGGGGCCGATCTTCGCCAACGTGGTGCTGGCCGACGAAATCAATCGGGCCACCCCACGAACGCAATCGGCGCTGCTGGAGGCCATGTCGGAAGGCCAGGTCACGGTCGATGGCCACACCCATCTCCTGCCCCAGCCCTTTTTCGTCATTGCCACCCAGAATCCGCTGGATCTGACCGGCACCTATCCGCTACCTGACTCGCAACTGGATCGATTTCTGCTTCGGCTCTCGATCGGATACCCGTCGGAGGCCGAAGAGCGCCGCCTTCTTACCGAGCCGGACCGCCGCAGCATGCTGGCGTCACTGGAGCCGGTACTCGACCCTGAGCGGGTCACGCAGCTGATCGGCGCCGCAACTGCCCTGCACGTTGCCGATCCCGTACTGGATTATGTCCAGGCACTGATCGCGGCAACGCGCTCCCACTCGGCCGTGGCCGCCGGCCTGTCGACGCGGGCGGCGCTGGCCCTGATCCAGTGCGCCCGGGCCCACGCCCTGGTACTGCGACAGGATTTCTGCCTGCCCGACAACGTCAAGCAGGTGTTCCCGGCGCTTGCCGCCCACCGTCTGCAACCGGTGGCCGAATCGGGCCTGGACGGTGCCGACCTCGTCAACGAAATCCTGGAACAGACGCCCGTCCCCTGACATGCCGTCGCTTGCCACTTCGGGGCTTACATCCAATCTGCGCCGGCGCTGGCAGGCCACCCTGGATCACTGGATCCGGCGACGCGCACCGGCTCACCCTCCGCTGGAGCTGGCCTACCGTCAGATCTTCATCCTGCCCACCCGCTTTGGCTGGATGCTGGGCGTATTGATGGGCGCCATGCTGATCGGCAGCCTGAACTTCAACAACAATCTGGGGCTGCTGACTACATTCATCGTGGCCGGCCTGGCCGTCAACTCCATGCTGATGGCGTTTCGCAACCTGCACCGGCTCGGCGTGCGTGGCGGGTCGGCGCAACCGGTGTTTGCCGGACAGGAGGTCCGCTACCGGCTGACGCTTTTCGCGGCCGACGGCCGGCCACGACCATCGCTGCTGGTCGGCCGGGCCGATCAACCAGCCGGCGCGTCCGTCCCGGGAAACAGCACCGAGGTCAGCATGCCGCTGCCCACCCGTCGCCGCGGCTGGCACCAGCCCGGTCGGATACAGATTGCCACCACGCATCCTCTCGGACTGTTCCGGGCCTGGGCCTGGATCTGGCCGCAGCAGGCCTACCTGGTCTGGCCGGATCCCGCTCCCAACCCGCCGCCACTGCCGGGTAGCGGCGCCGGCACAGGAGATCGACAGCGTTTCGAGCGCAGCGAAGGCGAAGACTTCTACAGCCTGCGTGAGTGGCGTGAAGGTGACCCGCTGCACCGCATCGCCTGGAAGGCCAGCCAGCGTCATCGCACCCTGCTTTCCAGGCAGTTTCGTCGCGCGACCTCGCCGGAACTGGTGCTGACACTTGATCAAGCCGCAGCCTCCGATCTGGAAACACGCATTCGCATCGTTACCGCCTGGATTCTTCAGGCCGATCAGGAAGGCCGCCGCTGGATGCTGCGCCTCAACCACGAGGAGATCGGCCCGGACCAGGGCACCATGCACCGCAACTCCTGCCTGCGCGCACTGGCCGAGCTGTGAAGGAATTCGAACATCTGCCAACACAGACAGTCGCGTGGGCCGTGGCGGCGCTTCTGATGGCAGCGGCACCCCACCTGATGGCCATGCCGCCGTGGATCGCGGCATTGATTCTGGCCGCCACCGGCTGGCGCCTGATGGCTGCCCACCGTCGCTGGCGACCACCCCCGCGCTGGCTGAGAACCGTGCTGACACTGACCGCGGTTGCTGTCGTCCTGGTCGGACTGGGCGGCTGGGGCCGGCGAATGGCCACCACCCTGCTGTGTGTCATGCTCGCAGCCAAAATGATGGAGATGTTTCGACTGCGTGACCTGCGCATGGTGGCGGCGGTATGTTTTTTCCTGATTGCCACGCAGTTCCTGTTCAACGAACGTCTGATCTACCTGCTGTATCTGGCAGCCGGCACCATGGTGGCGGTCGGCGCACTGGTCCAGGCCCAGCGGCACGAGGATGCCCGGCTTCAGGGATTACCCGAAGCCCCCGGCGATCATCGTTTCCTGCTGCGCCACGCTGCAACCATGATTCTTGCCGCACTCCCGGTCGCCCTGACGCTGTTCGTGCTGTTTCCCCGCCTGGCCCAGCCCCTCTGGGGGCTGCCGGAACAGGTCATGGATGGCCGTACCGGGCTGTCGGACAGCATGTCGCCGGGAAGCATTGCCAACCTCTTCCAGGATGAATCTCCGGCGTTTCGGGCCGAGTTCGAAAACGGTCCACCACCGCCACAGGACCGCTACTGGCGCGGTCTCGTTCTGTGGCAGTTCGATGGCAACACCTGGCGACGATCACGTATGGCCGCCGAGCAACCGCCAGTGCCCGTGCCAGACGGGGAACGGTCGCTGGACTACCGGATCCAGCTCGAGCCGCACGAGCAGCGCTGGCTGTTTGCCCTCGATCACCCGGTCGGAGCGCCCTCGGAATCGCGGATCACGATGGATTACCAGATCATCCGCCAACGTCCGGTTACCACGCTGACTCAGTACCAGATCACCAGCAACCCGCAGTTCACCGACATGCCCAGATTGCACGACAGCGTGCGCCAGCAGGCCCTGGGCATGCCGCCGGACCGCAATCCACGCACCCGTGATCGCGCCGAAGCGCTGCGCGAACAATACCCTGACGACCGAGACCTGATCCAGGCCGTGCTGCAATGGTTCAACGAAGAGGCCTTCTACTACAGCCTGGAAACCACTCCGACCGGTCGCCACGGCGCCGACGAATTCCTGTTCGATCTGCGCACCGGCTACTGCGAGCACTATGCTTCGGCCTTTGCCATTCTGATGCGCATGGCCGGCATTCCCACGCGCGTGGTCATCGGCTACCAGGGCGGTGACTGGCAGCCGGGTGGCGGCTACCTGCTGGTTCGGCAATCCGACGCCCACGCCTGGACAGAGGTCTGGCTGGAAGACAACGGATGGACCCGGGTCGACCCGACCGCGGCCGTTGCCCCGGATCGCATCGACCACGGCTCGATGAGCGTCATGGAGGGAGGCCGGCACCTGCTCGATACCGACTGGCTGCGCCAGCTGCGAAATCGCTACGACCGGCTGCAGCATCTGTGGAACCGCTGGATTCTGGGCTTCGATGCCGACCGCCAGCAGCGCTTCATGGAACGGCTGGGCATACCCGATGGCGGCGCAACAGCCCTTGGCCTGCTCATGGTGCTCGCACTGAGCCTGGTCATCGGGATTGTGACCCTCGTGGCCCTGCGCGGGACGCTGAGGGAGCGCGATCGGCTCATGCGAGCCTGGCGACGCCTGGAACGCCGCCTGCGACGTGCCGGCATCCATCGCCGAACCGGCGAGACGCCCCTGGAGCTGCTTGAACGTGCAAGTATTGCCATGCCGGCAAGCGCCAGAGAACTGGAGCAGCTTTCCGCCACTTTTGCCCGTGCCCGTTACGGGCAGGCAAGTCAGTCCGATCGGGACTCCTTCATCGAGCTCGCTTCACGCTTCCGAACGAGCAACGTGATAGAACCAACTTTTCAAAATGACGTCCAAACAGGCGTTTCCTGACCATTGTTTCCTGACCATTGAAACGAGGGCTTATCATGCCGACTCCGCTGCGTTCCATACCCGCTGTCATCCTGATCCTCGTGCTGGGCGCCCTGGCCACTGGCTGTGCCACGGTTCCGGCGCCACTGGCCGGCGACTATGCGGAGTTCCACCCCGACCAGGCCACCGAGCGCTCTACCGGAGCCCGGGTTCGCTGGGGCGGCACCATTGTCGATACCCGCCCCGGGCCCGAGACTACCTGCATCGAGATACTGGCCCGCGACCTGGACCGCAACAAGCGCCCTCGATCCACCGATCAGGCCCGCGGGCGCTTTCTGGCCTGCCGCGATGGCTTCAAGGACCCGGCCGTATTCGTCGATGGTCGCGAGATTACCGTTACCGGCCGCCTGACCGGTTTTGTCGACGGCAAGATCGGCGAGTTCGAGTACCGCTACCCGCGAGTCGATACCGATGTCCTGTATCTGTGGGCTCCGGCGCGGGACGTGGTTCATCACTACTACGACCCGTGGTGGCACAGCCCGTGGTATCCCTACTACCACCCCTATCGCGGACCGCGCACCCGGGTATCGGGCCACGTCATCATCCGGCGCTGACCTTACGAGCGGACTACCCCGCGCGAGACTGTTTTTTGATACAGTTCCGTGCATGGAGCTGACCGCTAGACAACGCGAGATACTGGCGTTCATCGAGCAGCGCATGGATCAGGACGGCATGCCGCCGACCCGTGCCGAGATCGTCGATCATTTCGGATTCGCATCACCCAATGCCGCCCAGTGCCACCTGAGGGCCCTGGCCGCCCGGGGTGCCATTGAGCTGCGCCCCGGCACCGCGCGCGGCATCGTCCCGGTGCGCTCGGGCCGGCCAACCGTCCGCGACGCACTCACCCTGCCGGTCATTGGTCGCGTTGCCGCGGGTTCACCACTATTGGCGGTGGAGAACCGCGAGGATGAAGTACGCGTTGATCCGGGACTGTTTCAACCCCGCCCCGACTACCTGTTGCGCGTTCAGGGCAACAGCATGACCGGAGCCGGCATAGAGGATGGCGACCTGCTGGTCGTGCACCGTACCCCCGAAGCCCGCAGCGGACAGATCGTAGTCGCACGCATCGACAACGAGGTCACGGTCAAGCGCTTGCAGCGCCGTGGCCGGGGCATTCGCCTGCAAGCCGAGAACCCGGACTACGACGACCTCCGCGTCACACAGGTACATGATATTGCGATCGAGGGCCTGGCGGTGGGCGTGATCCGCAAGCAGATCACGCGGAATCAGTCAGGCTGATCGGTCAGCGAAAAACGATCGGCATCACCCAGGAAGGCGAACTGACGACGATAGTCTCTGAGCGGCGACCGTTGGAGACGAACCCTGGCCACGTTTTCCGGGGCGCCGAGTTCCAGCAGGAGCTGCCCCTCCATCGACCAGGCCACCGAACAGCCCGGGTAGGGAATGTCATTGCCATCGACACCGCTGCGATTGACCCCCACCACGTAGGCTTGGTTTTCGATGGCACGGGCCTTGAGCAGGCTGCGCCAGTGATCGGCACGGGGCGCCGGCCAGTTGGCCACGTACAGTTGCAGATCGAAGTCCCGGTCGTTGCGACACCAGACCGGAAAGCGCAGGTCATAGCAGACCTGCAGGTCGATGCGCCAGCCCAGCCATTCGACCACGGTTGGCCGTTCGCCCGCGACATAGCGCTCATCCTCGCCACCGTAGGCAAAGCGATGACGCTTGTCGTAGAACCAGCGGCTGCCCTCGGGCGTGACAAAGACCATGCGGTTGCGGCGCTGCCCCGGCTCGCTCTCGATGACCAGGCTGCCGCACAGTGCGGCCCGGCGGGCACGTGCCTGCTCCTGCATCCACTGCACGCTCGGCCCGTCCATGTCCTCGGCCGGCTGCCCGATATCCCCCAGAAAACCCGTGGTGAAGGTTTCAGGCAGAACATACAGATCGCAACCGGGCTGACGATCCATCAATCGGGCCAGATGCGCACGGTTGCTTTCAGGATCCTGCCAGAACAGATCCGCCTGGATCAGTGCCAGATCTATTTCATCACGATGCTGGACCATAATCCGAATCAGCTCCCCAAGGCCTGCAGGCGATCGAGTTCGGGCTCTGTGAAGCCGGCCCGGCGGCGTGCCGGCAGGTTGAACGGCCCACGCAACTGGTCGGCGAAGTACTGCTTGAGGAGCGATTCAAAAGTCGGGTCGGGATCAACCCCGCGCTCCTGGCAGCAGTGACGGAACCAGCGACTGCCGATGGCCACATGCGCCTCTTCTTCCTCGAGGATGACCTCGAGCAGCGCTACGGTTTTTGAATCGTCGACCTGGCGCAGTCGATCAATCATGCCCGGGGTTACATCAAGGCCCCGGGCCTCAAGTACGCGCGGTACCAGTGCCATGCGAACCAGGACATCATGGGCGGTTTTCTCGGCCATGTCCCAGAGACCATTGTGGGCGTCGAGCTCACCGTAGTCCGAACCCAGCTCAATCAAGCGCTCGCGAAGCATGCGAAAGTGACGGGCCTCGTCATGGGCCACCCGCAGCCAGTCGCGGTAATACTCATCCGGCATGCCGTCGAACCTCAGGGCGGCATCCAGCCCGAGATTGATGGCATTGAACTCGATATGCGCGATGGCATGCACCAGGGCAATCCGGCCTTCCACTGTGCCGAGGCGGCGGCGTGGAAGGTCGCGTGGACTGATCAGGCGCGGTCGTCCGGGCCGGCCGCTGGGCAGCAGGCCCGGTGGTCCGGGATCGCGCGGGGCCCATTGCCCCGACGCAATCCGCTCGGCCAGTTCATCGACCAGACGGCACTTCCGCTCGGGATCGGCCTCGGCCAGCGCGCTGCGGGCCAGCGACCAATCCTCGAGGGCTGTATCAGCTCTTGTTGATGGCGTCGACAAGGGCATCGGCAAAGCCGCTGGTCGGAACCTTGGTGGCGCCATCGATCAGGCGGGCGAAGTCATAGGTCACGACTTTCTCGCCGACCACCTTCTCGAAAGCATCCTCGATCAGCTTCGTGACTTCCGGCCAGCCGATGTAGTCGAACATCATGCAGCCCGAGAACATCAGCGACGAAGGATTGACCTTGTCCTGACCGGCATACTTCGGTGCCGTACCGTGAGTGGCCTCGAACACGGCCACGTGGTCGGCCATATTGGCTCCCGGCGCAATGCCCATGCCACCAACTTCGGCGGCCAGTGAATCAGAGAGATAGTCACCGTTGAGGTTCATGGTGGCGAGTACATCGAACTCGGCCGGGCGCAGCAACATGAGCTGGAACATGATGTCGGCGATGCGATCCTTGATCACGATCTTGCCTTCGGGCTGCTTGCCGTCGTACTTGTCCCACAACTCGTCTTCGGTGATGGTGACGTCACCGAACTCTTCGGCGGCGACTTCATAACCCCACTTGCGGAAGGCCCCTTCGGTGAACTTCATGATGTTGCCCTTGTGCACCAGGGTGACCGACTTGCGGTTGTTGTCGATGGCGTACTGGATGGCCTTGCTGACCAGGCGCTTGGTGCCGTAAGCCGAGATCGGCTTGATGCCAATGCCGGCGCCCTCGAAGAAGTCGGCGCCCATTTCCTCGCGCAGGAACTTCGCCAACTTCTCGTTTTCCGGCGTCCCCGACTCGTACTCCAGACCGCAGTACACGTCTTCGGTGTTTTCACGGAAGATGACTGCATCGACCTCGTGCGGCTTCTTCAGCGGCGATGGTACACCCTCATACCACTTGACCGGACGCACGCAGGCATAGAGATCCAGCGACTGCCGGAGAGACACGTTGAGGGAACGGAAGCCCTCGCCCACCGGCGTGGTCAGCGGCCCCTTGATGGCAACGTTGAGTTCCTTGATGGCGTCCAGGGTTTCCTGCGGAAAGTAGTCGCCGTCATAAATGCCGGCGGCCTTCTCACCCAGGTAGAGCTCTGCCCAGTGCACCTTGCGCTTGCCACCGTAGGCCTTTTCGACCGCGGCATCCCAGACCTTCATGCAGGCCGGCGTGATGTCGGCACCAATGCCGTCGCCCTCGATATAACCCAGAATGGGCTGGTCGCTGACAACGAGCCGACCATCTTCGACGCGAACCTTGTCACCCGTTTCGGGCAGCTTCACATGCTGAAATCCCATCTTTCATCCTCTTAACGCGAAATGGCGTAGTCTACCATTGCCGCGCCCCGGTACGCCGTCCGAACTGAGCCCGAAAGATGCCAGCGGAAACCCGACACCGCTCGATCATGCTGCCTGTTGTCATCAGCTCGCTGCTGTTACATGCCGCGATTCTGCTGCTTCCGCAGCGCCAGTGGCCGGGGGCGGTCGACACCCCGGAACCTCGCTCCATTCATCTGTTGCCGGCACCAGCGGCACCCGAGCCGGCCCTTGAACACCCGGTCGAACCGCGCAGCCCTGAAACCCGGACCGAAAGCCAGCCTGTACCGGACACCCAGCCGCCACCGGATGAGGCTGAACAAGCCGCAAAAGATGTCAGCCCGGAACAACCGACCACCCACCGAGCGGCCGATCTGCATCGGCAGGCACTGGAACAGGCCCGGGAAGTTCCGGCTGATACCGCCGAAGAAGGCAGTCACCTCCGCTTTCATGGCACGCCCCGGCTGCCTGGCGCTCCAGGTCGGCTGAACGAGCAATTGGGCACCGTATCGTCGCGCGTTGATCGCTGGCAATCTACCGACGGCAGTTACCAGGCCCGCACCGTGCTCGGCGACGGAAGCGTGATCTGTACTTCGATACGCGCTCCGACCATGCAGGAGTTCTTCAATCCCTGGATGTCGGCCGCCGTGGCCATGCACCGCCGATGTGGCCGGGAACGGCCAGAGCCATCCGATACCGACGACCCGTGGCAACGACCCGTATCCCGCGGGGCCAGGCCTTCTGAATGAACAGCGCCGGTCGCGAACTCAGGTAATGACTCGCCTGCAGGCCTCCAGCAACTGGTTTTCGCTGGCCAGGACGAGATTGGCGGCTGCGCCCAGGGGCACATAGCAATCGACACCCGTGATGCGTACGACGCGACGGTCGGCCACACCGGCCTCAACCAGCGCGGTGACCACGGCCTCGCCCATGCCACCATCGGGCCGTCCTTCGTCGAACACGACCACCGCCGAGCATTCTGCCGCATGCCGGGCCATGGAACGACGATCCATGGGCTTGAGCCAGCGCAGATCCATCACACGCACACCGACTTCGTATTCCTGTGCCATCTGGCGGGCGCAACGCAAGGCCATGGGTACACCGTTGCCATAGGTGATGACCAGGACGTCCTCGGATTCCTCGTTGTAGACGCGCGCCTGCCAGGGAGTCAGGCACTGGCCGGGCGGCGGATAGGGAAAGTTCCACAAGCCGTCATCTTTCTCGTGCAGGTCCTTGGTCATATACAGCGCGATCGGCTCGAGAAACGCCGATATTCGTCCGTCGACATGAGCCAGGGCCGTCATCGTTCTGAGCATCATGGCCGCATCATCGCCGCGCGAGGGGCAGCCAATGACCAGGCCGGGAATGTCGCGCAGGGCGGCAATGCCATTGTCATTGTGGAAGTGACCGCCAAAGCCCTTCTGATACCCCAGGCTGGCAATTCGCATCACCATCGGGTTGCGGAACTGGCCATTGGAGAAGTACTGCAGCGAACAGGCCTCGCCACGTATCTGGTCACAGGCATTGTGGAAATAAGCCAGGTACTGGATCTCGGGAATCGGCAGGTAACCCATGCTCCCCAGCCCCTGGGCCAGACCGAGAATCGTGGTCTCGTCCAGCAGCGTATTGAACACGCGGTGCCCCCCGAAACGACTGGACAATCCGCGGGTGACGGTATACACCCCGCCCTTGCGCGCGACATCCTCGCCGAAAACCAGCGCCTCCGGGTACTGAACCATCAGGTCGGTGAGCGCCTGGTTGATCTGTATGGCCAGGTGACGCGGGGGGCGCTGCTCCGGCAGCATCGCCTCGCTGCCGAAGATATCGATACGCGCCGCTTCGGGCACCTGCCTGGATGCGGCCTCGATGACATCACGGCGCGACAGCGGCGCAAGCGGTGCGACAACTTCTTCCAGCGTATTCAGTCGGCCCGCGCCGTCGGCCTGATCCGCCTCATCCAGACAGCGCTGATGCAGCGCCTGGTATCGGCTTCTGATCTGCCCGGGCGTCATCAGTCCGCGCGCCACGATCAGCTCGGCCGAACGCAGCAACGGGTCGGCTTTCTCATCGGCCTCCAGTTCGGCCGCCGGCCGGTACTCGATCTCGAAATCGGTTCCGGCATGCCCCATCAAGCGGGTGGTTCTCAAGTGCAGGAACACCGGCCTGCGCCGCTCGCGACACTCGCTGACCGCCCGCTCGACCACCGGCCAGCCCGCGGCCAGATCCAGGCCATCGGCATAGTGATAGCTGATGCCATGCCGCTTCGACATGCTCTCGGCCACCCAGCGCGCCGGGGTGGGCACGGAAATACCGATACCGTTGTCCTCGCACACCATCAGCAGCGGCACCGGCAGGTTCTGATGGCGACTCCAGGCCGCACTGTTGATGGCCGACTGAGCCGTGGCATGGTTGAGACTGGCATCACCAAAACTGCAGACCGCAATAGCGTCACCGGGCACCGGCAACTCGTGCTGACCGCGGCCGCCGCGCGCGATGGCCAGGGCCGTGCCCAGCGCTTTGGGCAGGTGACTGGCAATGGTTGATGTCTGCGGCAGCACCCAGAGCGGTCGGCTACCCCAGACCTTGTGACGCCCGCCCGAGGCCGGATCGGCCTTGGCAGCGGCAAAGGACAGGCAGGTATCGCGGACAAAGTCCATGTCCTCGACCTTGCGATAGCGCTCGGCCACGAACGCACCGGAGCGGTAATGCAGAAACGCCGGATCGGTATGGCGGGTCAGTCGGCCAAGCATCGCATTGCCTTCATGCCCGGACGAGCCGATGGTGTAAAACACCTTGTTCTCGCCACGCTTGATGCGAGCCATGAGATCGATCTGGCGCGACACGAGCTGGCTGTCGAACATCTCCAGCAAATCCGCATTGGGCAGGCCCGGACAGTCGGACACGGGCACCCGACCGTCTTCGATGGCAGCCAGATGATCGAGAAACTGCTGGTCAATGACCTCGGCGCGGTTGATGTTGCGGGCGTTGGGTGATGCGGTCATGGTGGTTCAGTTGCTGGGGTTCAGGGGTGTGTGGGGGGTGATGTGGAATGGGCGATTCAGATGCGGGAAGAGGGGAAGAGGGAAAAGGTCGCCGTCGGCATCATGTATCCCCTGCCGTCTCCCGTCTCCCGTCTCCCGTCTCCCATCTTCCGTCTCCCGCATTCCGTCTTCCAAAGTCCAACCCACTTAAAAGGCGTTCAGCCCGGTCAACTCTCGACCAACGACCAACTGGTGCACGGTCTCGGTCCCCTCGTAGGTAATCACCGATTCCAGGTTCAGCATGTGGCGAATCGGAGAGTGTTCCAGGGTAATGCCGGCGCCGCCGAGCAGGTCGCGACACTCCCGGGCGATATCCATGGCCATGCGCACGTTGTTCCACTTGGCCAGAGAAATCTGGGTGGGATGGACCCGGTCCTCGTCCTTGAGCCGGCCCAGACGCCAGGACATGAGCTGCGCGGCCGTAATACGGCGTGCCATGTCGGCCAGCTTGACCTGTGCACTCTGCGTGGCGGCGACCGGACGGCCGAACAGTTCCCGCTCCTGGCAGTAGTCCAGGGTTTCTTTCAGGCAGGCAATGGCAGCGCCGATCGGACCCCAGGTAATGCCGTATCGGGCCTGGCTGAGGCATGACAGCGGCCCCTTGAGCCCCTTCACGCCCGGCAAGCGGTTGGCATCGGGCACGCGGACATTGTCGAAGAACAGCTCGGAAGTCACCGAGGCGCGCAACGACATCTTGGCCTTGATGTCGCGGGCCTGATAACCCTGAAAACCCTTCTCGACGACAAAGCCCTGCACCCCGTCATCCGTACTCGCCCAGACGATGGCGATATCGGCAATGCTGCCGTTGGTAATCCACATCTTGGCGCCGTTGAGCACCCAGTCATCCCCGTCCCGACGGGCGCGGGTCTTCATGTTCGAGGGGTCCGACCCCCCGTGCGGCTCGGTCAGCCCGAAACAGCCAATCACCTTGCCGGCCGCCATGTCGGGCAACCAGCGCTGCTTCTGCTCCTCGGAACCAAAGGCATGAATCGGATACATGCAAAGCGACGACTGTACCGATACGAAACTGCGCAGACCGGAATCGCAGCGCTCCAGCTCCTGGCAGATCAGGCCGTAGCTGACCGCGTTGAGTCCGGCGCATCCGTAGCCTTCCAGGCTGGAGCCCAGCAGGCCGAGTTCGGCGATCTCCGGAATAAGTTCGGCGGGAAACCGGCCTTCATCGAAGCACTTCGGTATCAGCGGCAATGCGCGTTCATCGACGAATCGCGCCACGCTGTCGCGGATCATCTTCTCCTCTTCGGACAGCAGGTCATTGATTTCAAACAGATCAGCCGGGTCGAGGGGACGCAGGGGCATGGGTCGGATCTCATCATTGGGTCAAGGCCGATATTGTACGTGATCGTCACGGCATTCCATGAGCTGTCACAGAGGTTCCTCGCAATTGAAGGGCCGGGTATAATAGGATTCCTGATCACCCAATTCGAAGAATGTCCATGCTGAAGCGAATGTTAGTTGTCGCGGCAGTGGCTCTGTTTGCCCTGCCGGCCCAGGCCGAGCGCGGAGACCCGGAACGTGGGGCGGAAATCGCCTACACCTGCTCCGGCTGCCACGGCATCCCGCATCACGTGAACGTGTACCCGACCTACCGGGTGCCCAAGCTTGGTGGGCAGAGCTATGGCTACATCGTCCACTCGCTCAAGGCCTATCGTTCAGGCGAACGCCGTCATGCCACCATGGAAGCCCAGGCCAACACGCTGTCGGACCGGGACATCCATGATGTCGCGGCCTATTTCGTCAGCCTGACCGCGGAGGACAACGAATGAGACGCAGCATTCTGATTGCAGCCGCAGCGGCGCTCATGCTGCTGGCCCACAATGCCCAGGCAGGCAACCCCAGCCGCGGCCTGGAAATCTCGCAAGATTGCCAGGCCTGTCACGGCCGTGACGGCAACCTGGTGCCGGATGACCAGACCCCCCGCCTTGCCGGGCAATACGAGGATTACCTGATCCACGCGCTGAAGGCCTATCGTTCGGGTGAGCGCGAAAACGCCCTCATGCAAGGGTTCGCCGGCGATCTCAGCGATCAGGACATCCGCGACCTGGCCGCCTGGTATTCGCGCCAGGAAGGTCTGAAGATTTTGCGGATCAGGTGAGGCAAGCTGGGTAGAAGGAAAGAGGGAAAGAGGAGTAGCGGGGGATAAGACAATCTGCCCTACCACCCTCTCCCCTTCTCCCCCTCTATTCCTCTACCACTCAATAATACGGATTCTCGCCACTGGCATGATCGGTGGCGTCGATCACCTCGCGAACCTCGGGCACTTCCTGCCGCAGCGTGGTCTCGATGCCCTGCTTCAGGGTCACATCGATCATCCCGCAACCCTGGCAGCCACCGCCAAAGCGCAGCACCACGTCGTTGTCGGCGGTCACTTCGACCAGGCCGACCTGCCCGCCATGTGAAGCGACCATCGGGTTGACGCGCGCATCCAGCACCCAGCTGACCCGCTCTTCGATGGGTGCATCGGCCGGCGGCTGCCGCCCCTTGAGCCCGGGCGCCCGGATGTTGAGCTCGCCACCCATGCTGTTGGACTCGAAATCGATCATGGCGCCATCCAGCGTCGCGGCACTGGTCTGCTCAACGTAGAGCACGAAGGACTGGCAGTCGATCGCCAGGTCGTCAACATCCTGCTGGCCATCCGGACAGTAGGTCAGCTCCACATCGGCGCTGGGTGTTCCCGGGTTGATCACGCGCAGGCGCAGGTGAGTGTCGTCGGGCTGCTGCTCGAGCAGCTTGCCGAAATAATCTCTGGCAGCGGGGGTGACGGTGAGCATGAATCGAATTCCTGATAAGGCCTTAATCAGGATGTGCCGGCACCGCGCCCATCTTTCAAGCGGCGACAAAGCCACGGCAGGGAGTAATCGTAGCGCCAGTCGATCCCGGAGTGGGTGCCATCGAATTCCTCGAAGTGATGCTCGACTGCCAAGTCCCCGAGGACCCGGTGAAGCTGACGGGTGCCATAGTGAATGAAGTACTGGTCTCGGCGACCGGCATCGATCCACAGACCGGCAAGGTCGCCCAACGCTTCGGAGTGATCCCTGGCCGCCGCCACCGGATCGAACGCCATCCAGCGCTGCCACACTGCCTCGTCGAGCTCACAGGTGTGCAGGTCGAACGGCAGCCTCAGCCCAAGCGGTGCGCCCGGCTCGGGCGAGTAGCTGGCGGCAAGGCAGAGAGTCATCAGGGTGTGAAAATCCCGGCCGGAAGGACGATTCTTGCGCCAGAACGATCTGACGAAAGCCTCCAGGTCGTGATCGTGGGCGGCCAGCACATCACAGCAGGTCGGAAAGTCGCGCCGGTAGACCAGGTCAAAACCGCAATCACCGGCATGGCACGCTACGCCGGCAAATGTGCCGGGCCGCGCCATGGCCAGATGCAGGGCGCCGAAGCCACCGGACGACTTGCCGAAAACACCCCTGGCTTCGGGGCTGGCCAATGTCCGGAATGAGCGGTCAATGGCCGGGACCAGTTCGTCGACCAGGTAGTCGGCGTAGCGGCCCATGGCCGGGGTGTTGACGTACTGGTTGCCACCCAGGCTGGTAAAGCAGTCGGGAAACACCACGATGACCGGCGGCATCCGCTGCTCTGCAATCAGCCGATCGAGCCGTTGTGGAAGGGCCTCGCCGTGGTTGCGCCAGTTGACCTGGCCGGGACCGGCATTGGTATAAGCGGCCAGGCACCACAGCACCAAGTAACGACGCTGGCTGTGTTCATCATATCCGGGGGGCAGGTAAACCGGATGCTGGCGCTTTGGCGGATCACCCAACGGGTTGTTCGCCAACAGGCTGGAATCATGGACAAACTGCACGACCTTGCCGGCAGGATCGGCCGGCGCCGGGCGCAACGGACGGACCTCAGCATTCATTCGTTCACTCCGGAGAAGTCGGATCGATCAGACCATGCCACCGCTCAACCGGCCAGCGGCACGACCTTGCGTTCGCGGCGCGGCACGCGACCAAGCTCGGGCACCAACTCCAGCAGGACGCGACGCAGCGCCTCATTGTCATACTGCAGCACCGCCTGCTCTCCCTGGCGAAGGCGCTCGTCAATGTCCTTCAACTGGCGTGCGGGGCTGCGGGTCTGGAAAATCTTCTCGTGCGCCGTGGTCGCGTAGGGCTCATGCTCGTGGAACAATTCCTCGAAGAGCTTCTCGCCGGGGCGCAGCCCCGTATAGACGATTTCGATGTCGCGCCCTGGCTCCTTGCCGGCCAGCCGGATGAGCTGCTCGGCCAGAAAACTGATACGTACCGGCTCACCCATATCGAGCACGAACACCTCGCCCCCCTTGCCCAGCACCGCGGCCTGCAGGATCAACTGTCCGGCCTCGGCGATGGTCATGAAGTAGCGGGTGATCTCGGGATGGGTCACGGTGACCGGACCACCCTGGCGAATCTGCTCGTTGAACAGCGGCACAACCGATCCGTTGGAGTTGAGGACATTGCCGAAACGTACCGTGATGAAACGTGTATCCGACTGACTGTTGAGATACTGGCAGTAGAGCTCGGCGGTCCGCTTGGTCGCCCCCATGATGTTGCACGGGTTGACGGCCTTGTCGGTCGAAATCAGCACAAAGGAACTGGCCTTGTAACGCACGGCGGCATCGGCCACGCGGCGTGTGCCGACGACATTATTGCGAAAGGCTTCCCGCACCTGGTGCTGGAGCATGGGCAGGTGCTTGTAAGCCGCCGCGTGAAACACAACCTCCGGTCGCGAGCGCTTCATGACCGTTTCCACTGTGGCCGAATCGCAGACATCGCCCAGGACCGACTCGACCATCAGGTCGCTGAACTCGGCCTTGAGCTGATGATCGATGCGATACAGGTTGAACTCGCTATTGTCGAGCACCACCAGCCCGGCGGGATCGAGTCGGGCGATCTGACAACACAGCTCTGCACCGATGGAACCGCCACCGCCGGTGACCAGCACGCGCTTGCCCGCCAGGCCCGAGCGAATCGAGTCCCAGTCCAGCGATACCGGTTCGCGTCCGAGCAAGTCATCGATTGCCACTGGCTTGAGGTCATCGAAACGGGTAATGCTGGTCCCCATCTGCTTGAGCGTGGGCAGCGTCCTGAACTCGACATCGGCCTGCTCGCAGAACTCCACCACCCGCTGCATCTGCTGGTTGGTGGCCGATGGAATGGCAATGGCCGCCATGTCGACGGCGGCCTCGCGGGCAATACGCGGCAGGCTGGAGACATCGCCCAGCACGGGTGCACCCTGAATCTCGACATTGCGCAAACGACTGTCATCATCGAGAAACCCGACGATGTCATAACCTCCACGGCGTCGCAGTTCCGGCAGCAGCATTCGGCCGGAGCTTCCGGCGCCAATAATGATGGTGCGCCGCGTCTGCCGGCGCCTGTGAACCTCAAGCCGCATGTCCTTGAATATGCGGTAGATCAGGCGCGGCACGCCCAGCATCAGCAACAGCAGAAACGGAAACGCCCAGACCATCAGCACCATCAGCTCCAGCGGCGCCTCGCGCATGAGCAGCACGGCGCTGCTTGCCACCGCCGCCAGCAGCGCTGCCCGAATCAGGTTACCCAGGTCGGGCAGGCTTGCAAAACGCCAGACCCCCCGGTAAAGCCCTGTACGCCAGTGCAGAAAACCCTGAATCACGAGGATCAGGTTGGTCTCGATGGCCAGTTGACGCCAGTCGATTCCCGAATCCCCCAGCAGCCACAACGTCGTGATTCGGGCCACCAGCCAGGCCAGAGCAATCATCACCAGGTCGTGCACCACAACCAGGGTGCGAAGGTTCAGAAACGGGATCCGCTGTTCGTGCTGATCATTCATGCCCTTGCTTCTCCGTTCTCGTGGCAGATTGAATGACCCACCATGCTCCGGCAAGCAGAATGACCACCCCCAGCGCAATCACGACATCCACCACCGGATACCGGATTGCAAGCCATGCTGCCGGCGCCACCACTATCAGGTTGGTCGCGGCATAAAGGCCGAGAACCCTGCCGTGGCTCCATCCGGCCACGATCAGACGCTGATAGGCGTGCTGCCGGTGCGCAGTATACCATCGCTTTCCATGAACGACCCTCATGGCCAGCGTCGCCGTGGCATCGACCACAAACACTGCGGTCACGATCAGGCTGAACCAGATGCTGACCGCACCGGTGGCCGCTCCTGCCAGGGCCAGCAGGCCGACGCCGCCCCCGAGTGCCAGTGAGCCGACATCGCCCATGAAGATGCGGGCCGGCGGCCGGTTCCAGACCAGAAACCCGGCAAACCCGCCAGCCAGCACCAGCCCGAACCCACCCGGCCCGACCTGCCCGCCGCATAGCAGCGCCATGCCCAGCACGGCGCAGGACCAGACCCCCTGCATTGCGGCCAGACCATCGGATCCATCCATGAAGTTATGGAGGTTAACCAGCCAGACCACCGCCATTGCCGCCAATGGTGTCCACAACCAGGGCCACTGGAAGGCTCGGCCCAGCAATTCGACATTGACGATGCCGCCCAGCAGCCACAGACCCAGTGCCGCGGCCACGAACTGCACCGCCAGGCGCAAAGAGGCCGACAGCTCGCTACGATCATCCGACCAGCCCAGCGCGGCCAACACCAGCATCACGATCAGGCCAGGCCACCACGTATGCGGGCTGATCAGGACGAGCACCAGCGCCACGGCCACCACCACCGCGAGACCGCCGCCCCTCGGGGTGGGCTGATCATGGCTGCGCCGTTCTCCCGGCAGGTCGACCAGGCGCCGGCCGATCAGCCAGGCACGCAGCGGCAACACCAGCAGCACCGTCGTGACCAGCGCCAGCAGTGAAGGCCAGAGCCAGGACAGCGCTTCTGTCACTCGCCAAGCACTCCGGCGATGGCGCGGGTGCTGTCCCACTGCCGACACCCCGGACACTGCCAGTGCCAGGTCCGGCCACTGAATCCGCAGTGCTGGCAGCGATACAGGGGCTGATCTTCAAGCAGGCGCTGGACCAGGTCACGCATCATGTCCGGACCGAGCTCGTCCAGACTGACCCCCTGGCGATAGACCAGTTCGATCAGGTATTCCAGCCCCTTGACGGTCGGACGCTGCGACTGGTGCTGCAGCAGGAACTCCACTGCCTGCTGCGGATCGCTGTCGGCCTTGATACGGGCCAAGGCAAGAATCGCGGTGCTCATTGGCCGCTTCTCGACCATGTCGGCCAGCCAGTTGGCCACGGCTTCGGACTGATCGCTGTGCCGGTGAGCCTCCATCAGCACATCCAGCGAGAACACCAGGCAGTCCGGATCCAGCTCGCAAGCCTCGCGATAGTATTCCGCCGCGCCGTGCCAATCATCGCGCCGGCTCGACAGCTCGGCCTGCAGCAGCCGGGCCCGGGCGCTGCGCGGATCATGCCGGCGGGCCTGGCGCAAGGCCGGCGCCACTGCATCGCTGTCGCCACGCTCCAGTGCCTCGCGGGCAATCTCGCAATACAGATGACCGATGACGCGGTCAAATCCTTCACCATCATGTCGCCGCAGCCGGCGGGCCTGAACAATTGCCTTTTCCCAGTCCTTTTCCTGCTGATAGATATCCAGCAGCTGACGCGCCGGCCTGTCATGCTCGATGGAATGTTCGAGCAGCTCGCTGAACAGACGCTCGGCACGGTCCAGCAGACCGGCCTGCATGTAGTCCTCGCCCAGTTCCAGCAAGGCGCGGGAACGCTGTTCGTCGCTCAGGTCGGGACGGGTAATGATGTGCTTGTGAAATCGTATCGCCTTGTCCATTTCACCACGCCGGCGAAACAGGTTGCCCAGGGCCAGGTGCGTCTCGACCGTGTCGCGATTGATCTCGGCGAGCTTGAGAAACACCTCGATGGCCTTGTCCGGCTGCTCGTTGAGCAGGTAGTTCAGACCCTTGAAGTAGTTGGTCGACAGCGCACCCGTGCGTCGGCGACGACGCGCGGTTTCGCGGCGACGGGCAACCAGCCATCCGCTCGCTGCCGCCAGTACCAGCAGAACGAACAGCAGCCCGTAATCAAGCATTCGACGGGTCGGACCGGTCCGGGCTGGTTGGGGAATCGCCTCGGCCCTGACGGGCCAGGCGAGCCGGCAGGACAAACATCACGGCGGCCATTAACAGACCGAACAGAACGCCCAGCCCCAGACAGGCCAGGACCATGGCCCCGAGAGGAAGAGATAGCGTGAATGCCAGCAAATCGAGCTGGACCGTGTCCGCATTAAGCACACCGACGACCAGGCCGGTGATGATCGCCGCCAGGACAAGAATCAGCAGAACCCAGCGATACATGAGGACCTAGGAGGATGCCGAGGCGTTGACCCGCTCACGCAAGGCCTTGCCCGGCTTGAAGTGCGGTACATACTTGCCCGGCAGGGCCACCGCCTCACCGGTCTTGGGGTTACGTCCCATGCGTGGAGGCCGATAGTGCAGCGAAAAGCTTCCAAACCCCCGGATCTCGATGCGCTCTCCTTCGGCCAGAGCGCCACTGAGTTGTTCGAGAATGCAGCGCACGGCCAGTTCGACATCCGACTGACTCAGATGGGTCTGATCTGCGGCCATGCGTTCGATCAGTTCGGATTTTGTCATGGGTCCTCCCCGATGTTGTATGGCCGACGCCCCATGAGCGAGCGCCGGCCACTGCGACTGCCTGACGTCAGTCCTTGCTTTCAAGCTGCTCCTTGAGCAGATCGCCCAGCGTGGTGCCACCACCACTGCCCGAGCGCTTGTACTGGTCGACGGCCTCGGCCAGCTCGTCGTCATCCTTGGCCCGTATCGACAGCGTGAGATTGCGCGTCTTGCGGTCCAGGGCAACAAACTTGGCCTCGACCTCGTCACCTTCCGACAGCACCTTGGTGGCGTCCTCGACGCGCTCCTTGGCAACATCGGAGGCCTTGACGTAGCCATCGACTCCGTCGGCCAGTTCGATCACCGCACCTCGCGGATCAACCGACTTGACCGTGCCGTTCACGATGGAACCGCGCGGATGCTCGGCCATGTAGGTGGCAAACGGATCCTGTTCGAGCTGCTTGATGCCCAGCGAAATCCGCTCGCGTTCCGGGTCGACGGCCAGCACGACGGCCTCGACTTCTTCGCCCTTGCGGAAATTGCGAATGGCTTCCTCACCCGGCGTCATCCAGGAGATGTCGGACAGGTGGACCAGACCGTCGATACCGCCTTCCAGGCCAATGAAGATACCGAAATCGGTAATCGACTTGATGGCGCCACGAACCTTGTCGTTCTTGTTGTGGGTAGCCGCGAAGGCTTCCCACGGATTCGGGGTGCACTGCTTCATGCCCAGCGAGATGCGGCGACGCTCTTCGTCGACATCCAGCACCATGACTTCGACTTCCTGGCCGACATGCACGACCTTGGCCGGATTGACGTTCTTGTTGGTCCAGTCCATCTCGGAGACGTGGACCAAGCCCTCGACGCCATCTTCGATTTCGACAAAGCAGCCGTAATCGGTGATGTTGGTGACCTTGCCGAACAGACGCGAGGTGGGCGGGTAGCGGCGGTCGATGTTTTCCCACGGATCATCGCCGAGCTGCTTGAGGCCCAGCGAAACACGCATGCGCTCGCGATCGAAGCGCAGCACGCGCACTTCCAGCTCGTCGCCGACTTCGACCACTTCGGAGGGATGACGAACGCGCTTCCAGGCCATGTCGGTGATGTGCAGCAGGCCATCGATGCCACCCAGGTCCAGGAAGGCACCGTAGTCGGTGAGGTTCTTGACCACGCCCTTGACCACTTCGCCTTCGGTCAGGCGCTCAATCAGGTCTTCACGCTCGGCGGCATACTCGTGCTCGACAACGGCGCGGCGGCTGACCACCAGGTTGTTGCGACGACGATCGAGCTTGATGATCTTGAACTCGAGATCCTTGCCTTCGAGATAGGCCGGATCGCGAACCGGGCGGACATCGACCAGCGAACCGGGCAGAAAGGCCCGAATACCATCGATGTTGACGGTGAAACCACCCTTGACCTTGCCGGAAATCTGACCGATCACGTTCTCTTCGTTTTCGTGGGTCTGCTCAAGCTTGCCCCAGACCCGCGAACGCTTGGCCTTCTCGCGCGACAGGCGCGTTTCGCCAAAGCCGTCTTCGACGGTGTCGAGTGCGACCTCGACTTCATCACCCAGCTCCACCTCGAGCTCGCCATCGGGCTTCTGGAACTGGTGAATGGGCACGATGCCCTCGGACTTCAGCCCGGCGTTGACGACCACCACATCGTCACGGATTTCCACCACCTTGCCGGTGACAATCGCCCCGGGGCGAAGGTCCTTTTCGGTGATGCTCTGTTCAAATAATTCAGCAAATGATTCGGTCATTACGTTTGTATCTTCCTGCAAGATCCCGGTAGCGCCCTGATCCGGCGACCACCGTCACTTCTCGATTTCCGCGCTCTCGCTGTGCAAGGCGCTCGTGGGTTTTCCCGCCAGGCAAAAACCTGTCGGGGCTCGTTTCTGACGGATTGTCAGCTCTTTTCGCGCCCGAGTCGCTGCCGGACATGCTCGAGCACCCGCTCAACCACTTCGTCCAGGCCGAGGGAAGTCGAATCGATCACCTCCGCATCGTCGGCCGGGACTGTCGGCGAAACGGCCCGCTCACGGTCGCGGCGGTCACGTTCCTCAAGGTCGCGAAAAAGACGGAGAAATTTAACACTTTCTCCTTTCTGTTTCAACTGTTTATACCGGCGTTTCGCCCGTTCTTCGACACTGGCCTGCAAAAAGACCTTGCAGGGCGCGTCTGCAAAGACCACCGTCCCCATGTCGCGGCCATCGGCCACCAGTCCGGGACCCCGGCGAAACCGGCGCTGCAAGTCCAGCAGCGCCTGCCGCACGGCTGGCAGCGCCGCCACGCGCGAGGCCATGGCACTGACATCCTCGGCCCGCAGGCGCCGATCAACGGGCTGCCCGCCCAGCAACACGGAAATCCCATCCTCGCCGGCGGCAAAGTCCAGATCCAGATCGGCGCACAGACCGACGATGGCCGCCCCGTCCCCGGCATCGATACCTTCATCAAGCACCGCCAGGGCAACCGCCCGGTAAATCGCACCCGAATCAAGAAGATGCCAGCCCAGCGACTCGGCCACTCGTGCCGACACCGCCCCCTTGCCGGCACCGGAGGGACCATCGATGGTGAGCACGGGGATAGAGGAATTGTCGTGGGAAATCTGGGTCATGTCGGATGATCGGCCTGTGCGTGACGGGGAAGTGGGAAGTATTAAGTATTAAGTGTGAAGTGTTAAGTGTTAAGTGGCGGGTTTCGATGGGGGCTTGGGGTGGCTGGTGGGTGTGGTGACTTTAGAGGGGGAGATTGGTGCCTGTATATGGCGGTTTGTGGCTGAAGGTTGGGGCTCGGGTTCAGAGGCTGCGAGGCTGCCCCAACGACCACCAGGCTTCCTTCCACCCAAAGCTCCGCCGAAGCCACAAGCACAACCCAGCCCCCACCCCACCAAGCGCCCGCCCGTTCACACTTCACACCCCCCAACACCCAACACACAACACCCAACACCCAACACCTAACACCTAACACTTCACACTAAACACTTCCCACTTCCCACTTCCCACTTCCCACTTCCCACTTCCCACTTCCCACTTCCCACTTCCCACTTCCCACTTCCCACTTCCCACTTCCCACTTCCCACTTCCCACTTCCCACTTCCCACTTCCCACTTCAAACTTCACACTTCAAACTTCAAACTCAAAACTCAATCCCCCCACTCCATGTCCGCGCCGAGTCTGCGCATGTCGTCGACGAAACCGGGATAGCTTGTGCGGATCCACTCTGCGTTTTCGATCTCGACCGGGCCGTCGGCGGCCAAGGCCAGTACGGCCAGGCTCATGGCGATGCGGTGGTCGCCGTGCGAATCGACTTGTCCGCCCTGCACGCGACCTCCGGCAATGTCTGCGCCGTCGGCATGTTCGCTGACCGACACGCCCAGCTTGGACAGTTCCTGGCACATGACCGCCAGCCGGTCCGATTCCTTGACGCGCAGTTCCTCGGCGCCGCGGATGCGGGTGGTGCCCTCGGCGCGGGCGGCCAGCGCCATGATCACGGGAAACTCGTCGATGGCCAGCGGCACCCATTCGGGGGCGATATCCAGGCCGGCCAGACGGCATGAGCTTACCCGCAGATGACCGGCCGGCTCCTCGTCCGCACCTGTGGTCGGCTCGCATGCAATTGATGCGCCCATGGCTTCCAGTACGCGCAGGACGCCGTCGCGGGTCGGATTGAGTCCGACGGCGGCCAGCTCGATGCTGGACCCTTCGACCAGCAGGCCGGCAGCCATAATGAAGGCTGCCGAACTGAGATCTCCAGGCACCTGGCAGAATGTACCCTGCAGTCTCTGCTGCCCATCCAGGCGACATCCTCGTTCGCTGCGTTGCAGCCGTACACCGAAGGCCGGCAGCATGCGTTCGGTATGATCGCGGCTGATGCCCGGTTCGGTGATCTCGGTGGCGCCCTCGGCATTCAGCCCGGCCAGCAGCAGGGCCGACTTGACCTGGGCGCTGGCCATGGGCTGCTCGTAGCGCAGCCCATGCAAAGGCCGCGGACTCAAGGTCAGCGGTGCGTGCCCGTCCACGCTGTCGATCTCGGCCCCCATTGACCGCAACGGCTCGATGATGCGCCCCATCGGTCGCACTGAAAGCGATTCGTCTCCGACCAGGCGGACGCGCTGCCCGTGCAGGTCCGGGTGGCCAGCCAGGGCGCCGGTCAGCAGGCGAATGCCCGTGCCGGAGTTGCCCAGATCCAGATCGGTCGTCGGGGCCCGAAGGCGGCCACCCTGCATCCGGATCTCACCATCAGCCTCGGAAACCGAGGCGCCCAGAGCCGCCATGGCGCCCAGCGTGGCGCGCGTATCGGCACTGTCGAGAAACCCCGTGATGCGCGTCTCACCCTCGGCCAGGCCGCCCAGTATGGCGGCCCGATGCGACACCGACTTGTCGCCAGGGGCTCGGTAACGGCCCTGTAGTGCCCGCTGTGCGGGTTGAACAATGAGTCGCATGAGTCTAGAGAATGTCGGCCAGTGCGGCGAGAACGCGCTCGTTCTGCTCCGGCGTACCCACGGTGATGCGCAGGTAGTTGTCCAGCCCGTAATTGCCGACGGGGCGCACGATCACGCCGCGCTGTAGCAGTGCCTCGTTGAGTTCGCCACCGGGGCGGTCGAATCCGGTCAGCACGAAATTGGCGGCCGAGGGAATCACCTTCGCGCCCAGACCGGTCAGGCCCTCGCCCAACTGCCCGAGTCCCTCGCTGTTGATCTTGCGGGTGCGCTCGATAAATTCGTGATCGTCAAGCGCGGCGCGCGCCGCCGCCAAGGCCAGCGAGTTGACATTGAACGGCGGGCGCAGGCGATTGAGCAGATCGGCGATACCGGGATTGCTCAGGGCATACCCGACGCGCAATCCGGCCAGACCATAGGCCTTGGAGAAGGTGCGCGTGACCACCAGGTTGGGGAACTCGTCAAGCCAGGCCGAAGCATCGCCCAGGGTGTCCGATTCGGCGTACTCGGTATAAGCCTCGTCGACCACGCAGATCACGTGTGGCGGCAGTGAACCGATGAAATCTTTCAGACGCTGGGCTTCCAGCCAGGTTCCGGTGGGGTTGTTCGGATTGGCCACGAAGACCAGGCGGGTATCGCTGCCCACACGCTCGAACAGGGCACGCAGATCGTGACCAAGCGGCATGGGATGATCGGCCGGCAGGGCCGGGGCAATGCTGGCCCTGGCGCCAACCATCTGCGTGGCAATGGGATAGACGGCGAAAGCATACTGCGAAAACACCGACTCCAGACCCGGTTGCAGAAACGCCTGGGCAAGAAAGACCAGCACATCGTTTGAACCGTTTCCCAGCGTGATGCAGTCCGGATCCACCCCGTGCCGGGCTGACAGCGCCTGCTTGAGATGAAAGCCGTTGGCATCCGGATACAGCCACAGGTCGTCCAGTTCGCCCCGGACGGCCTCAATGGCCTTGGGGCTGGAACCGAGCGGATTCTCGTTGGATGCCAACTTGATCGAGTCGGTCACACCGTACTCGCGCTCGAGTTCATCGATGGGCTTACCCGGGGTATAAGGCGTCAACTCGCGCACACCCGGCACGGCCAGATCGTTGTAATCGCGTTTTTTCATGTCTCTCCAGTCATTGTTGGAAACCGCAGATGAACGCAGGGCCGTCTATCTGCGGTTCGATTCCTCCAGGCTACGTCTGCTCGCCGGGCAGGCGGCCGAGGACGGCGCGCGGATAGCAGCCCAGCACCCGTACTTCGGCAGACTCTGATTCCAGGTCTGCAAGTGCCTGCTTCAGCCCAGCGTCCTTGACGTGTCCGTCCACATCGATGAAAAACACGTACTGCCAGCGTTCGCGGCGCGAGGGTCGCGATTCGATGCGGCTCATGTTCACCCCATGGCGGGCCAGCGGCTCGAGCAGGGAGAACAGGGCGCCGGCACCGTCCAGCCCGGCGATCATCAGCGAGGTCTTGTCGTCACCCGACGGGGGCAGCAGCTCCCGACCCAGCACCAGGAAACGAGTGGTGTTGTCGACGTGGTCCTCGATATTGGCGAAAAGCACCGGCAATCCGTAGACCTCGGCGGCATGACGACCGGCAATGGCGGCGGCATCCGGCGCGTGACGGACACGACGAGCCGCTTCGGCGTTGCTCGATACCGGGACCAGCTCGGCATGGAACAGGTGGCGCTCGATCCAGTGCTTGCACTGCGAAAGCGACTGCTGGTGGGCATAGACCCGTTCGATATCGTCAAGACCGCGGGCCCGGGTCAGCAGGTGCTGGTGGATGCGCATTTCCACTTCGGCGGCAATGCAAACCTCGGCATGCAGAAACATGTCCAGCGTGTGAGTGACGATGCCCTGCGATGAGTTCTCGATGGGCACCACGCCAAAGTCAACCTCACCCCCCTGTACCTGCAGAAACACTTCCTCGATGCTCGGCTGCGCACTGGCATTGACCGAATGACCAAACTGCCGGTAGACCGCCTGCTGGGTGAACGTGCCTTCCGGGCCCAGGTAGGCCACACGCAAGGGTTCCTGCCGGGCCAGACAGGCCGACATGATCTCGCGAAACACGTGCAGCATCACGCTGTCGCTCAGCGGCCCTTCATTGCGCTCGATGACCCGACGCAGCACTTGTGCCTCGCGGTCGGGCCTGTAGTAATCGGCCGGCGTGGCCAGCTCGCCCTTGACCGCGCGAACCTGCTCGGCCAAACGCGCCCGGTCGGCAATCAGCGACTGAATCTGTTCGTCGATCCGGTCGATATGCTTGCGCACATCGCCAAGATCGATCTCATCCGTGTCGTTTTTCGAATTCTTGCATGAAGTCAACGAGGGTCTCCACCGCTTCCATGGTCTGGGCATTGTACAGGCTGGCACGCAGGCCGCCCACAGCACGATGACCCTTGAGACCGGAAAGCCCGGCCGCTTCAGCGGCCGATACAAAACGCGGCGTCAACGCCTCGTCGGGCAGAAAAAACGGCACGTTCATCGTCGAACGGGCATGGTCTGCCACCCCGTTGCGGTAGAAATCACTGGCATCAATGACCGAATACAGCTTCTTCGAGCGCGCCTGGCTGGCGGCCGCCATGACCTCCAGCCCACCCTGCTCCTCGATCCAGCGCAGCATCTCCAGGGCAACAAACCAGGCCAGCGTGACCGGCGTATTGAACATGGAGCCACTTTCCACCCAGGCACGGTAGTCCAGATAACGTGGCAGGTCATCGGGAATGCGCTCCAGCAGGTCACGCCGAATCAGCACCACGGTCACGCCGGCAATACCCAGATTCTTCTGGGCCCCGGCGTAGGCGAAAGCCAGGTCACGATACGGATAGGGTCGCGACAGGAACTCCGAAGACAGGTCTGCAGCCAGCGGCACACCCACCCGGGGCGGCGATGGAAACTGCAGGCCATGGATGGTTTCGTTGCCGGTGTAGTGAAGATAGGCGCAGTCGGCCGGCAGGTGCCCCATTTCCGGCAAATCGATGAAATCGATATCGGCACTGCTGCCCACGACAGTCGTGCGACTCACCCGGGCGGCCTCGGCCATGGCCTTCTCGCCCCAGTGCCCCGTCAGCAGGTAGGCGGCAGTCCGGTCGCGCGCCAGGTTCATCGGCAGCCAGGCGAACTGCAGGTTGGCGCCGCCATGCAGCAGCAACACCTCGTGCTTTTCGCCCACCTCCATCAGGTCGCGCAGACGGGCAAACAGCTCCTCGGCCAGCGCCATGAAACGCGGCCCGCGATGCGATACCTCGGCAATCGACGGCGAACCGTCGGCACCGGGTGTCAGCGCATCGGCCAGCCGCTCGCGGACTTCGACCGGCAGCATGGCCGGCCCCGCCGAGAAGTTATGGATGGGCTGTGGCATTCGCGTGTTCCGAAGTCTCCTGGAAGCGTATCGAAGGTTCACGCCAGGCGGCGGGGCGTTGTGAGTTGTCAGTTGCAAGTCCAGCCCGATGAACGTGGCGCCGCTGATCAAAGCGTGGACTTACAACTGACAACAAACAACTCACAACTGTACTCACTATGAGGCCGGAGCCGCCAGCACTTCCAGCCCCTCCATGTATCGCCGCAAGACGTCCGGCACGACAACCGATCCATCGCGCTGCTGGTAGTTTTCCAGTACCGCGATCAGGGCACGACCGACGGCCAGACCCGAGCCGTTGATGGTATGGACCAGTTCGGGCTTGCCGGTGTCGGGATTACGCCAGCGCGCCTTCATTCGGCGGGCCTGGAAATCGCCGAAATTCGAGCAAGACGAAATTTCACGGTAGGCCTGCTGGCCGGGCAGCCAGACTTCAAGATCGTAGGTCTTTCGGGCCGAAAAACCCATGTCGCCGGTGCATAGCAGCATGACGCGGTAGGGCAACTCCAGGGCCTGCAGAACGGCCTCGGCGTGGCCGGTCAATGCTTCGTGGCACTGCTCGGCCGTGTCGGCAGTGGCAATCTGCACCAGCTCGACCTTGTCGAACTGGTGCTGACGGATCATGCCGCGGGTGTCCTTGCCGTAGGCACCGGCCTCGCGTCGGAAGCAGGGTGTATGGGCGACAAACTTCAACGGCAGACGCCCGGCCTCGACGATCTCGTCGGCGACAAGGTTGGTCAGCGGCACCTCGGCGGTGGGAATGAGATAGCGGGTCGGGTCATCCGAGGTGGCAAAGGCATCCTCGGCGAACTTGGGCAGCTGGCCGGTGCCCTGCATGGCGGTATCCAGCACCAGGTAGGGTACGTAGGTTTCGCGATAGCCATGTTCGCCCACATGCATGTCAAGCATGAACTGGGCCAGGGCCCGATGCAGTCGCGCCACATCGCCGGACATGACAGCAAAGCGACTGCCGGAGAGCTTTGCCGCCACTTCGAAATCAATCCCGTCAAGCATCTCGCCGAGCTCGACATGGTCGCGCGGCTCAAAGGCCAGGTCAGTCGGCTCACCCCAGCGCCGCACTTCCTCATTGTCGCCCTCGTCATCACCCTTCGGCACACCCGGCGCCGGCAGATTAGGCATATCCAGGGCGAGGTGATCGAGATGCTCGCGCACCTTCTCCAGTTCTTCCTTGGCGGCCTTCAGATCGTCACCCAGACGTCCCACTTCGGCCAGCAAAGGCTCGATATCCTCACCTTGCGCCTTGGCCTGCCCAATGGACTTCGACCGCGTATTGCGCTCGGCCTGCAGCTCCTCGGTTTTCGTCTGCAGCTCCTTGCGCCGCGCCTCGAGAGCAGCATAGTTCTCGATATCCAGATGGTAACCACGCGTCGCCAGCCGCCCGGCAACATGTTCAAGATCATTCCGCAACTGCTGAGGATCAAGCATCAACTACCCTACGTCACTGGCAAAAAAAAGAAGCACCCCTTCACACTTCCACACCTAACACCCCGAACCAATCACCCAAACGGATGCCGCAAAATCACATTGGCATCCCGCTCAGGCCCCGTCGAGAGCATATGCACCGGGGCCTCGATCAGTTCTTCGAGGCGATCGAGATAGGCGCAGGCTGCGGCCGGCAGCTTATCGGCATCGGTCAGTCCCTGGGTATCACCGTCCCAACCGGGCATGTCCTCGTAGACCGGTCTGGCGCGACTCCACTCCTCGGCCCCCACCGGGAAGCCGTCCACACCTTCGTAGTCGACGCAGATGCGAACCCGATCAAAAGCATCGAGCACATCAAGCTTGGTAATACACAGCCCGGTAATGCCATTGATGCGCACCATGCGCTTCAGGGCCACGGCATCCAGCCAGCCGCAACGACGCGGCCTGCCGGTGGTGGCACCAAACTCGACACCGCGTTCGGCCATCATGCGGCCATCGGCATCATCAAGCTCGGTGGGAAACGGCCCACTGCCCACTCGCGTGGCATAGGCCTTGGTAATGCCCAGCACATAGTCGATATCGCCCGGGCCCACGCCGGCACCGGTCATCACGCCGCCCACAGTGGTATTCGACGAGGTCACGAAAGGATAGGTGCCGTGGTCGATATCGAGCAGACTGCCCTGGGCGCCCTCGAACAGGATGGCACGCCCGGCCCGTCTGAGATCGTGCAGCTCACCGGTCACGTCGGCGAACATGGGCTTGAGTTCCTCGCCCTGCCGGGCCGCATCGTCGGCGATCTGCTGTCCGTCGACCGGATCGGCATCGTAGTAACGGGTCAGGAGGAAGTTGTGGTAATCAATCACCGCGTCGAGCTTGTCGGCCAGTCGCGCCGGATCGGCCAGATCGGCCAACCTGAGCCCCAGGCGCGAAGCCTTGTCTTCGTAAGCCGGCCCGATGCCCCGACCCGTTGTGCCGATGGCCTTCTTGCCGCGCGATCTTTCCTTGGCCCGATCCAGCGCCTCGTGGCAGCCCAGAATCGCCGGACAGGCCGGGGAAATGCCCAGGCGCGGGCGCACTTCGATGCCATTGGCCTCGAGCCCGCGAATTTCCTCGATCAGGGCATGCGGTGCCACCACCACACCATTGCCGATCAAGCAACGGGCGCGATCGGTGAGCACGCCCGAGGGAATGACATGCAGGACCGTCTTCCTGCCACCCACCACCAGCGTGTGGCCGGCGTTGTGTCCGCCCTGAAAGCGCACGACGGCATCCGCCTCGTGCGCCAGCAGGTCGACGATCTTGCCCTTGCCCTCGTCACCCCACTGGGTGCCGAGTATCACTACAGATTGCGCCATGCGCCAGGTCCCCTGTGACAGCTTTGGCCTTGAGCGATCAGTCCTGCGGCTGCAGTCGATCGAAGTAACGGAAGAACTCGGAACTGGTATCCATCAACATGATGTCGTTGTCGGTTCCGAAGCTCCGGTCGTAGGCTTCGAGGCTGCGCCAGAAGTTATAGAACTCGGTGTCGCGATTGAAGGCCTCGGCATAGATCTCCGTGGCACGGGCGTCACCTTCACCCCGCAGTCGCTGGGCATCACGCTCGGCATCGGCCAGCAGCACGCGGACCTGACGATCGGCATCGGCGCGAATGCGCTCGGCCCGCTCCCGGCCCAATGAACGCAACTCGTTGGCGAACTCGGTTCGCTGTGTCTCCATGCGTTCGAACACCGAGGTCAGGACCTCGTCGGTCAGCTCGATCTTGTTGATACGCACGTCGATCACGTTAATGCCGAAGTCGCGAAAACGACGATCGGCCCGAACCACGAGCTGCTCCATCATCTCGCGACGCTGCTCGGAAACCACCTCGCTGAGGGTGCGCTGGGCAAACTCGTCGCGCAGGTCGTTTCGAATCAGCTGGGCCAGACGCGAGCGGGTGAAGTTCATGTCGCCACCCTGGGTGGAGATGTAGAACTCGCGCGGGTCTTCAATGCGCCACTTGACGTAGTAATCGACCTCGACGAACTTCTGCTCGGCCGTGTTCATCTGCTCGGGGCGCATGTCCAGCGTGATCAAGCGCTTGTCGAACTTGCGCACGTTGTTGATGAACGGGAATTTCAGGTGCAGGCCCGGCTCGTAGTCGGCCCGCACCACCTCACCGAGGCGGAACTTGATCGCGTACTCGAATTCCTTGACCACAAACAGGCTGTTGAGACCAACGAAAATGGCCAGGATGGCGATGACGGGAATGAAAACTCTCATGTTATCGACCCTCCCGGCCACGACCGGCCCGTGGTTCGGTTTGTGAAGCCCGCTGCTGTTCTTGCGGACTCATCAGCGGCGCCGGCGCCCGAAGTGCGGGTGAGCCGTCGCGGATCTTGTCCAGCGGCAGGTAGATCATCTGGTTGGAATCCGAAATATCCATCAGCACCTTGGCCGAACGGCCATAAACTTCCTCGAGTGTTTCCAGGTAGAGCCGCTGACGCGTCACTTCCGGGGCACGGGCATACTCCTCGTAGATGGCAATGAATCGATCGGACTCACCCGTCGCCTGGGCGATGCGTTCATCGCGATAGGCCTGCGCTTCCTCGAGAATGCGGGCCGCGCGACCACGCGCCTCGGGCACTTCCTGGTTGGCATAGGCCTGCGCCTCGTTGGCGAAGCGAATCTGGTCCTCACGGGCACGAACGACATCGTCGAAGGCCGACCGGACCTGCGAGGGCGGACGGACTTCCTGCAGGTTGAACGAGGTGATCTCGATGCCGGGATCGTAGCGCTCAATGATCTCGACCAGCAACTCCTGGGCATCCAGCGCAATCTGGCCACGGCCGATCTCGAGGATGAAGTCCATATTGTTGGTGCCGATGATCTCGCGCAGGGAACTGTCGGCGGCATGCGCCAGCGAGCCCTCGGGCATCTGCACGTTGAACAGGAACTTCTCCGGCTCGACCACGCGGTACTGGACCGCGAAAGACAGCTCGATGAGGTTCTCGTCGCCGGTCAGCATGCGCGCCCGGTTTTCCAGGGACCGGACCTCGCTGACGTTGACCTTTTCGACCTGCTCGATCGGATTCGGCCAAGTGACATTGAAACCGGGTGTGAGCGTACGGTTGTACTCACCGAAGCGCAGCACCACGCCGCGCTCGGATTCATCAACGATATGAACCGAGTTCCAGACAACCCAGATCAGCGCCAGCACAGCCACCAGAAGGACAATGCCGGCAATCGAGCCGCCGCTGCCCGAGCCGCTGCCGCCACTGCCGCCGCCGCTGCCGCCGCCAATAATCTTTTTCAGACGGCGTTGCACATTGGCAAACACCTCGTCGAGATCGGGAGGCTGCTGACCGTCACCCCCTTTCCAGGGATCGCGACCGCCGCCGTTGCCGCCACCGCGTCCGGGTTCATTCCAGGGCATTGATTGATTACTCCATCGCTACAGATATCAGGAACACTGATCGATTGCCGGCCTACGCCGGAATCGAAGCTTTCACCGGCGCCGAAGCACTGGCGGCGGTGGGTACGACCGAACCTGCTAGTTTAACAGCAGTTGCTCCGCGAGTTTACCGTCTGCACCGTCAAGGCGCGTCAGTCGACGCACATCGCGCAGGTCCAGATCGACATCCAGGCGACTGGATCCATCGTCCTCGACTTCTTCCTCGCGCACCACGCCCAGCTCGAACAAACGGGCCCGAAGCCGTTGACGCTGCACGGGCACATGAATCCAGCGTCGAATACGGCCTTCGGCCAGCAACTCCGAGAAGGCCTCGGCCAGGAGATCCAGCCCTTCACCGCTGACCGCCGAGATCCACACCGCACTGGGCCGGCCCTGCTCGTCGCGTTCCATGCCGGGGTCACGATCGGCCAGATCCACCTTGTTGAACACCTTCAGCGATGGCAGGTCACCGGCGCCGATGTCATCGAGCACTTCCTCGACCACGGCCTGTTGCTGCAGACGATCGCCATCGGCGGCATCAATGACGTGTACCACCAGGCTGGCCGACAGTGTTTCCTCCAGCGTCGAGCGAAATGCCGCGACCAGTTCATGCGGCAGGTCGCGAATGAATCCGACCGTGTCGGACATCAGCACCGTCGAGCCATTGAGCGAGTCAATACGACGCACAGTCGGATCAAGCGTGGCGAAGAGCTGGTCGCGAGCCATCACCTCGCCTGAGGTCAGGCGGTTGAACAGGGTCGACTTGCCGGCATTGGTATACCCGACCAGCGCCACCAGCGGCACATCGCCGCGTTGACGGGCGCGGCGGCCCTGGTCACGTCGCTGCTGCACCTTCTCCAGCCGGGCGGTCAACTGACGGATGCGATTACCCAGCAGACGACGATCGGTTTCAAGCTGCGTTTCGCCGGGACCGCGCATGCCGATGCCGCCGCGCTGGCGTTCCAGGTGAGTCCAGCCGCGCACCAGGCGGGTCGAAAGGTGACGCAACTGGGCCAGCTCGACCTGGAGCTTGCCTTCGTGCGACCGGGCACGCTGGGCAAAGATATCGAGGATCAGCGTGGTGCGATCGAGCACGTTGCACTTGAGCGCCCGCGCCAGGTTACGTTCCTGCACGGGGGTAAGACGAGCGTTGACCAGTACCAGGTCGGCCTCATGCTCGACAACCTGGCTTCGCACTTCCTCGACCTTGCCCGACCCGACCAGGTACTTGGGGTCGGGCGCACTGCGCGGAGCGGTTAGTTCGGCCACCGTGTCCAATCCGGCCGATTTCGCCAACAGGCGAAATTCCAGGCGCGACTCTTCATCGTGTACCGGTTCGAACACCGGGTGCAGCAACAGCACCCGGCTGCCTTGACCACCAGTGGCGGGAGTGAAATCTTCGATCAGGGCTGCTGATCCTCCTCGTCATCCCCGAAACGCACGTTGCGCGCTGGCACCACGGTGGAGATGGCGTGCTTGTAAATCATCTGGCTGACTGAATTCTTCAGCAAGACCACGAAATTGTCGAAAGACTCGATCTGACCCTGCAGCTTGATGCCGTTGACCAGGAAAATCGAGACAGGCACCCGTTCGCGCCGCAAGGCGTTCAGAAATGGATCCTGCAGTGACTGACCCTTGGACATCATCGTTCTCCTTTTGTTTGATTTTGTAGTTGTGGGGTGTGTGCTCTGGGTCGATGTTCAGCAAACAGGCCAACCAAAGCGACGATGACGTGCACTCATCCAGCCCTTGCCGCCCGCTTTTCAAACTGACCTACCTGCCTGAAAATCAAGTTAATTGTACGCTGTTGGCGCGGATCATGCCAGAGGGCGCGGCCCAGCTGCCTGAGCGAGGTCAGCTGTCGCTTGGCCAGTTGGCGCGTGGCCGCCAGCGCCCGCTGCCGGGCCTGATCCAGGCTGAACAGGCCATCAAGATGCTGCCAGACCTGACGATAGCCCACGCTGCGCATGGCGGGGTGGTCCACGCTCAGTTCCGGGCGGCGCCGCAGGTTGGCTACTTCCTCGACCAGTCCCTCGGCAAGCATGGCGTCGAATCGCCGGGCAATCCGCTCATGCAGCTCCCGGCGATTACCGGCGGTCAACACCAGGCGCAGGCTGTCGAAGCGGGCAATGCGATTTTCCCGGTGAAACGCACTCGGCCCCCGCCCCGTCAGGCGCAGCACTTCTATACCGCGCTGGATACGCTGGGTGTCATTGGGGCGAATTCGCTCCGCCGCCCGCGGATCGGCGACGGTCAGTTCATCGTACAGCGCCTGCCAGCCGCGCCGGTCCGCTTCGGCGGCAATATCACGCCGCAAACCCGAATTCGCCGCCGGCATCGGGTCGAGCCCGTAGAGCAGTGCCCGCAGGTAGAGGGTGGTGCCACCCACCAGCACGGGCAGTTGTCCGGCCCCAGCCGCCGCGCGCATCTGCGCCGCCGCATCGGCCACGAAATCAGCCGCCGAGTAGGTCTGTTCGGGTTCGCGGATATCGATCAGGGCATGCGGGAACCGGGCCTGCGTGGCGGCATCCGGCTTGGCCGACCCGATGTCGAGCCCGCGGTAGACCTGCGCTGAATCGACACTGATCAAGGCCACGGGAAAGCGCCGCGCCAGGGCCAGCGCCACACCGGTCTTGCCTGCTGCGGTCGGTCCGGTCAGCAGCAGCGCCGGCGGCAGGGACTCCTCTTCCATGACCGCTATTGTCCGCGCAGGAACAGCTTGTCGAGCGACTTCATGTCCAGCTGCACCCAGGTCGGTCGGCCATGATTGCACTGGTCGGCGCGCTCGGTGCGCTCCATGTCCCTGAGCAGCGCGTTCATCTCGTCGATATTCAGGCGCCGGTTGGCCCGCACGGAACCATGACAGGCCATGGTCGAGAGCATCTCGTCGATCACCGTCTCCACCCGGCGACTGTCGCCCAGTTCGACCAGGTCGGCAAGCACATCGCGCACCAGCTTCTGGCTGTCGGCGCGGGCCAGCATGCCGGGCACGGCCCGGATCAGCACCGCTTCGGGCCCGGCCAGATCAACCTCGAAGCCGAGTCGACTCATTTCGTCGACATGGCTTTCCAGCGCCATCGCCTCGCGTCGCGACACCGCGATCTTCTCCGGCACCAGCAGGCGCTGCGAACGGACCCGGTCTTCCCCCCAGGACTGCTTGAGCCGCTCGTAGACGATGCGCTCATGCGCGGCATGCATGTCGACGACCACCAGGCCGTGAGCATTCTCGGCCAGGACAAAGACGCCATGAATCTGGGCCACGGCAAAACCCAGCGGCGGCATGTCGGTCTCGTTGTCCTGCTGCGCCGAAGGCACGGCGGAAGCCGTGCGCGCCAGCTCGGCGTAGCGGGCCACCGATTCGGCGACTCCCAGGCCCAGCCCCGCCTGGTGGCGGCCCTGGCCGGCAGCCAGCTCATGTACATTGTCGCCGCGGTGCGGCAGCGAGGCCGGGGCCGTCGCGCGGCTGCCCGGCCGGGTACCGGAAAGCCTTGAGTGAATGGTGGAAAACAGAAAGTCATGCACCAGGCGGCCGTCACGGAAGCGCACCTCGGTCTTCTGCGGGTGCACGTTGACGTCGACCCGGGCCGGGTCCAGCTCGAGCATCAACACGAATGCCGGGTGGCGACCATGGAACAGCACATCGCGATAGGCCTGTCGAACCGCGTGCGCCACCAGGCGATCGCGCACCAGGCGGCCATTGACGAAAAAGAACTGCAGGTCGGACTGGCTGCGCGAGAAGCTGGGCCGCGCAATCCATCCGGCCAGGCGCATGCCGGCATGATCGGTATCAAAGCTGATGGCCTGGGCCAGGAACTCGTCACCGCACACCGAAGCCACGCGCCGATCACGACCGGCCTCGTCGCTGGCCGGCAGCAGTCGTCGGATGCTGCGCCCGTCATGGGCCAGCTCGAAATCCACATCCATGCGCGCCAGTGCCAGGCGGCGCACGACTTCGTCAATGTGACCGAACTCCGTGCGTTCGGTGCGCATGAACTTGCGACGTGCCGGGGTGTTGTAAAACAGGTCGCGCACATCCACCACCGTGCCATGCGGCATGCCCGTCGGCCGGGGTTCGCTGGACTCACCGCCCTCGGCCTCTACTTCGTAACCGGTATCGGCATCGGCCGGCCGTGAAGCCAGACGCAGGCGCGAGACCGATGCAATCGAGGGCAGGGCTTCACCCCGAAACCCCATGGTGGCCACCCCCTCCAGCTCCTCCAGCGAACCAATCTTGCTGGTCGCGTGAGAATGCAGCGCCAACGCCAGCTCATCGGCGACAATACCGCCGCCATCATCCGACACCCGGATACGCCGACTGCCTCCCTTCTCGACCTCCACCCGAATCCGCCGCGACCCGGCATCGAGACTGTTTTCGACCAGTTCCTTGACGATGGAAGCCGGCCGCTCGACGACTTCGCCGGCAGCGATCTGGTTGACGAGATGGGTGGGGAGTTTGCGGATCGGCATGGGGGAAGTTTAACTGATGGGGTGGACGGGTGACGGGTGACGGGTGACGGGTGACGGGTGACGGGAGAAGGGAGAAGGGAGAAGGGAGAAGGGAGACGGGAGACGGGAGACGGGAGACGGGAGACGGGAGACGGGAGACGGGAGACGGGAGACGGGAGACGGGAGACGGGAGACGGGAGACGGGAGACGGGAGACGGAAGACGGGACAGGCTCTCTCTACTCCTCTCCCCCTCTCCCCCTCTTCCCCTCTACCCCTCTACCCATTTCCGTACAATACCCACACCCAAACCCAACCAACCCCCAACCATGCCCGATCAAAACCTTACCCTCTACACCTACTGGCGCTCGTCGGCCAGTTACCGGGTGCGCATGGCACTCAACCTGAAAGGACTGGAATATGAATCGCGGCCGGTTCACCTGGTGCGTGAAGGGGGACAGCAGTTCTCCGCCGAGTTCACGGCCATCAACCCCCAGCAGATGGTGCCGGCGCTGGTTCACGGCTCCCGGGTTCTGACCCAGTCGCTGGCCATTCTGGAATACATCGAGGAATGCTTTGCGCAGACACCACTGCTGCCGCAAGATGCTGGCGCTCGAGCGCGAGTCCGCACGCTGGCCCAGGCCATTGCCTGCGAAATACATCCCCTCAACAACCTGCGGGTGCTCAAGTACCTGACCGGACCGGCAGGACTCAACGAGGAAGGCAAGCTGGCCTGGTACCGGCACTGGACCGAGACCGGCCTGGTCGCGGTCGAGCGGCTGCTCGACGACCCGGCCACCGGGCGCTTCTGTCATGGCGATGAACCGACACTGGCCGATTGCTGTCTGTTGCCACAGGTCTATAATGCCCGCAGGTTCAATTGTGACCTGACCGGATGCAACCGCATCGTCAGCATCTGCGATGTATTGCAGCAGATCGGTGCCATCGAGGATGCCGCGCCCGAGAACCAGCCCGACGCCGATCCGGCCTGAGCGTCGGACCGAATCATGCTTGAGTGAGCAGAAATGAAAAGACTTCTTGCAACCACCATCGGCCTGCCGGCCCTGCTGTTGATGGCCGCCTGCGCCACGACTCCGGTCGACCCGGGCTTGCTGGACAACGCCCGAGTGGCCATTGAACAGGCCGAACAGGCCGGAGCCGGAGAATACTCGCCGCTGGAACTGCGGTTTGCCCATGAACGCCTGGCCCGTGCTGAAACCTTCGTGGACAACGACGACGACACCATGGCGCGTCGCATGGCCGAACAGGCCGAGGTTGAAGCACAACTCGCCCTGGCACGCACCCGTGCCGCCCTGGCCCGGGCCGAGCTGGCGCGCAAGCAACGTGAGCTTGAACAGATCGAAACAGATATCCGCGAAGTCTTCGGCGCGGAGGCGGTTGAACAATGAGCAGCCATACCCGAGTGATGACCCCGCTGCTGCTGGCAGCAGTGCTGGTGCTTGGCGCCTGTGCCACACAGCAGCCGCGCGATGATGCCGAGCTGCGTAACCTGCGAGCCGATCTCGCCGAATTCCAAGCCGATGAGACGCTTTCATCAAAAGTTCCGCTGGCCTTGTCCATGGCCGAGCGGGCCGTGCGCGAGGCCGGAGAGGAGCGCCTGTCCGACGACGAACGCGCGCATCGCATCCATGTCGCCAACAAGCGACTGGAAATTGCCCGCTCCGAGGCATTCAGGGCCCGGGCGCGCAACGAGGTCGAAGCCGTGGACCAGCGCCGCACCGAACTGCTGTTGCATGCCAGCCGTCTGGAAGTCGAGCAAGCCCGTCGCGAGACCGAGGACGCCCTGCGCATGAGCCGGGCCACGATGGAGGAAATCGAGCGTACCCGGCGCGAAGCCATGACGTCCGAGGAACTCAGGGAAGAGGCAACGCGCCGTGAGCAGGAGGCGCGCGAGGAAGCCGAGGCGGCGCGCAGGCTGGCCGAAGCGCAGGCCAGCGAAATCGAACTGGCGCGTCGCGAAGCCCAGTTGGCAACTGAATCCGCCGAGTCCATGCGCCGCCGCCTGGAGTACCTGGAGTTACGCGAAACCGACCGGGGTGTCGTAGTGACCCTGGGCGATGTGCTGTTCGCCACCGGTGAAACTGAACTTCAGGCCGACGCCCTGTCGAACATTGAGGATGTGGTCGAACTACTGCAAACCGAACCCGACAAGCGCATTCGCATCGAAGGACACACGGACTCCACCGGCCCGGCGAATGTCAACATGCGCATTTCTCAGCAACGCGCCGAGGCGGTGCGCGACCAGCTCGTGGCCATGGGCATCGAGGCCGACCGGATTCAGGCCGTCGGCATGGGCGAGGACTTCCCGATCGCCAGCAACGAGTCCTCGGATGGTCGCAGCCGCAACCGTCGCGTCGACGTCATATTGCTCAACGACTGAGCGGCGCCGCCCCCGTCACGGCGGGGTCGGCAGCGTGCCCTTGAACCGGCCGCTCATTGGCGCTATAACTAACACCATCATGGTGGATTTTTCGAGCGCCCCGCTCACCTTTACTGCCAGCTTCGGCGGCCACTGCCAGCACTTCCCGGCGCGGCCGAAGTCCTGCCCCATCATTCCCGCTTTTCCGGGCCGCAGTCTTGCGGCCCGTTTTTCTGTCGTTGCCGGCACAGCCGACAGCGACGACCACGCTGGACCAAGCAAAAGGAGTCTGCACATGTTCGAAAACCGCAAGGACCAGATGGAAATTCTCCTCAAGGACAACGAGGAATTCCGGCGCCTGTACAACCGTCACCAGCAGCTCGAAAAACGTGTCCTCGCCGCCGAAACCGGTACCGCACCCATGGAAGACCTGGCCCTGAACCAGCTCAAGCGCGAGAAACTCAGGGCCAAGGACCAGCTTTTCCGGATCATGGATCAGGCCCAGGCCGCCTGACGACCCTACGACTTTCACCCCGTTTCTCCAGACGCCCGATGTCCCGGCATCGGGCGTCTTTCTATCTGAACAGCCTTGCCGCGCCCCGGCCCAGCGGATAAGGTGGGCGGCTATCCACCAGGCCCAAGAAAACCGGACAATGAGCTTTCACAACAACGTGCTGGAACTGATCGGCAACACCCCGATCGTGCGAGTCAACCATCTCGACACCGGCCCCTGCGAACTCTATCTCAAGCTTGAAAACCACAACCCGGGCGGTTCGATCAAGGATCGTATTGCCCTGAAAATGATCGAGCAAGCCGAGCGCCGCGGCGACCTCAGGCCCGGCGCCACCATCGTCGAGGGCACGGCGGGCAACACCGGCCTCGGCCTGGCACTGGTCGCCGCCCAGAAGGGATATCGACTGGTGCTGGTCATCCCCGACAAGATGAGCCAGGAAAAGATCTCCAACCTGAAGGCCATGGGTGCAGAGGTCATCATCACCCGCTCCGACGTGGGCAAGGGGCACCCCGAGTACTACCAGGATCTGGCCCAGTCCATCGCCGAACAGACCGACAACGCCTACTTCATCAACCAGTTCGGCAACCCCGACAACCCGCTGGCTCACGAAACCATGACCGGTCCGGAAATTCTCGGTCAGATGGGAGATCAGCTCGATGCCGTGGTGGTCGGCGTGGGCTCCAGCGGCACCGTCACCGGGCTGTCACGATGCTTTGCGCGGGAAGCACCGGAGATCGAACTGGTGCTGGCCGACCCGGAAGGGTCCATACTGGCCGATTACATCGCCACCGGAAAGGTTCGCGATGATGCCGGTGGATGGCTGGTCGAGGGAATCGGCGAGGATTTCCTGCCGTCAATCAGCGATTTCTCGCGCGTGCGCAAGGCCTACTCCATCCCCGACCGCGAGAGTTTTCTCACCGCGCGTGAACTTTTGCAGCATGAAGGGCTGCTGGGCGGGTCATCCACCGGCACGCTGGTGGCGGCGGCGCTACGCTACTGTCGCGAGCAGACCGAGCCCAGGAAAGTGCTCAGCCTGGTCTGCGATACCGGCAACAAGTACCTGTCCAAGGTCTACAACGACTACTGGATGCGCGAGCAGGGCTTTTCCGACACCGAAAAACACGGCGACCTGCGCGACCTGATCGCCCGATCGGTCGACACCCACGATGCCGTGACCGTGGGCAGGGACGAGCCCCTGTCGAACGCCTACAAGCGCATGAAACTCTACGACGTCTCGCAACTGCCGGTACTCGACGGCGACTGCATCGTCGGCATCATCGACGAATCCGACATCCTGCTGGCCGTCTACGACCACGAAGAGCGTTTCTCGGAGCCTGTGTCCAGCGCCATGGTCACGGAACTCGAGTCAGTCCAGGTCGATGCCGCCATCGACGATCTGCTGCCGATATTCAATCGCGATCATGTCGCCATCGTGATGGAAGGCGAGCGCTTTCTCGGGCTGATTACCCGGGTGGATCTGTTGAACTACCTGCGGCGGCGGGCGGATCGGTGAGGGGGAAGATAGTGTGAAGTGTGAAGTGTGAAGTGTGAAGTGTGAAGTGGGAAGTGGGAAGTGTGAAGTGGGAAGTGGGAAGTGGGAAGTGGGAAGTGGGAAGTGGGAAGTGGGAAGTGGGAAGTGGGAAGTGGGAAGTGGGAAGTGGGAAGGGTTAGGTGTTAGGTGTTAGGTGTTAGGTGTTAGGTGTTAGGTGTTAGGTGTTTGGGGTTAGGGGTTCTTGGGTGAGGTGGTGATGCTTGGGTTGTCGGGTGAGGTTTGGCGGGTTTGGTGGAAGGTTGCTTTCCTGAGTTTTGGGGGGCCGGCGGCGCAGATTGCGGTGATGCAGCGGTTGATCGTGGAGGAGAAGGGCTGGATCGGGCAGGATCGGTTCAATCACGCGCTCAACTTCTGCATGTTGCTGCCCGGGCCCGAGGCGCAGCAGCTGGCTACCTACATCGGCTGGCTGCTGCATGGAACACGCGGCGCGCTGGCCGCCGGCATCATCTTCATCCTGCCCGGTGCGCTGATCATGCTGGGCCTGAGTCTGCTCTACGTGACCGTCGGCCAGGTCGGTGTGGTCGAGGGGCTGCTGTTCGGCCTGAAGTGCGCGGTGCTCGCCATCGTGGCCCAGGCCTTGGTGCGCATGAGCGGCAAGGTCGTCCGGGGATTGGCGGCAGGGCTGCTGGCGCTGGCCAGTTTTACGGCCATGTTCCTGTTCTCCCTGCCCTTCCCGCTGGTAATCCTGGCTGCCGGGGTGATCGGAATGTGGTTGTTCCGCCCTGGCGCCGCGCCCGAGGTGGAGTCGGACACATCGCCCCGGATGGGCCGGCACACCTGGCTGTGGACGTTGCTGGCCTGGCTGGGTCCGCTGGCCGTGCTGGCGGTGGTACTGGGCCCCGGCTCGGTGTGGACCGAGCTGGCCACCCTGTTCAGCCTGCTGGCCACCTTCAGTTTCGGCGGAGCCTATGCCGTGCTGGCCTGGGTGGCGCAATTCGCCTCGGAAACCCGTGACTGGCTGACCGCAGCTGAAATGCTAGACGGCCTGGGGCTGGCCGAAACCACGCCCGGGCCGCTGATTCTGGTCACCCAGTTCATCGGTTTCCTCGCCGCCTCGCGTAACCCGGCCACCCTGCTCGACCCCTTGCTGGCCGGCTCGCTGGGCGCCTTGCTGACCACCTGGATGGTGTTTGCCCCATCGTTTCTGTGGATCTTCCTGTTCGCCCCCAAGGTCGAGAAATTGCGCGGCAATGCCCGCATCAGCGCCGCACTCAGGGGGATTACCTCGGCCGTGGTCGGGGTCATCGCCAACCTCGCCGCCTGGTTCGCCATCAACCTCATGTTCGCCGAGTCCCGCCCCGTCGACCGCTACGGCCTGGATTTCAATCTGCCCGTCGCCACCAGCATCGATCCCTGGGCGCTGGTGCTGACGGCGCTGGCCGCCGTGTTGCTATTCCTGACCCGGCTGGGACTGGTGGGAACCATCCTGTGCATGGCGCTGGTTGGACTGGTGCTGCACTTGGTCGGAGCACTTTAGGGACTGCGTCTGATGCGCCTGTGCTCCGCGAAACCACGCCGGACACCCCGGTCCAATATGGGATAATTCACCGCCTCGCAGTCTGCGCCCCGCGTGCAGACCACACGACAATACGACCAAGTGACCCATGACCATGTCCGACAAGCTTTCCACCCGCGTCATCCACGCCGGCCAGTCGCCTGACCCGTCCACCGGCGCGATCATGACACCGATCTACACCACTTCGACCTACGTGCAGAACAGCCCCGGCGACCACCTCGGCTTCGAGTACTCGCGCACGCACAATCCCACGCGCAAGGCTTGGGAAGCCTGCATCGCCGACCTGGAAAGCGGTTCGCACGGCTTCGCCTACGCCTCGGGCATGGCCGCGATTGATGCACTGATGCACCTGCTCGAACCCGGCGATCACGTGCTGGCCATGCACGATCTCTACGGCGGCACCTGGCGGCTGTTCGAAAAGGTCAGGCGGCCCGCCTCCGGGCTGGAGTTCAGCTTCATCGACCTGACCGACGTGGACGCGGCACGTGCCGCGATCACCGATCGCACAAAGATGATCTGGGTGGAAACACCGACCAACCCCATGCTGCAGCTGGTCGACATTGCCGCCATGGCGAAACTGGCGCGCGAGTGCGGTGCTTGGCTGGTGGTCGACAACACCTTTGCCACGCCCATGCTGCAACGTCCGCTGGAGCTGGGTGCCGATATCGTCGTGCACTCGGTCACCAAGTATCTCAACGGCCACTCCGACATGGTCGGTGGTGCGGTGGTCGTCAATGACGACAAACTGGCCGAACGCATCGGCTTCCTGCAGAACTCTTCCGGCGGCGTGCAGGGACCGTTTGATGCCTTCCTGGTCATGCGCGGCGCCAAAACCCTGGCCCTGAGAATGAAGGCCCACTGCGAAAATGCCGGACGCATCGCCGACTGGTTGAGCCGCCACCCCAAGGTAGAGAAAGTGATCTATCCCGGCCTGGACGGCTACCCGCAGAAAGCCCTGGCCGAGCGGCAGATGGACGGCTTCGGCGGCATGGTCAGCTTCGACATCGGCGGCGATCTCGACCGCGCCCGCCGCTTTCTGGAGAACACCCGCCTGTTCGCCCTGGCCGAATCACTGGGCGGGGTGGAATCCCTGGTCAATCATCCGGCCATCATGACCCATGGCTCGGTGCCGAAAGACCGGCGCGAAGTGCTCGGCATCACCGATACCCTGATCCGCCTGTCGGTCGGCATCGAGGATGTCGACGACCTCATCGCCGACCTGGAAGCCGCCCTGGATCATGTTTGATAACCTGAGGTGAATGCACCACAGAGACACGGAGCACACAGAGAAAGTATTCCCACTGTAACTCTGTGTTTCTGTGGTAAATCCTTACAGGCGCGTCAGTATGAACGTGGCCACGGCGATGATGCCGCCTGCAGCCACTGCGCCGATAGCCACCCAGGTCCAGGGGTTGATGGTATGGCGCTGCTCGACCTCGCGCAGCACACTCGGCGGCCTCAGACCCGGGGCCTGCAAGACGAAGCGATGCTCACCCAGACGGATCTCGTCGCCCGACTTCAACGGCTGACGCGACACCGGTTCGCCGTTGACCCAGGCCTGATCATCGGCTTCCAGCATCAGCACTTCGCCGTCAAAGGTGATGCGGGCATGCTGTTCGAGCAGGCCGTCGATGGCAATATTGGCACCATCGGCACTGCCGATGGCGGTGTCGGATTCGTCCAGATCGAAGGTCTGGCCGGTGTGGGGGCCGGAGGCGGCTTTTAGGCGGAAGGTCATGGGGGTGGAGTGTTAAGTGTTAAGTGTTAAGTGTTAAGTGTTAAGTGTTAAGTGTTAAGTGTTAAGTGTTAAGTGTTAAGTGTTGGGTGTTAGGTGTTAGGTGTTTGGTGGGTGTTGATGATAACGGGTTTTGGATTTTCAGTGCCACGCTTCATCCTTCTTTGTAATCCACCAGCTCGCGTAGTACCGATGTTGCGTAGCTGCCGGTATTGAGTTCGAAGGTCAGTTCCAGGGTATGGGGCTCGGGGTAGGACCATTCCAGGTCCTTGACGCGCATGCGCAGGGCTCTTCGTTCCTGTTGCATGCCGAATTTGGCCAGGCCTTCGACCAGTTCGGATTGTTCGGCGAACACCGTCTGTTCGATGGCGGCGGCCTCCCCGGCGGCCGGTGATTCGCCGCGGCCGGGCAGGGGCCCGGATGGGTGGATGTCGAGTTCGGTGCAGCGGCGGATCTGTTCGGGGTCGGCGGCGTCGGCGGCGAAGAACGAGCGCGAGCCATCGAGCACGGCGAGGTCGCCGTCGATCAACTGGTGCCAGTCGCCGCGGCGCAGGCGCTCGGCCAGCACCTTGTTGAATACCAGGCTGCGCGCAGCCGACAGGTAGAATCCGCGCTTGGACTTGGACGGCTTGCGCCTGAGCTCGCCGCGAAACAGCGCATGGGCCCGGGCGATGTTGTTGCCGCCGAAGCGCTGCTCGCCAAAGCCGTTGGGCACACCCTGCCGGCTCACGGTGGCCAGACGCGCCTCCAGGGCATCCATGTCGCCCTCCAGTTCCCGTACCCGCAGTCGGAAACGATTGGCTTTCAGCCGCCCGCGCTTGATCTTGCGCGAGGATCGAACGGCTTGCAGGATGCGGATGCCGTCCAGCGCCCAGTTGGCAGTATCCGGGTCGTCTCGTCCCGGCAGGTGAATGGAGAAATACTGCCGGGTCACGGCATTGCGATCCTTGAGACCGGCAAAACTGACCTGACGGGGGTGCACTCCGGCGGCATCGGCCAGCCGTCCGGCCACTTCCACCGTGTTGCACTCGCGCTTCTCGACCCACAACCACAAATGTTCGCCTTTCCCGTCCGGTTCGTGACCCAGAATTTCCTCGACATGGAAATCTTCCGCCGTGGATCGAATACAACCACGAACCGGTGGGCCACCCCAGGCGAATTCACTCATGTACAGGCAACAGTCGGTGAGAAAGGGAGGATTATCGCAGAAGCCGAATGGTCTCACCGCCCGGAATGATCCGGGCGGTGAGCAACGCAGTGATTCGGACGCGGCTTGAGGTCGATCTACCAACGCTAGTCAGCGGGCAAATCCATGGTCAGTCACGTTATGCAATATCACTGTGTACGGCCGCCTCGTGTCGTGGCGATCGTGGTGAGCGCGAATGTCATAGCGCTTGCCCGCTTCGAGTTCAACAGTGATCCGATTGAACCCGTCCTCGCCCCGGCTGCGCAGAGTCAGTGTGCGCGGAAGCGGACGGCCGCTGATACGGACCTCCAGTTCGTACTCGCCCGGCTCCAGCCACAGCGCGTCACGCGGCTCGATCCTCTGCCCGTCAATGGCAATGAACTCGATGGCGTAAATGTCCCGGGCTTCACCCGATCCACCATGAATCATGGCTGCATCCGCGCCGGGGCTGACAAAGGATGGGCGTTCGGCCAGGGCAGCACCTGGAATGGCGGTCGCCAGCACCAGCGCGACCCCGGTGAGAACCATCGTAACTCTCGATTTCATGACCTGCCTCCTGCAATCACATCAGACAATTGGCTTTCAGTACCTGCGCATTCTGCCGCCCGCATGGACCTCCATCCATGGAAAGACCCGAAAATTTTCCTGAAATTGCTGCAGAACTGCATGAGTTCGGCTCAATCCAGCTCCGCCTGGATCTCGGGCCAGCGCGCGACGAGATCGGCAATGAGATAGTCGACGGTATCGGACACAGGCAGCTTGGGCTGGGCTTCCCAGGACAGGCTGGATGACCACAACACCCGCCCGGCGGGCATTTCCAGCATGCGGGCAGTCACCTGCCATTGATCAACCTCGTCGGCCACCACCGTGCCCTCGATCAGAAGTTGCACCCCGAGATCCTCGGCCACGGCTGCGGCGACATCCTCACGCTCCTGGTAAGGCCTGAGCGTGGCGCGACCGATCAATACCATGGCATCCAGATCCGCCTGCCAGAGCTGCCCGAGCAGGGTATCGGCCAGCAGCAGTTCCACTCGACGATCGTCTTCAGCAGGACGGCCATAAAGCTCGAAGGGAATAATCGCCAGGGTACCGGTCCTGACCCGTTCATCCGGTGCAGGCGCAGGCAACAACCAGATCAGCACAATCACGATCAGGGCCAAGACTGCCAGCCCGGCCAGCAGCCACGCGCGCTTTTCTCCCCGGGGTGCCTGTCGCCGCTGAGCCTCTTCGATCTGCCCGCGGAATCGATAGCCTCGGCGGGGGATGGTTTCGACCAGATCGCTGCCCGCTCCGACGTCGTCCAGCGCACTGCGCACTTCGCGCAGCAAGGCGGCCAGACCCGCCTCGAAATCGACAATCCGCCCGTCTTCCCAGATGGCGGCAATCAGCCTGTCCCGGCTGATGATTTCGCCGGGCTGGTCCAGCAGATAATCCAGCAGACGTGCCGCCTGTGGCCTCAGCGTGACCACCCGGCCACCGTCGGCCGTCGACAGACTGCCGTCGCGCGGGTCAAAGCGGCAACCATTGAAGTGGTGTGGCTGGCTACGGGTATTCATGGCCTTGCGCGCAAAACAGGTTCAAAACGGAACTTGCCTGGCATTGTCGGCCAATGTCCGGTGTGCGGCCATGCCGGATACCTGAAATTGAGCTTAGATTTCCCTGAATCGATAGTGCCCACCTGGGCAAACACGTGAGCTCAGGGGTCCGGTTCGGCATGTTCCGGATCGACGATCAGAAAAAACTCCTCGCCTTTGCGAATCAGGCCCAGTTCCGCCCTGGCGCGCTCCTCGATGGCTTCGAGGCCGGCCCTGAGGTCCTCGACCTCTGCCGCCAACGCCTCGTTGCGCGCCTCCAGGCGCTCGTTCTCCTCGAACTGTTCCTCGACCATGGCGCGCAGAGAGCGCACTTCACGCACTTCCTGCCAGAAGCGGATTTGCACCAGCACCAGCAGTATGGCCAGCACGATCAGGATGATGCGCATTTTTCGTCGTCAGGAGTCGGCAAGTAGCATGCCGGCGATGATAGCGCGATACACGCCCGGCAGGCGATCCAGGTCGTCGACGCGGATGCATTCATCGACCTGGTGAATGCTGGCATTGACCGACCCGAGCTCGACCACGGGTACGCCGCGCGGACCCAGGAAACGGCCGTCGGAGGTGCCACCGCCGGTATTGGCGGTCGGAGCAATGCCCAGATGCTCGCGGCAGGCCGCGTCAACCACTGTCGGCAGGGGACCGGTGGCCGGGCCGAAAGGTTCGCCCGAAACCCGCCAGTCCAGTGTCCAGTCACCCGGATCATGTGTCTCGATCAATTGGCGCAGGCGCGCTTCGAGCTGGTCGGCGGGGCTGTTGGGGTTGTTGCGCAGGTTGAACCAGATGTCCAGTTCACCGGGCGTGACATTGTCGGCGCCGGTGCCGGCACGGATATTGGAAATCTGCAGTCGGGTCGGCGGGAAATGCTCGTCACCATCGTCGAAGTCCATCTGGCCCAGCGCAGCCACCAGGGGGCCGGCCCGATGCACGGGGTTGTCGGCCGGATCGGCATAAGCCGTATGCCCCTGGATGCCACGCACCTTCAGCTTCGCCTGGATGCTGCCGCGCCGGCCGATGCGAATGGTATCGCCCAGCCGCTCACGGCTGGACGGCTCGCCCACCAGGCAGGCATCGGGCAGCAAGCCGCGCTCTTCCAGCCGCGGCACCACCGCACGCACGCCTTCGCGCGCCGGCCCTTCCTCATCGGAGGTCAGTAACAGCGAAACCGTGCCGGAATGATCCGGATGCTCGGTCAGAAACTGCTCCAGCGCCACCACGAAAGCCGCGTCCGAAGACTTCATGTCGGCCGCGCCACGCCCGTACAGCATGCCCTCACGCACCTCCGGGGAAAATGGCGGCGAAGTCCAGTGCTCCAGCGGCCCGGGCGGAACCACGTCAGTATGGCCCAGCAGCATCAGGTGCGGCGCGCCTTTGCCATGCCGGGCAAACAGGTTGCACACCTCGCCCACATCAATGCGCTCCACGACCATGCCGACTGTTTCCAGACGGGCACCAATCAACTCCATGCAGCCGGCATCGGCCGGCGTCACGGATTCACGCCGCATCAACTCCACGGCCAGTTCGAATACGGGGGAAGAACTCATAGGGACAGCTTAGCCGAAACCGTTAGCCAGCTGAGATCAAGAATGTCTCTTCAATCTGTGCAGGTTCGCCCCAGATTCCCAGATCCGACTTGACGCCGGTAGGTGGAACGTACCACAATACAGCCATGATTCGGAGTTTTGCGTGCGACGAAACTCGAAAACTGTTTGAAACAGGCAAGAGTCGCCGGTTTTCGTCTATCGCCAAAGTGGCTTTGCGCAAGCTTGATCAACTGGATAATGTGACCCAGCCGCGGTCTTTGGCCACTCCTCCAGGCAACTGTCTGGAGGCGCTCAAAGGCAATCGCATCGGACAGTTCAGCATCCGAATCAACAAGCAGTTGAGAGTTTGCTTCCGCTGGAGCGACAACGGCCCCGAGGGCGTAGAAATCGTGGATTATCATTGAGGTGCGAGATGAACAGAGTAACCACACATCCCGGCGAAATGCTGCTTGAGGAGTTCATGGTGCCGCTGGGCCTGTCGGCTCGGGCACTGGCGCGTGCGCTGGATGTTCCCCACAACCGGATCTCCGAACTGGTGGCCGGTCGCCGCTCCATGACCGCCGATACGGCCGTGCGCCTGGAACGCTACTTCGGCATGGAAGCGCGGTTCTGGCTCAATCTGCAAACCGCGCATGACCTGTCCCGCACACGAGCGGAAGGCGATTTCGAGCACATCAAACCACGCGAAGCCGCCTGATTTCCGGTCGCCGGGGCACAACACACGACTGGCCCATCCCGGGCGCCAGATCGAGAATTCGCACCTCTGACGGATCGCCATTCCTGAGGCCGATGGGCAAGCTCAAGACAGATCGCCCGCCAGAGTGCGTCCGCTGTCAATCGACCCGATGGCTCCGCCGTGACCGTCGCCTGTCAACGACAATGCCCAACTGGCAGATGCGTGCAAGTAGACATTCAGGGTCGACTCGACATCACCCTCTTCCGACACGAAGTTGACCTTCAGGGCCACGGTATTCTCACCTGACTCGCGTGTATTCGAGACCTTGCAGCAAGGAATCGAGCTCCCCGGACGAGGTGAAGATTGGCACGATCAGGGCTTGCCCGGTACCCGACGGTGAGACATGAACCGCATGGTCACGGCCGCCGTCGCGGCCAGCGTGGCACGTCGGGGAGTTGCGATTCGTGGCATGCCCGCCCCGTCCGAGCCATAATTCAAACCCACTAAACGACCAAGCGACCCAGAGACATTTGTGCTGTCCGCCCTCCGCCACCACCTTCGCCGACGCAAGCTGGACCGGCATGCGCCCGATCCGGTGCTGTTTCAGCGGGTGCTTGACTACTTTCCGGTGCTGGACGACATGGATGCCGCCACACGCGAGAACCTGTACCGGCGCACCACGGAGATCCTGGCCGACAAGGAGTTTCATGGTGCGGCAGGGCTCGAGTTGGCTCCCGAAGAGCACCTGGCGGTGGCCGTGCTGGCCGCGTTGCCCGTGCTCGTTCTGGGGTCGGAGTGGTACCGGCATTTCCATACCTTCATCGTCTATCCGTCCGGCTTCTTCGCCGACTACGAGGAGGCTGACGAGGTCGGGGTGGTGCATCGCGGCCGTGACCTGCGCGCCGGCGAAGCCTGGGCACACGGGCCGGTGGTGTTGTCGCTGGAGGACATCGAGGCCTCCGGCCAGGGTCAGGGCTACAACGTGGTGGTGCACGAGCTGGCCCATCAACTCGATCAGATCAACGGCGATATGGACGGCTTTCCGCCGCTGCATCGGGACATGGATGCCAGCGAGTGGGCCAGCACCTTCGCCGACGCCTACCAGCGCCTGGAACAGCAGCTCGACGCCGGCATTCAACCGGCCATCGATCCCTATGCCGCCGAATCACCGGCCGAGTATTTCGCCGTGACCAGCGAGTATTTCTTTGATGCGCCGGGGTGGCTGCGTCAGCACGAGCCGGCGGTCTATCGGCTGCTGGAAGCGTTATATTGGCCTTCGATGGGGAGAGGTGAAGAGGGATAGAAGGGAGAGGGAAGTCTGGGATCAGTACACGCGTTAGCTACGCTTGATCAGGACATCCAACCTCGTCCGTCGGGGATGCAACCCCGACCCACCACGGTTATTGTCCCGGTCCTTCGGGGCCCCAAAGCATGCGGTCGATGGCGCGCTCGGGGCTGAAGCGCTCCAGGTCGATGGCGTCGTCGACGAATTCCACGCCTTCGGCTTCGAGGAGTTCGCGCTGGCGCACGCCCTTGCTGCTGTCTTCGGGAAAGCTGATCTGGCCCTGGGCGTTGACCACGCGGTGCCAGGGCAGTGCCAAGCGCTTCGGGGCGCGACCCAGGGCACGGCCGACCAGGCGGGCCTTGCCGGGCAGGCGGGCCAGTCGCGCGACCTCGCCATAGTTCAGCACGCAGCCTTCCGGGATCCCGGCCACAACCTCCCAGATGCGCTGGTAGCGATCCTCGTCGGAGAGCTCAGTCTTTTTCTTCGGATCGCTCACGGGCTGTCTCCAGCATCGCCGAAACGATGCCATTGAGAATGTTGAGTTCGTTTTCGTCGGGGCGGGCACGCAGGTAGAGACGGCGCAGGCGCTGCATCAGGCGTCGGGGCTGGGCGGGATTGAGAAAATCGATCTCACGCAGTGCCACCTCCAGGCGTTCAAAAAAGAATTCCAGCCGCTCCGGCGGCTGCGGCTCCCAGTCCGGCGGCACGGTCTCGCCGGGGCCACCGCCAATGGCGGCCAGGTGCAGCTCGTAGGCCAGGATCTGTACCGCCTGGGCCAGATTGAGCGAGGAATACTGCTCGGAGGTCGGGATATTGACCAGCCAGTTGCAGTGGCGAACTTCTTCGTTGTTCAGCCCGCTTTTCTCGCGCCCGAACACCAGCGCCACCTCGTGCGACCCGGCCTCGGCCACTACCCGCTCGGCCGCCGCACGTGGATCGAGCAGGGGCTGGGGCAAGGAACGCAGTCGGGCGGTGGTGCCCAGCACCAGGCCGCAACCGGCGATCGCGTCCATGAAATCATCCACGACCAGCGCTCGGGCCAGCACATCGTCGGCGCTGGAAGCCATGGCCGTGGCCTCGCCACTGGGATAGCACTCGGGAGAAACCAGCACCAGGCGCTCCAGCCCCATCACTTTCATCGCCCGCGCCGTCGCCCCGATATTGCCCGGATGGGTGGTACCGACCAGGACGATGCGAATACTGTCAGAGACTCGAGTCATGGCGGAGAGTTTACTATTTCCGACATGACGTCGATCAGCAAACTCTGGAGCGGCCGACTACCTGTTCATGTGCAGCCTGAACCACTCCAGGTTCCGTTGCATGCTTTCCAGCATCAACTCGGGTTCTCGCAGGGTGTGGCCGGAGTCCGGATAGAGAACGACATCGTGCGGGGTCCCGTGCCGCCAGAAACCCTTGCCGAGCTGCAACGCCTCCACCGCCGCAGACCGTTCTCCGGCCTCGATGAGCGTGGCCGTGTTCTCGACAAGTCGCTTCTGTAGCGCCGGGGATACGGCCAGGTATCGCTCCGGCGTGTCCCACGGTGTTCCCCCGATCATGGGCTCCTGGATGAATCGATTGCGTCTTCCTTCCATTGCCAGATACAGACTGAAGGCATTGCCCATGCCCTCGGAGAACGAGGCCGCCTTGAACCCTGGCCCGGCACCGGCCACCAGTGGACCCAATCCGGCACCGTGACTGTGGCCAATCAGGCCCAGCCGATGGCCGTCGATATCGGCGCGTTCGCTGACAGTCTCAACGCCGGTTTGCACGTCATCGACCGATTCCTCGCCCAGGGTGAACTGACGAAACTCGCGACCGAAGGAAGACGTGCCACGATAGTGGACTACGAGCACGGCATATCCCCGCGTAACAAACTTTGTGAGCGGGTACGCCCAGGTCATCCGTGGATAGAGAGAGAACTGATTGGTGACCACAAAGGCTGGCCCGCCGGCCAGAAAGACCAGCAACGGAGCCGGCCGGTCCGGCGACGCTTCCTCCGGCGTGAGCAACCAGCCCGACACCTGTGTCCGGTCGGAGGATCGCCACGAAACCGCTTTTGCCTCGGGAAGGTTCAACTTGGCCTGACGCGCGTTGAAGTGCGTGACCTGGGAGGCGGCTTCGGTCAGCGGATCGCCGACATGAACCTCTGGTGGTCGGGCCGTGCTCTGCTCGACCCAGGCGGCTTTCTCCACGCCATCAGCAAAGGAGAAACGCTGGTGACTGTCGTTCGTGACCCGAGACGGACGCAGCTTTCCTGATTCCACCTCCAGCGTGTAGAGGCCGTGACGGGCCTCGGCGATACGCTCGACCAACAGGGTTTCATCATCACGCCAGTGGATCGCGCGGGCGTTGAGTTCACGCCTGGCGGCTTTGACCGGAAACCAGGTCTCGGAGGAGTGGAGGTCGTGTACCCCCAGGTCGGCAACGCTGGCCATGCCATAGGAGTAGTCGGTGCGCGAGAACACCAGCCGCTGGCCATCGGGCGACCAGCTCGGTGCTGAATGGGCCACCCGGCCCTCGAACGGGCTGTCATCGATGCCATCCCGGCCCGCCTGCAGCAGGGTCGTCGCCCCGCTCGCAATGTCCAGCAGGCGCAGGTCCGCTCCTTCGCTGGGCCGGCGGCCCACGGGCGGTGGTGAATTCAGGGTGATCAAGGCCACTTGGGCGCCATCGGGGCTCAATGAAAAGTCCTGGACCGACCGATCTTCACTCAGGACTTCGGCCGACTCAGACGGACCCTGCTGTATCCACAGGCGTCCACGACGAGGCACCGGTTGGTATGGGTGCTGTAGCACGCCCTGCAGAAGGCGAGTCTGCGAGAAGCTTTCAAGATCCACGGAGATCCCGCGCCGACCCCGCTCCGTCAGGGCGCGCGGACGCCCCACCGGCTCTCGCGTGGTGTAGACCAGGAGCTGCCCGCCCGGCCCCAATGCAAAATCCGACACGCCTCTGGCCGCGTCGGTCAGCGCCTCGAAGCCATCACCTTCCGGAGCACCCGCCAACACCTGTCGCCCGCCGCCGCCCTCGGGCGCTGCCAGCATCACCAGCTGCTGGCCATCCGGATGCCATTGCACCTGACTTGCACCCTCGGGCACCGCCAGCTCCCGCACTGACGAGGTCGTGTCCGTCGGCACCAGCCAGAACCGATCCTCAACGTCGTTGGCCTCCGGGTCGGCGTGGCGGGTCTCGACCAGCACATGTTCGCCGTCGGGAGCCATGTCGATCGACCGAATCTCCGCGTAGTCGATGAAATCCACCAACTGCGGCTGTGCGGCGATTGCCGACATGGCCACCCCGAATCCTGCCAGACTTGCCGAAATGAATCGCATGAGTGACTTCTCCTCTCCTGGTGAACCCAGGGTGTCAAGGCGGCGAGATGTCGCAGTCAGGTCTTTGTGATCATTCGGTCAGGGAACGATCAGCGCGATCCGGAAGTTCCGAGCGACCCAGCACGTTCCGACACTACACCGCCGCGCTTTGGCAGCATCATGAGGAAGAATTCAGCTTTCCTTGCCGACCACCCATCGTGCAAGGTGTATCATGCCCCTGGTGCCAGGACAGCGCCCCTTTTACCTTTAACCTTTTTACCTTTAACCTGCCCCTCCCATGACCAACCCCTACATCAACCTCGCGACCGAAGCCGCCCACCGGGCCGGTGATCTGATGATGAAATACCGCTCGCGGCTGGAAGGGATTCCGGTGGAGCGCAAGGCACGCCATGACTATGTCAGTGACGTGGACCGGGCCTGTGAGCAGATCATCGCCGACTATATCCTCAAGCACCATCGCGATCACGCCATCCTGGGCGAGGAAAATGGTCATCGCGGCGACAGTGACTTCGTCTGGGTGGTCGATCCCATCGACGGCACCAGCAACTACCTGCGTGGCATTCCGCACTTTGCCGTGTCCATCGCGTTTATGGCCCACGGGCGCATCGAGCATGGCGTGGTCTACGATCCGGTGCGCGAGGAGCTGTTCACCGCCAGCCGTGGCGAGGGCGCGTTTCTCAATAGCCAGCGCATGCGCGTGTCCGGACGCAAGGAGCTTTCGGGGGCCGTGCTGGGCACCGCTTTCCCGTTCCGCAAGCGGCGCCTGATGGAAGGTTACCAGGGCATGTTCGATTCACTGTTCGAGAAAATCGAGGACATCCGCCGGGCCGGCACGGCCTCGCTGGACCTGGCCTACGTGGCCTGCGGCCGCCTCGATGGCTACTGGGAACTGGGGCTTCAGCCATGGGACTCGGCCGCCGGTGCGCTGCTGGTCCAGGAGGCCGGCGGCGTGGTCATGGATATCGCCGGCGGCGACAACTGGCTGAACTCCGGTCACATCATTGCCGCGCCCTACAAGCTCATCACTCCGATGCGCGCAGCCATCGATCCGCATGTCACCGAGGCCATGCATGCACGGGTGGCAAGAAGAGACTGAGCAAGCCGCTGATCCTTTTCACCCTCCACCAACACAACGCGGCGGTCGCAGGCGGGAGGATCCGCTGAAGGCCTCGCCACTGCGTTGAACTGAAGCGGATTCTCCCGCCTGAGACCGGCCTCGAAGCCACCCAAGCCACAATTACACAAAGCAAGGGATCAGAGCGGGCATCAACCCGCGGCCAGCAAGCGCTTCGGCCGCAATCGCCCCTGCCCGTCCATTTCGCCAATGCCCACAAAGGCTTCTTCACCGTAAATCCGCACCAGCCCCTCATGCGAGTCGGGCAAGCCGGCGATGGTCTGACCGTGGCGCGCTCGCCGGGTCTGCTCACCGTCCAGATGCAATTCGGGCAGATGCTCCAGGGCTCGATCGGGAGGCAGGAGCAGGGATCGGGCCGGCTCACGTTCGAGTTCGTCCAGGCCCTGCAGGGAAATGGCGGCATCGATGCTGAACGGCGCACTCAACGTACGCCGCAAGCCGCTCAGGTGGGCGCCGCAGCCCAGCAACTGACCGATGTCGCGCGCAAGAGAACGAATGTAGGTGCCCTTTGAACACCTGACACCAATCCGGACTTTCGGCAGATCGACATCCAGCAGCCGGAGCTCATGGATGGTGACCGCGCGGGGCGGCCGCTCGACCGTCTCTCCCCGGCGTGCCAGTTCGTAGAGACGCTGCCCCTTGTGCTTGAGCGCCGAATGCATGGGCGGCACCTGCTCTATGTCGCCCCGAAAACCTTCCAGCACCCGCTCGATCGCCGCTTCGTCCAGCGGCGGCAGTTCGCGCTCGGCAACCACCTCGCCCTCGGCATCCTCGCTGTCGGTTTCGACTCCGAGACAAAGCTCGGCCTCGTAGGCCTTGTCGGCATCAAGCAGAAAGGCCGAAACCTTGGTGGCCTCGCCGAAACACAGCACCAGCAGCCCGGAAGCCATGGGGTCTAGCGTGCCCGTGTGCCCGGCCTTCTTGATGCCCAGAATGCGCTTGGCCCGCCCCAGCGCGGCATTGGAAGTGATGCCGGACGGCTTGTCGAGCAGAAGAATTCCGCTTGCAGTCATGGGATCAAATGCTTTGTTCCAGGAGCATGTTTACTAATGAGGTCGTTAATCAGCAGACATTCAGCGCGATCAATTGATCCGCAGATGAACACAGATTCAATGGTTGACGACTACGGCAAAGGTTGACGACTACGGCAAAGGTTGACGACTACGGCAAAACAGCAATCAACGGCGAATCAGGTGCATCGCCATCATTCGCATCAGGACATTGAGTCTTACCAATGAGCTCAGGATCTCTTGCGTGCGGCCGCCAGCAGTTGTTCGATGCGCTCGCCGGACTCCGAGGAGGTGTCATGGATGAACTTCAGGCTGGGGGTCAGGCGCAGGCGCACGCGCTTGCCGAGTTCGTGGCGTACCTGGCCGGCATGCTCGTTGAGAAAGCTCAGGATATCCGGTGCCTGCTCGATTTCCAGCACCGCCACGTAGACCTTGGCATGAGACAGATCGCGTGCGACCTCGACGTCAGTCACCGTAATCAGGCCCGTGGGGAGTTCATATTCAAACTCCCCGTGCAGGATCTCTGCAAGTTCCCGCCGGAGCAGACCGGATACACGTTCTGAGCGCGGGGTGCTCATCGTCAGTCGTCGAGCGAGCGCTGCACTTCAACGCGCTCGAAACACTCGATCTGATCGTTTGGCTTGACGTCGTTGTACTGCTTCACGCCAATGCCGCACTCGGTACCGGCCTGAACCTCGCTGACGTCGTCCTTGAAACGGCGCAGTGACTCAAGCTCACCTTCGAACACGACCACATTGTCACGCAGCACACGAATCGGGTTGGCACGCTTGACCACGCCCTCGACCACAAGACACCCGGCCACGGCACCCAGCTTGGAAGACCGGAAAACATCCTTGACCTCGGCCAGGCCGATGATCTGTTCCTTGGTCTCGGTGCCCAGCAGACCACTGATGGCCTTCTTGACGTCGTCAATGGCGTCATAGATGACGCTGTAGTAATTCAGGTCGAGATCAGCTTCCTGGATGATTCTCCGTGCGGCAGCATCAGCACGGACATTGAAGCCGATGATGATGGCGCCCGAGGCCTGCGCCAGGCTGGCATCGGACTCGGTAATACCACCGACACCGGATGCCACCACGTTGACCTTGATCTCATCATTGGACAGGCGGGTCAGCGCATCCTTGAGTGCTTCGACCGAACCCTGAACATCGGCCTTGATAACCAGGTTGACGTTCTGCTGCTCCTCGGAGGAGCCGCCCTCGCCCATCTGATCAAACAGGCTTTGCAGCTTGGCCGCCTGCTTCTCGGCCAGGCGACCCTCGCGGGCGGCCTGCTTGCGCTGGTCTGCCGCCTCGCGCGCCTTGCGCTCGTCGGCCACCGCCAGCACGTCGTCACCGGCGTTAGGCACACCCGACAGACCCAGCACCTCGGCCGGGATGGACGGACCAGCTTCGGTAATCGGCTGACCGGCCTCGTCGAACATGGCTCGCACGCGCCCGAACTCCTCGCCGGCCAGAATGGTGTCGCCCTGGCGCAAAGTGCCATCCTGAACCAGGATAGTGGCGACCGGGCCACGCCCCTTGTCCAGCGAAGACTCCACCACCACACCGCGGCAACGACGCGAAGGCACGGCCTTGAGCTCGAGCACTTCCGACTGCAGCAGGATGGATTCAAGCAGATCGTCGATGCCATCTCCGCTGATGGCTGATACCGGCACGAATATCTCCTCGCCACCCCAGTCTTCCGGCACCACTTCCTCGGCAGCCAGTTCGGATTTGACCCGATCCGGATCGGCCTCTGGCTTGTCCATCTTGTTGACCGCCACGATCAGGGGCACATCGGCCGCCCGCGCGTGCTGGATGGCTTCCTTGGTCTGCGGCATGACGCCGTCGTCGGCGGCCACCACGAGAATGACGATGTCGGTAGCCTTGGCGCCCCGGGCACGCATGGCGGTAAACGCGGCATGGCCCGGAGTATCGAGAAAGGTCACGACCCCGTTATCGGTCTCGACGTGGTAGGCACCGATATGCTGGGTAATGCCGCCTTGTTCACCGGAAGCGACCTTGGCGCGCCGGATGTAGTCCAGCAGCGACGTCTTGCCGTGGTCGACATGGCCCATGACCGTAACCACCGGCGGACGCGTGACTTCGTCGCCTTCGGCCACCTCTTCCTCGGCCACCAGCTCCTGCTCGATGTCCTTGTCTTCGGCGACCTTGGCCTCGTGACCCATTTCCTCGACCACCAGTATGGCCGTCTCCTGGTCCAGTGGCTGGTTGATCGTGACCATGGTGCCCATATTCATGAGTGCCTTGATCACCTCGCCGGCCTTGACCGCCATCTCGCGGGCCAGATCGCCCACGGTAATGGTTTCGGGCACTTCGACGACCCGCTTGACCGGGGCGGTCGGCTTCTGGAAACCGTGCTCGGTGGACACACCCGCCACCTTGCCGGCGCGACGCTGCTTGCCCTTGGGCTTGCGGCGCTTGCTCTTGGGGCCGATATGCAATTCTTCGCGTCCGTACCGCGTCCCCGCATCCTTGGATGGCTTGTCCTTGGCCTCACGCCCTTTCGAGGCCTTGCGCTCGGCTTCCTTGCGGGCCGCCTCACGCGCCACTTTCTCTTCTACCCGGCGCTGAGCCTCAAGCTCGGCACGCGCCCGCTCGGCTTCCTTGCGGCGCTCTTCCTCTTCGGCCTCGCGCTTCTCGCGCTCCTCGGCCTCCTTGCGCTCCTGCTCTTCCTGCTCTGCACGCCGACGCTCGGCCTCCTCGCGCTCGGCACGCTCGGCTTCCTCGCGCTCACGGCGCGCTTCCTCCAGCGCCCGGGCCGCTGCTTCGCGCTCGGGATCGGACTGCTCCTGCTCGGCAATCTCGCGCCGCTTGACGTACGTGCGCCGCTTGCGCACTTCCACGTTTACCGTGCGCGATGGCGCCGCGCCACGACCACGAGTACGACCGGCGCCACCCGAAGGCACCTTGAGCTCGCTGACCGTCTTGCGCTTGAGGGTGACCTTGCGCGGCGTGCTGGCTTCGTCAACAGCCTGCTTGCCGTGGGTAGACCTGAGATAGCTCAGGAGCTTCTTCTTGTCTTCATTGGTCACCGAAGCGGCCGGGTCATCCACCTTGATGCCGGCTTCATTGAGCTGAGTGATCAGGCGATCGACATCGATCCCCAACACCTCAGCCAGTTGTGTAACAGTGACCTGGGACATGCAGTTTTCCTTGCAATCTCTTTCGTTTACTCTTCCGCGAACCAGTGGGCACGCGCCTTCATGATCAGCTCGGCGGCCGTGTCCGGTTCCAGATCCTTGACGTCTTCAAGCTCGTCGACCGAGCATTCTGCCAGATCGTCGCGTGTTCGGATGCCCTTCTCGGCCAGACGGAAGGCAATAGTATCGGTCATGCCTTCCAGATCCAGCAGATCCTGCTCCGGGCGATGCTCTTCGAGCTCTTCTTCCGAAGCGATCATCTGTGTCAGCAGCGCATCCCTGGCACGCTGGCGCAACTCGCCAACCACCGCCTCGTCGAACTCCTCGATACCCAGCAATTCCGATTCGGGCACGTAGGCTACTTCCTCGACGTTGGTAAAGCCTTCCTGGACGAGAATGTTGGCGATCTCTTCATCGACATCCAGCTTTTCCTTGAACATCTCCAGGATGGTGCGCGATTCCGATTCACTCTTCTGTTCGGCCTCTTCAACCGTCATGACGTTGAGATTCCAGCCGGTCAGTTCCGAAGCCAGCCGGACGTTCTGTCCGCCGCGCCCGATGGCCTGGGACAGATTCTCTTCCTCGACAGCGATGTCCATGCTGCCCGAGTCTTCGTCAACGACAATGGAGTGCACTTCGGCCGGCGCCATGGCGTTGATCACGAACTGGGCCGGGTTCTCGTCCCACAGAATGATGTCGATACGCTCGCCAGCCAGTTCATTGGATACGGCCTGAACGCGCGAACCGCGCATGCCGACACAGGCACCGATCGGATCAGTGCGGTCATCCAGTGCCTGTACGGCGATCTTGGCGCGCCGCCCCGGGTCTCTGGCCGCTCCCTTGATGTCGATGAGCTCCTGGCCGAACTCGGGCACTTCCAGCTTGAACAGCTCGATCAGAAATTCCTTGCAAGTCCGGCTGATGAACAGTTGCGGACCACGCTGCTCGGGCCGCACCTCGTAGAGGTAGCCACGCACGCGATCATTGATTCGCGCCGTCTCGCCCGGGATGGTATGTCGGGAGGGGATAAAGGCCTCGGCGTTCTCGCCCAGATCCAGCATCACCCCGCCCTTCTCCATGCGCTTGATCTGACCACTGACCAGCTCGCCGACCCGGCTTTCATAGGCTTCGACCACCTGTGCACGCTCGGCCTGGCGTACGCGCTGCACGATCACCTGCTTGGCGGCCTGGGCGGCAATGCGCCCGAACTCCGGCGGCTCCATCGGCTCCTCGATGAAGTCGCCGACCTCAAGGTCGGCATCATGTTCACGGGCATCGCTCAGACGAATCTGCCTGTCTGAAGATTCCAGCTCGGCCTCTTCCTCGTCGTCGGAGATCACTTCCCAGCGCCGGAAGGCCTCGTACTCGCCGGTATCACGATCGATCGCGACGCGAACCTCGACATCTTCGGGATGACGACGACGGGCAGCCGAAGCCAGCGCGGCCTCGATGGCCTCGAAGATCGTTTCGTGCGGCAAGCCCTTCTCATTGGAGACGGCTTCCACCACCTGCAGGATTTCCTTGCCCTTCTTCATGACCAAGCTTTCCGATTCATCTGTTCATTCACTAAAGTTGAGAAACTCAGCCGGCGTCTCCGGCAAACAACGCATCAAGATCCGGTGCCAGTTCCGCCCGCCTGATGGCATCCAGCGGCAATTCATGCTCCACTCCGTCAACCAGCAGAACCACGCTGTTCTCGTCGGCACGCACAATGCTGCCCTTGAACTTGCGTCGCCCATCCTGGGGCGCATGCAGCATCACGCGCGCCACTTCACCTGCGAAGCGCTGAAAATGCTCAGCCTCGAACAGGGGGCGTTCGACACCCGGGGAGGACACCTCCAGCGTGTACTGGCCCGGCACGGGCTCCTCGACATCCATCAGCGCCGAGACTTCACGGCTGACCCGCTCGCAATCCTCGACGCCGATACCCTCGTCGCCCTGGTCGATGTAGATACGGACCAGTCGATTCTTGGGGTTGGCGTGATACTCCACGCCAACGAACTCGTAGCCGAGATCCTCGATCACCGGCGCCAGCAGCGCTTTCAGCTTGTCCGTCGCGGCCATGCTCGTCTCCGTGTCGCGTCGGCACCGGCAAGGGTCCGGTTCCCTGTAACGAAAAAAGCCCCTTTGACCAGGGGCTTTTTTCGCTTCCAAAAACCTGGTAGCGGGGGCAGGATTCGAACCTGCGACCTTCGGGTTATGAGCCCGACGAGCTGCCAGACTGCTCCACCCCGCAATCGAGTTCTCTAGTATACGGCCGATCGAAAATGCTTTCAAGTCTCGTCCGGCCAGCGCCCCACAAGTGGCAACGCGGAGCGAATTATATCCGATCCGCGCAGGTATTTGCAGCGGATATGCGCTGCAGCCAGAATCCGGCCAGTATCAACGCTGCCACGGTGTAGATCAGTCCGCCGGGCACCCACATCAGGAGACCGGCCAGTTGCTGGTCACTGAGCTTGTCCAGGCCAGCAAATCCGGCCGGATGGTCCGGGTACAGCAGTTGCGGCGCAAAAGTCATCAGGGCGCCGAGCATGCCGGTATGCATCATGGTCAGCACCGCCAGCACCGCGGCCAGGCCGAAACCACCGGTACCCAGACGCCCGGGGGCAACCAGCGTCCACCAGAACCACATCCCGGTTGCAAAAAAGGCCAGATGCTCAAGGTCATGAATCAGGCGGTGCTCCAGCGCCAGCTGGTAGGGCAGCGGCAAATGCCACAGCCAGATCACCAGCCCGTGCACGATGAATGCCGTCACCGGCGCCGATGCCGTGGTGCCATAGAGGCCGCCCAGGATCGGCCCGGCTCGCCGCCGCGCAGCCGGCGGCAGCGCCATCATGTATTGCGGCATGGGCCGAGCCAGCAGAATCAGCGGCGGGGCCGCGGCCAGCAGCATCATGTGCTGCACCATGTGCCCGGCCAGACTGGCATGCGCCCAATGCTCCACCGGGCCGACCAGCGAGATCGCCAGCAACGACCACCCGGTGACATAAAGCGCAACCCGCCACAGCGCGGGCCTGCGACCAGCGCGCAACAACCCGGCCAGGTAGCCCACCAGTGCCAGCAGCAGCGCCCAGGCCACCCAGTCAAGGAACAACTCACCCGGCCCGTGTGCCGAGGCCGCCACCGGCACCAGCAGCCCTGCCCCGATCAGCCAGCGCACGGCGGCACCATGAGCACTGGGAAGAGGATGAACAACACGCCGGTCAGCGACACCCACAAGACCAGCCCCTCGACCCGGTGACGAAACTGCCGACTGCGCTCGCCCTCATCTGACTGGGCGCGCACGGGCCGCAGCCGGTGCCGCGCCAGTAGCAGGGCAATCACCAGCGCATGGCCGAAGCCGGCGATCAGCAACGACAGGGTGACCGGGTTGACCCGGCCGTCCGATGCGGCGCCCTCGAAGTGCTGGCAGCCCAGCGAGTAGCCGGCATAGAGCATGACAAAGCAACTGAACCACAGGATCAGGCCCGCGCTCATGCGCAGCAAGGCGCCGATTCCAGGCCAGGCCGTCACGCCGACTCCCCCAGCAGCGGCGGCAAACCATGCACCAGCGCCACCCCGATCAGCGTGACCAGCGCGGTGTAGAGCGCCCAAAGTCGGATGACGCGCAAGTCCAGGCTGCGAAGCGGAGAAATGAAGCCCGCCCGCCAGCGCAACAGTGCGTAGATCCCCATCATGGCCGCAATGAACGCGTGCAAGGTCAGATACCCCAGCAGGAACGAGGTCACGGCGGCGTAGGCATGACTGGTTGGCTCGGCCACGTCATTCACAAGCTGCATCGTCAATCCGGCAGTGGCAATCAAACCACCGGCCAGTGCCAGGATCAGGGCGGAAACCGGGCTGGCATTGCCGGCGTTGACCTTGACCGCGCGATGAAAACCGAAGAGTGCCGCCAATACGGCAAACAGTGTTATGCCCACGGCCGGCAGCGAGGTCCGAACGAACGACTCCGGCGGCCATTCCGGCGCCACGGCCCACAGGTAGAGATAGCCGAACAGCAAGGTGATGTAGAACGTGCCATTGACCAGCAGCCCGACCAGCATGCCCCACCAGCCCGGTGCGTCATGGACCTGCGCATGCAGCGGCAGCACCAGCTCACGACCGGCATCCTGCTTGTGCCAGTCACGGTCCAGTCCCGTGCTCCAGGCCCAGCGGAAGCCCGCGACCAGCGCGGCTGCGGCCCCCAGGGCGGAAACCCAGTAGGCGCCGAGCAGAAAACCGACAAAGAATACGGCCAGCAGGCTGGCGGTAATCAGCGGCAGATAGCTCGGCCCCGGCAACAGGATGATCTGGTCCGGTCGCCCGGTCAGCGGATGCACGCCCAGGGTTTCCTGCCAGCCATTGCGGGCCGTCGGCAGATATCCCTCGCCGCCGCGAATCTGTTGGTCTAGATCCGCCTGATCGCGCAGGGGTTCGCGCGAGGTCACATGCGGCAGTGCGGCAAAGTTGTAGGTAGCCGGCGGATGATCCAGGCTCCACTCCAGGGAACCGGCCTGCCAGGGGTTGATCGGCGACGGTGGGCCGGCACGAAGGCGGACCACCAAATCAAGAAAGAAGGCGGCAAAGCCGATGGTCAGCACGAAACCGCCGATGGAGCTGACCAGGTTGAGCCACTCCCAGCCCAGGCCCTCCGGGTAGGTGTAGACACGCCGCGGCATGCCGACCAGGCCGGTAAAGTGCATGTGCAGGAAAGTCAGGTTGAAGCCGATGAAGATCAGCCAGAAAGCCCACTTTCCCAGCCGCTCCGAGGGCGCCTTGCCGCTGATCAACGGCAGCCAGTAGTAGGCTGCGGCCAGGAGCGGAAAGACGAACCCGCCGATCAGCACGTAATGCAGGTGAGCGACCACAAAGTGGGTATCGTGTGCCTGCCAGTTAAAGGGCACCAGTGCCAGCATCACGCCGGTCAGCCCCCCGCAAACAAAAATGAACAGGAAACCGAACAGGTAGAGCATGGGCAGCCGAGCCACCGGACGCCCCTTCCACAACGTGGCCAGCCAGGAAAAGAACTGGATGGCCGTGGGGATGGCGACGAACATGCTGGCCGCCGAGAAGAAAACCAGCGCCAGGTGCGGAATGCCGACGGTGAACATGTGGTGCACCCACAACCCGAAACTGATGAAACCGGTGGCAACAACCGCGGCCACCACCCAGTTGTAGCCGACAATGGCGCGACGGGCAAAAGTCGGGATCATCATCGACACCGCGGCGGCAGCCGGCAGGAAGATGATGTAGACCTCGGGATGGCCGAACAGCCAGAACAGATGCTGCCAGAGCAGCGGATCCCCCCCCAGGGCAGCATTGAAGAATGGCCAGGAGAAGGCGCGCTCGATCTCGAGCAGAATGGAGGCAAGAATCAGGGGTGGGAAGCCCACCACCATCATCAGTGCGGTGACCAGAATGTACCAGCCCCACAGCGGCATCCGGCTCAGGCTCATGCCCCCACTTCGTACCTTGAGTACCGTTGTGACCAGTTCGATGGCAAAGGCAATGGCCGACACTTCCACGAAGGTCACGCCAATCAGCCAGACATCCGCATTGATACCCGGCGTGAACTCGCCGGATGACAGCGGGGTGTACATGAACCAGCCACTGTCCGGCGCCACGCCCAGAAACATCGATACCAGCAGGATCGACCCGCCAAACACGAAGCACCAGAAGCCAAACGCACTGAGCCGCGGGAAACTGAGATCACGCGCACCCAGAAACTTGGGGATGAAATACAGCGCCAGGCCCTCGATCAGCGGAATGGCGAACAGGAACATCATCACCGTGCCATGCATGGTGAAGATCTGGTTGTAGGCCGCGTTGTCGAGAAACTCGTTTCCCGGGATGGCGAGCTGGGCGCGAATCAGCATCGACAGCAGCCCGCCAACCACGAAGAACACCAGGCTGACGATAATGAACCGCAGCCCGATCACCGAGTGGTTGACCGCCGCCAGGCGGCCGAAGCCGGGCGGCGTGGAGAACAGGTGGTCCAGTCGCACTCTTTCTTCGGCCAGCTGATCGGTGGTCAGACTCATCGTTGCGCTCCCGCCTGCTCTTGCAGCCAGTCCTCGAAATCCTCGATTTCATGAACAACGACATCAAAAGCCATGTGCGCATGCAACGCGCCACAGAATTCGGCACACTGGCCACGGAAACGCCCGGTGTGCGTCGGTTCCAGGCGGAGCGTATTCGTGCGGCCCGGAATGGCATCCACCTTGCCGCCGAGTACCGGCACCCAGAACGAGTGGATGACATCGGCCGTCAAGATATTGAAATCGATACGCTGGCCTACCGGCAGATGCAATTCATCGGTCGTGACCACCTGCGCGCCATCGACCTCGGGGTATTCGAACTCCCAGTACCACTGGAAGGCGGTCACCTCCACGGTCAGATCAGCCTCACCGATGGGCAGCATGGAATGACCGCTGCGAACACCATAGACCAACAGCAGGGTAATCACGATCAGCGGCAGGACCACGCCACCGCCCAGCAACAGAAACCGCGTGCCGATGGCAAGCGGCCGCTTGTCGCGACGGTAGACCGCGTGCAGCCAGAACGCCGACATCAACAGCATGAACACCCCGGTACCGATCAGCATGGCCCAGGTGATCCAGGCGATGTCGGCCGCGCCCTGCCCGGCCGGCTCCAGGGCCGACATCGGTCCGCCACAGCCCCCCAGCAGGACAGACATGTACACGACCGATGCGGTGATACGATGTGGCTTCACTTGATCCGCGAACTTGTCCATGCCCCGGGAACCGTTACCGGACGACGATCGTGAAAGCCGCGTGGCCATTGCCGGCCACCCGCTGCACGCCATGATGGTGACCTTCCCGATTGCGTTCCTGATGAGCGTGGCCGCGACCGACCTGGCCTGGATACTGCTGGAAGACGACTTCTGGGCCCGCGTGTCGCTATGGCTGGTGGCCGCGGGCGCGTGCACCGGACTGGCGGCAGGGCTGGCCGGCACCGTCGAGCTGCTGCTGATTCCCGGCGTGCGGCGCCGCGGGGTAAGCTGGAGCCATTTCATTGCTGCCGTCACACTGATCTCCATTGCCTTTACCAACTGGTTTCTGCGCCTGGCCGGACCCGTAGAGATGATCCTGCCCTGGGGCTTTCTGCTCAGCCTGCTCGGCGCCGTGATGGTCGGTGTATCGGGCTGGCTCGGCGCCAACCTGGTCTTCGACCACAAGATCGGGGTCGTCGAGGACGACGGTGACTGATCAAATCGGCGCATCAGATCGGCTTCCAGCTGACCAGCACAATCACCAGGGCAATGACCATCACACCCGGCACCAGCAACACCAGGTGGGCAGCCGGACGCCGCCATTCCGGCGTCTCGTAGAGTTTCCCCATCAGGCGGCCAAGATACACGTGCAGCAGCACCATGGCCGCCACGGCAAACAGTTTCAGCACGATCCATCCCCCCAGCTGCGCGGCAAGAAACACCAGCACAGTCCCGCTGACCACGGCAATCACGGCCGCCGGCGACATCAGTCCAACGTAGACCAGGCGCGTCTGGTAACGCAGACGACGAAACGCCTCGGGCCGCCCGGCCACACCGGGGTGGCGGGCGAACAGACCGGGCAGGTAAAGCAGCGCCGCACTCCACACGGCGATGGCCGCGATGTGAACCAGCTTGATCAGGATGTAGGCACTCACGGATCCGACCACCGGAATTCAAGACCTCGGATTGCACAGAGCCTACACGATTCATCGGCAGGAGACTTCAATCTGCCTACGCATGTTTCTCGGCCATGGTTCTGTCTGGATAGTTGGATGGCCCTGGACCTGGCGGTCGTACACGGGCTGGAAAACCGGACCGATCAATGGCAGGGTGGGCAGAGCCTGGTGGACGCAGAATTCTGATTCGCCGACATGCCGGCCGGATGAAGGGTACCGCGCAGCACATGACCGGCGGGCCCGGTTCGCCGAGGCAAATGATCGAGTGCACGCGGGCATCGGCTGCCCCGGCCGGCGATCAGCCCGCCCGGCCCACCGGTTGCGGTATGCTGACTGGATTGGCTTAGAATCAATGCCCGAATCGAACCCATCAAATCGAACCCATCAAACGGAAAAGCGCGCTCAATGAACAACAAGCTGATCACCGCAGCCCTGTTGCTGCTGGCACCGTTCGCCCTGGCCCAGACCCCCGAACTGCGACAGATCATGGCCGACCCGGAATGGATGGGGTCACCGGTCGAGCAAGCGTGGTGGAGCCTCGACGGCGACGCCGTCTACTATCGCATCAAGCGCGATGAATCGACCCTTCGCGACATTCACCGCATAGACCTGGCCAGCGGCGATGACGAGCGCCTCGACTTTGCCGATCACGCCGGCATCGATGCTGCCAACCCCGTGTTCCACCGCGACACGGGCCGCGCCGCGTTCACGCGCGACGGCAATCTGTTCGTGCGCCTGCCCGACCAGGACCGCCCGCAACAGCTCACACGCACCACCGACACCGACAGCCAGCCGACATTCGGCCCCGACGGGGACCGCATCCTGTTTCGTCGTGGCAACAGCTGGTGGATGCATGACCTTGTCAAGCAACTGGCCTGGCCGGTCGCCGATCTGAAATTCGAGGACGAACCCGACGCCGAGCCCGATGACAGCCTGGCCAAAATGCAACTTCGCCTGTTCTCCAGCCTGCGCGAAGACCTGGATGATCAGCGCGAGCGGCGCCAGGAGGCCGAACGCGCAGCGCACGAGGACCCCACCCGTTCGCCGGCCCCCTGGTATCTGGGCGAAGGCATGCAACCCACCCAATCCAGCCTGTCGCCCGATGGCCGCTGGCTGCTGGTCGCGGTGCAGTCGGCTGCCCACCAGCCCGGACGAACCGATTCGCTGCCTCACTATGTCACTATCGACGGCTACATCGAGCAGGAAGAAAAACGCACGCGCGTGGGTCGCAACGAGCCGGCCGCGCAGTCGCTCTGGTTGCTCGACCTGGAACAGCGCGAGAAGCACGAACTGTCACTCGATGAACTGCCCGGCATACAGGACGACCCCCTGGCCGACCTGAAAAAGGCCCAGGACATCGACCCGCTGCCCGAAGGCGAAAACCGCGCCGTGAGCTTCATGGGCATGCAATGGCACCCCGATGGCCACCTGGCCGCCGTGCAGGTGCGCGCCAACGACAACAAGGACCGTTGGCTGGCCGTGCTCGACCCGCGCGAAGCCGAATTGGACAACCGCCACCGACTCACCGACGAGGCCTGGATCAACTGGGCTTTCAATGATTTCGGCTGGCTGCCCGACTCGGAAACCCTGTGGTTGTTGTCGGAGGAATCCGGCTACAGTCACTTCTACACCGTGGATGCGTCCGGTGGCTCGGCCCGTGCGATCACCCGTGGCGACTTCGAGGTCATGAACCCGGTCATGCTACCCGAAGGTGATCACGCCATCGTACTGTCCAACCGCAGTCATCCGGGCAAGTACGACCTCTACCGGCTCGACATCGCAGGCGGGAACCTCGAGCGCATCACCGAGCACCGGGGCATCGAGGATTTTGCCGTCCTGCCAGGCCACGACCAAATCCTGGTCCGCTACTCCGAAACCTACCTGCCGGCCCAAGTCGGGCTGGTGAATGCCAACAGTGGCGAATTGACCGCACTGACCGACACCCGCACCGAGGAATACCGCGCCATCGAGTGGCAGATGCCCGAAATCGTCGCGGTGGAATCCAGCCACGGCGCCGGCGCGATCTGGTCGCGTTTCTACCCGGCCCGCGCCGAACCGCCGCATGGCGGCGACCGTCATCCGGTGGTGATGTTCGTGCACGGCGCCGGCTACCTGCAGAACGTGCACTACCGCTACCCGCAGTATTTCCGCGAACAGATGTTCCACAACCTGCTCACCGAACGCGGTTATCACGTGCTCGACATGGACTTCCGCGCCAGCGCCGGCTACGGACGAGACTGGCGCACCGCCATCTACCGCCAAATGGGCACCCCGGAACTGGAAGACTACATCGACGGTGCCGACTGGCTGATCGACAACCACGATGCCGATCCGGATCGCATCGGCATCTACGGCGGATCCTACGGCGGCTTCATGGCCTTCATGGCTCTGTTCAACGCCCCTGAACGGTTCGCTGCCGGTGCCGCACTCAGGCCGGTATCGGACTGGGCCCACTACAACCACTCCTACACCTCGAACATTCTCAATACGCCCGAGGTGGACCCGGTAGCCTACGAACGCAGTTCACCGATCGAATTCGCCGAAGGTCTGGAAGGCCACCTGCTGATGACCGCTGGCATACTCGACGACAACGTCTTCTACCAGGATGTCGTGCGGCTGGCTCAACGCCTGCTCGACCTGGAAAAGGACAACTGGGAGCTGGCCACCTATCCGCTCGAACGCCACGCATTTACCCGGCCGGAGAGCTGGCGCGATCAGTACCAGCGCATTCTCGATCTGTTTGAACGCACCATCGGAGGGACACAATGAATGTCTTCATCACCGGCAACAGCACCGGACTCGGGTTTGGCCTGACCGAAGCCCTGCTGGAGCGAGACGCCATCGTCTGGGGCATGAGCCGAAGCGGCTGTGCACTCAAGCCCAAGTACGACGATGTCCTGCGCGACCGCATCCAGGATCTCGGCAGTCTCAACAGCATCGATGAAGGGCTCGATAGCCTGTTGTCGGACTGCCTGCGACTGGATCTCGTCATTCTCAATGCCGGCATCCTCGGTCGTATTCAGGAGATATCGCACACCGACGTGCATGACCTGGAACACATGATGCGGGTCAACGTCTGGGCCAACAAGGTCATACTGGACTGGCTGATCGAACGCCAGCTTCCGGTTGACCAGGTGGTGGCGATCTCTTCGGGCGCGGCGGTCAACATGAACTATGGCTGGGGGGGCTACTCGCTGAGCAAGGCCGCCCTGAACAACCTGATCCAGCTCTACGCCCAAGAGATGCCCGACACCCACCTGGTCTCCCTGGCGCCCGGACTGGTCGATACCGGCATGCAGGACTACCTGTGCGAAGAGGTTGACAGCGAAGACTTTCCCTCGGTACAGAAACTCAGGGACGCACGCGGCACCGATGACATGCCGGGGCCGAGGGCTGCCGGCGACGGCATCATCGATCTGCTCGACACGCTCAAGAACGATTACGAATCGGGAGCATTCGTCGATATCCGCGACATGTAGGTCAAGCAACGAGGCATCGGTGGCATGAGGCTGACCCCGGGACGACTGGCTGGCCGCCTGATCGCCTGCGCCCTGACTGCGCTCCTGCTGGCCGCCTGCGCCACGGCTCCATCGCCCGAAGACTTCCAGCAACGGATCGACCGGGTCGAACGGGAGCTTCAGCGCCTGGAGCGACGCGGCTTCGCCGGACAGGCCCTGATCGCCAGCGGCGACGAGGTGCTGCTGCTGTCGGGCTACGGCACCATGGCCATCGACGACTCACGCCCCATCGGCGAAGATGCAGTCATGCCGCTGGCCTCGATCACCAAGCCACTGGCGGCCAGCGCGATCTTCCGACTGGCCGCTGATGACAAGCTGTCCCTCGACGACCCCATCGGCCTTCATCTCGACACCCTGCGCTCCCCCTGGGCCGATATCCGGGTGACCCATTTGCTGACGCAGACAGCCGGCCTGCCGGCCGAGATCATGCGCCACAGAGACCCAATCAAACATCGCTTCGAGCGCATCGAACGTGATGCCTTCATCGACCGTATCCAGCGCTCCGAGCCCGATCGCCCGGGGCGACGGTTTCGCTACAGCAACGTCAATTACGGACTGATCGCCGCCATCATCGAATCAGTCTCCGGCCAGCCCTGGGAAAACTACCTGCGCGACCAGATCCTGCTCCCGGCCGGTGTCACCGAGATCGGTGTGCACAAGGCCGGCTGGCAAACCGGCGAACTGGTGCGCGCCCGTACCCCGCACGAGGATCTCGGCCACTGGCTTGAGCATGCGCACCTGGATGACGGCATGGGCTACAACATGCGGGCGGTCGGCGACATGCTGGCCCGGCCGGCCGGCATTCTGGACTGGTGGCGCGCCGTGCGCCGGGGTACCTGGCTGCCCGAACCCTGGATGAGCTGCTGGCTGGAACCCCAGGTGCGCGAACCGGATGGATTGCAATATGGCTACGGTCTTCAGTTCCGGCACGGGCGATGGGGGCCGGTCATTGGCCACACCGGCAAGGAAGGCGGCTTCACGGCCGACATGTCGTGGCACATGGGCAACGACCTGCTCATCTTCGTCGCCTCGGCACATACCGAATTCCGGGCCGACAAAATCAGCCGCACCCTGGGACGACGGCTGGGGGTTGAATACTGAATGGCAGATCCGCGTTCGGAATCCCGTATGATGGAATGTACAAAATCACCTACTCTGCGGAGGGTCTGGATATGATGGATTTCAAGATCGGGGAAGTACTGGGCCTGATGGCCCGAACGCTTCCATTCCTGATTTTTCGGTTTCTGATCTACTTCGGCATTACCCTGGCCTACATTCTGTTGACCGGCGTGGGCGCAGGCATCGGCTACGGCATCGGCATGATTGGCGGCGAACCGGGCGCATTCAGCTTCTTCGGCGGGCTGGTGGGCTTTGGCATCATGTCCGCCATCGCCTACCTGCTACGCGAGTACCTGCTCTACATGGTCAAGGCCGGGCACATCGCCGTGCTGGTCGAGCTCATGGAAGGCAAGGAACTGCCTGGCGGACGCGGCCAGATTGATCATGCCCAGCAGGTCGTGCGCGAACGCTTCGCCGAATCCTCGGTACTGTTCGGCGTCGACCAGCTCATCAAGGTGGTGCTCAGGGCCTTCAACCGTGCATTCTTCACCATTACCTCCTTCATCCCCATTCCGGGACTGCAGGGCGTGGTGAAGTTCATCAACACTGTGGTCAACCTGTCGCTGACTTACCTCGATGAGGTCATCCTGGCCCACAACATCCGCACCAAGTCCGACAACCCCTGGCGCTCGAGCCAGACCGCGCTGATCCTCTACGCGCAGAACTACAAGGCCTTTCTCAAGAACGCTTTCTGGCTAGCCTTCATCATCTGGGCGCTGACCTTTCTAGTGTTCCTGGTGATTCTCGGCCCCATGATTGCCCTGGTTGCCGTCATTCCGGCCATGGCCGGCCCGCTGGCGCTGATTACCGCGGTGATCTTCGCCTGGGGCGTGAAACAGTCGGTGATCGAGCCCATCGGCATGACCGCGCTGATGCAGGTGTTCTTCAAGGTCACCGAGGGACAGGAACCCAACCCCGAGTGGGAAGCCAAGCTCAATGGCGTGTCGAAGAAATTCGGTGAGTTCAAGACCAAGGCCATGGACTGGGACCGAGAGAAGGGCACGGCCACGCCGGATAGTGATGAACCGCCACAAGGTGGTGCCCCGGAGCCGGGCAAGTCCTGAGCTCTTGACTACCGATTGAGGTCAATCGGAGCCCCTGCCATCCTTCGGGTGGCGGGGTTTTCGTTGGTTACTAACGGTCCGTTGGTACGTGGGTGCGCCTCATGGCTCACCCATCACCCCCCCCAATGCCCGCAGCACCGTCTTCCACGGCAACAGCGCATTGCGCACGCGGGCCGGGAAGTCGCTGACGGCTTGCAGCTCATTGATATCGCCGAGGTCGGGACATGGAGGGGTGTCAGGATTGGCCAGCATCTGCTCGAATCGCGCGAAGGCCTGCTCGAACTCAGCCCTCGAACGCCCAGCCAGCCACTCGGTCAGCATAGAGGCCGATGCCTTGGTGATGGCGCAGGCTTCTCCGGAAAACCCGGCCCGAGCAATGCGATCCTCTTCCACAACCAACTCCACCAGGATATCGTCTCCGCACAGGGCATCATGTCCGCGCGCGGCGTGTGTCGCGCCAGACAGGGGTCCGAAGTTGCGGGGTGCTCGATTATGGTCGAGCACCAGTTGCTGGTAGAGCTTGTCGAGAACCATAGCCCGCGAATTCTACCAGCGTGAAGCGGACTGGACATGCCCTGAGCCGTACCGGACAATAATCGACGAACCCAGACACCATTAACCCGGCAGGTATGTAGATCACATGATTGTTGCGGCACGAACCTGCCTGTTGCTGATCGTTTCAGGCATCCTGCTCGCCGGCTGTGTCGGCACTGTGACGCAGCCGGATGCCACCACTTTCGATCAGTCCCGCTCCGCCTACCTGCTGGACCACGGGCGTCATTCCACCCTGGTGCTGACCCGGGAAGACGACTCCATGGTCCGCTATCTCTACGGCGAGTGGCGCTGGTATGCACTACAGGAGACCGGCTTCTTTCGGGTCTGGCCGACCCTGTTCTTCCCGACCCAAGCAGCACTGGGCCGCAAGGAACTGGCCGGCCCACCCGACGAGGCCGCCATTCGACGCCAGGTGCCCGTGGTCATCCGGGAGATTCACGAGTTGGCCGCAGAATCCGAGCATATCGACGCGCTAGACCGGAAACTGGAACAGCGTTTCAATGACAACATCGACACCCTGCACTACAACCCGAACTACGATCTGGAGTTCGTCCACGACCCGGTCGACTACACGGTCTTCTACAACTCCAACCATGTCGTTGCCGACTGGCTGCGCGAACTGGGCATCGAAGTCCGCGGCAACCCGATATGGGGTACATGGCGGGTCATTAACCCGGCAGGTAAGTAGACAAGGCCATCAGCTATCTCAGGACCTTGGGCCACCACTGGAAACCGAGTACGCTAAGGAGCCTCTAATGCGGTCACTAATCAGCAGACACACAGAGCTTCGGAGCCGGTCACCCGCAGCGCAGGCCCCGTGCCGATTGCGGTTTGCCGAAGGCAAAAAGCACTCGGCACGGGGCCGGCTGCGCGTGTTCCGCTCGCTTGACATAGGTCCACTATGCCTGCGCTCGCGCGCCTTGCCGGTGACCGGCTCCGAAGCTCTGTGTGTCTGCTGATTAGTGACCGCATTAGTAGCAGCTCTGCGCGGAGCGCGTTTCTGCCGCAAAGGCCCGTCGCGCCCGCGCAGAGTTATTCAGAGGCTCCCTAACCCACCATCTTGAGCAGACGCTGTTTCAGCGCCGTGTAGGGTGGGAAACGGAGGGGCACTTCCGGAAACCGGCTACGCTTCATCACCGCTTTCAAGTGCGAGAATCGGTCAAAGCCGGCCCGGCCATGATATTGCCCCATGCCGCTCATTCCGACCCCGCCAAACGGCAGCTCGTGTACCGACATGAACATCAGCACGTCGTTGATACACAGGTTGCCCGTGCTGACCTGTTCAACGAAACGTCTCTGACTATCGCGACTTCGGGTAAACAGGTAAGCGGCGAGCGGCTTATCTCGTCGGATGATGTAGGCAATCGCCTCGTCCAGATCGGCCACTGCAATCACCGGAAGGATGGGCCCGAAAATCTCTTCGCGCATGACCGGGCTGTCAGCGGCCACATCGGTCAGTACGGTCGGCTCGATGCGGCAACCGGCTTCGTCAACCTGGCCACCGATCGCTACCCGTCCATTGTCCAGATAGCCGGCCAGCCGGTCGAAATGGTGCCGATTGATGATCCGGGCGAAATCAGCACTGCCCAGCCGATCGCTGCCATACATGGCCTCGAGTTCGGATTCGATGGCCCTGATCAGTGGCTCGCGCTGTTCGGGAGTTACCAGCACGTAATCCGGTGCAATGCAGGTCTGGCCGGCATTGAGGCACTTGCCCCAGGTCAGGCGTCGTGCCGCCGACTTGAGGTCGGCACCGGCATCGACCACGCACGGACTCTTTCCACCCAGCTCCAGGGTCACCGGTGTGAGGTGTTCGGCGGCTGCACGCATGACGATGCGCCCGACATGGGCGCCACCGGTATAGAGAATATGATCAAAACGCAGTTTGAGCAGCTCCGTAGTCTCCTCTACGGCACCCTCGACGACCCGCACGGCGTCATTGTCTAGATACTGCGGAATCAGTTCTGCCATCAAGGCCGAGCTGACGGCAGCAATCTCGGAGGGCTTGACCACGGCACAGTTGCCGGCCGCCAGTGCCGGAATCAGCGGCCCGAGCACCAGCTGCACGGGGTAATTCCAGGCACCCATGATCAACACCACCCCCAAAGGTTCGGGCTGCACCCAGCTGCGACCGGGCTGACCGACCATTGGTGTGGATACGCGCCGTGGTCGAGACCAGCGTCGCAAGCGCTTGCGTGCATGCCGGGCCTCACTCAACACCAGCGAGAGCTCGCCCATGTAGACCTCCTGCTCGGGCTTGCCCAGGTCGGCAGCCAGGGCTGCGGCAATGCGCGGTTCGTTTTCGGTCAACAAACTTTCGATCGCCGAGAGCTGCTGCCTGCGCCAGGCCAGCGGTCGAGTCAGACCACGCTGAAAGCCGTGGCGCAGGTCAGCCAGCATGGCCGGGTAGTCAGCTTGTTCAATCGGCATGTTCGCTCCTTGATGGCATTGAAGCTTGCGACGGTTCGGTCAACCCCATGCCCCTTACAATGAGGCGACCAGAGCCCGCGCGCCGCCCTCCACTACGACCACACCGACAACCAGATTGTCGACCGGCCAGTCTCGCAGACCGAGGAACGACCGAACCAACTCGAGCAGGCACCCGCCGGGTCAGTAATGACAGAAGCCATCAGGCCAGCATGGCCTGGGCTTGTTCCAGGCCTTCGAGAAACACATCGATTTCCGAATGCAGATTGTAAACGGCGAATGACAGCCGGGCCGTGGCCGGCACATCGAAGAATTCCATGACCGGCATGGCACAGTGATGGCCCGTGCGGATGGCCACGCCATGATGGTCGATGATGGTTCCGATGTCGTTGGGATGCGCCCCGTCGACGGTGAATGCCACTACCGGCCCCTTGTACTCGGCCTGACCAATGATGGTCAGACCCTCGATCTTCGACATTTCCTGCGTGGCATGGTCGAGCAGCCGCATTTCATGATCAGCAATGCGCTCGATGCCGATTTCCTCGATGAACTCTACGGCTGCACCGAAACCGATGGCGCCGGAAATATTGGGGGTGCCGGCTTCGAACTTGTGCGGGATATCGTTGTAGGTCGTGCCATTGAAACTGACCCGTTGAATCATCTCGCCGCCACCCTGCCAGGGCGGCATGGCTTCGAGCAGATCCTCGCGCGCCCACAGCGCACCGATACCGGTCGGCCCATACATCTTGTGCGCAGACACGCAGTAGAAATCACAGCCCAGCGTCTGCACGTCCACCTTTTCATGTGGCGTGGCCTGGGCGCCATCGACCAGCACAGGGACCCCATGCTTCTTTGCCATCGCGCAGATCTCGGCAACGGGGTTGACCGTACCCAGTGCGTTGGAGACATGCACCACACCGATGATGCAGGTGCGTTCACTGATCAGACTCTCGAATTCATCGATTAGCAGTTCGCCACGCTCATTGATGGGCGCCACCTTGAGCACCGCCCCGGTCTGCTCGCACAGCATCTGCCAGGGCACGATATTGGAGTGGTGCTCCATGTGCGTGATCAGGATTTCGTCGCCGGGCTTGAGCCGAGGCCGCACATAGCTGTTGGCCACCAGGTTGACGGCTTCGGTCGTGCCGCGCGTGAACACGATCTCGCGATCGCTGCCAGCGTTGAGTAAGCGGGCAACAGCCGCGCGTGACTGCTCGAACTGTTCCGATGCTTCGACCGAAAGCTGATGCACGCCGCGATGCACATTGGCGTTGTAGCGACGGTAGAAGCCATCCATCGCCTCGATCACTTTCAACGGTCGTTGCGCGGTGGCCGCATTGTCCAGGTAGACCAGCGGCTTGCCATGCACTTCACGTGCGAGCACTGGAAACTGCTCGCGCAGCGCATGCACATCGAGTTGGTCTCTGACTTTCGATTCAACGATATCCATCGGTATCACTCGCGAATACAGGGTTCAGCATTCAAAGTACCTCGCGCAACTGACCCAGCAGCCATTCGCGCACCGGCTCAGTGGCCTGACCTTCCAAGGGGGCAGCGGCAAAGCCGTACTTGAGCAGCGCACCGGCCTCATCGGCCGGGATACCACGCGAGCGCAGGTAAAACATGGCATCGTCATCAAGCTGGCCGATGGTCGCACCATGGCTGGCAGTGACCTCTTCGGCATAGATTTCCAGTTCGGGCTTGGTGTTGATGCGTGCATGCTCGCTCAGCAGCAGGTTCGCGGTTTCCAGGTCGGAATGACTGTCGTCTGCGTCCTTGTGAATATGGATGCGACCGTTGAACACACCCACTCCGCTGCCGTCTCCCAGAAGCCGGAATGATTCGCGGCTACTGGTATGCCCCACCGTGTGATCGATGGCGGTGTGGTAATCGATATGCTGACGGGTATTGACCAGTCCGATGCCGTCGATCTCGCCATTGGCGCCCTCGGCCATCAACTGTACGCTCAGATCCTGTCGGGTCAGTCGGCCACCGCAATCAAGCACGTGAACCCGGTAGTCAGCATCATCGCTGACATTGACAACGCTGCGCTCGATCCAGGCACTGTCACCGCCGCCACGGCGGATGACATGGTTGAGTTTCGCGCCTTTAGCCAATTCGACATCAACCACGCGATTGATCAAGCCGGCGCCGGCATCTTGCTGATAATCAATCAGCGTGGCCGATGCGCCTTCGGCCACTTCAATTTCCAGCCGGGGATGAACAGCGGCGGCAAAGCCTTCGTTCGTGGTCGTAGCCAGCACCACAGGACGATCCTGGTCGGATTCGATCACCAGCCGCAGTCCCTGCTGAAAACGGGCCAGATTGAGCCAGGCGAAGGCATCGGCGCGATCACCGTATTCCACCTGCTCCAATGAATCAGCACCGATCGGCTCGATGCGCAACCCTTCTGGAAGTTTCAGCCCCTCCAGATCCAGGCATCCATTGTCAAAGTGCAACACGGTCGCCTCGAAAGGCAACCCGGGCAATGCCGCCCCACCCGTGGTATCGGCATTGAATTCACGCTTCTCCAGCAGTTTCAGCGGCGTGTACTTCCAGTCCTCGGTCTTGAGGTCGGGAAAACCATGCTGCATCAGCGCCTGTTGCGCGCGACGGCGGATAGCGCCGAAATCATCGCCAGGGAGGTGCTGATCGCCGGCCAGTCGGTCAAGCAGTGCACTCATCGCTCAAGCCTCGGCCGCTTCCAGAAAACCGTAACCTTCGCGCTCAAGCCGCTCGGCCAGCTCCTTGCCGCCGGACTCGACGATACGGCCATCGGAGAGTACATGAACGTGGTCCGGTTCGAGATACTCGAGCAAACGCTGGTAATGGGTGATGACCAGGAACGAGCGCTTGTCGTCACGCTGGCGATTGATGCCCTCGGCAACCAGCTTGAGCGCATCGATATCCAGCCCCGAATCGGTCTCGTCCAGCACAGCCAGTATCGGATTCAGCACGGCCATCTGCACGATCTCGTTGCGCTTCTTTTCACCACCGGAGAAGCCCTCGTTGACAGCGCGCTTGAGCAGCGACTCATCCATCTTCAGGCTGCGCAGCGACTCGCGCACCTCCTTGAGAAAACTCATCGAGTCGACCTCCTCCTCACCGCGGGCCTTGCGCTGGGCATTGAGCGCGGCGCGCAGGAAATAAGCGTTGTTCACGCCGGGAATCTCGACCGGATACTGGAAGGCCAGGAACAAGCCGGCCGCGGCCCGCTCTTCGGGCTCCATCTCGGCGATGTCCTGCCCCTCGAACTCCACCGAACCCTCGGCGATTTGGTAGCCCTCGCGACCGGCCAGGGCATAACCCAGCGTGGACTTGCCCGAACCATTCGGGCCCATGATGGCGTGCAGCTCACCGGGGCCGATCTGGAGATTCAGGCCCTTGAGGATGGGTTTATTGTCGATAGTGACGTGGAGATTGGTGATCTTGAGCATTGCGTTCTATATCCGTCTTGATGGTTGGCCCACCGTGGGGCACTTTCTCGTTCCAACTCTGGCGTAGGTCGGGGTTGCATCCCCGACGGACGACGTCGTGATCCTGTATGCGCATAGCTAGGCGTGTCGAAACCGGAAATCTCGTCCGTCGGGGATGCAACCCCGACCTACGCGGGTTTCGTTCACGGCTCAGCCAACCGCCCCTTCCAGCGAGATCTCTAGCAAGGCCTTGGCTTCCACCGCGAACTCCATCGGCAGTTCCTTGAACACTTCCTTGCAGAAACCGTCGACGATCAGGGCAACGGACTCTTCTTCGTCCAGGCCGCGCGAGCGGCAGTAGAAGAGCTGGTCTTCGCCGATCTGTGAGGTCGTCGCCTCGTGCTCGACTTTCGCCGTCGGGTTGAACGATTCAATGTAGGGGAAAGTGTGCGCACCGCACTGCTTGCCGATCAGCAAGGAATCGCACTGGGTGTAGTTGCGCGCGTTCTTGGCCCGCTTGGCCATGCGCACCAGGCCGCGATAACTGTTCTGGCTCTTGCCGGCCGAGATGCCCTTGGCGATGATCTTGCTGGTGGTGTCACGACCCAGGTGAATCATCTTGGTGCCGGTATCGGCCTGCTGATGATTATGGGTCAGTGCGACCGAATAGAACTCGCCGGAAGAACGATCACCGCGCAGAACGCACGACGGATATTTCCAGGTAATCGCCGATCCGGTCTCGACCTGCGTCCAGGTGATGCGCGAGTCATCCTCGCGGCAGTCGCCGCGCTTGGTGACAAAATTGTAGATGCCACCCTTGCCGTTCTCGTCACCCGGATACCAGTTCTGCACGGTCGAGTACTTGATATGCGCCTTCTGCTTGGCAACCAGCTCGACGACCGCGGCATGCAGCTGGTTCTCGTCGCGCATGGGCGCGGTGCAGCCTTCCAGGTAACTGACATGGCTGCCGGGCTCGGCAACGATCAGCGTGCGCTCGAACTGACCGGTGTCGCGCGCGTTGATGCGGAAATAGGTCGACAGCTCCATCGGGCAACGTGTGTCTTTGGGTATATAGACGAACGAGCCGTCGGAAAACACCGCCGAGTTGAGCGCGGCGAAGTAATTGTCGGTGAAGGGCACAACGGAGCCCAGATACTCGCGCACCAGGTCGGGATAGTCGCGCACCGCCTCGGAGAACGAACAGAAGATGACGCCCGCTTCCTTGAGTTCCTTCTGGAACGTGGTGCCGACCGACACCGAATCGAACACGGCATCGACGGCCACGCCGGCCAGGCGCGCGCGTTCATGCAGGGGCACTCCGAGCTTGTCGAAGGTCTCGAGCAGCTTGGGATCGACCTCGTCGAGGCTCTTGGGCCGGTTCTTCTGCTTGGGCGCGGCGTAGTAGTGGATCTTCTGAAAGTCGATGGCCGGCAAATTCAGATGCGCCCAGTCCGGACCGACCATCTTCTGCCACTGATGAAACGCCTTCAGGCGCCATTCCAGCAGCCATTCGGGCTCTTCCTTCTTGGCCGAGATCATGGCAATGATCTCCTCATCCAGCCCCGCGCGCACACGGTCGGACTCGATGTCGGTATAGAAACCGGCCTTGTAGCGCTGCTGAATGTGGCGTTCGACTTGTTCGACAGTCTGGTTCATGAGATTTTCCGCGTTGTTTCAACGGTGGATTCGGCGCGAATGGCGATCCGGGGTGGCTGCGGCCGAGCCAAGTCGGCCAGGCTCAGGGCACTCAGTGCACCTTCCACGGCTTGACCGATGCGCTGCCAGTTGCCGCGCAGGCTGCAATCGGATTCATGCGAGCACAGCCCCGGCTCCAGCCCGCACTCTGTCAGGGCGATGGGCCCTTCCATGGCCGAGACAATCTCGGCCACGGAGATATCTTCGGCCGAATGGGCCAACTGATATCCGCCATTGACGCCACGTACTGAATTGACCAGCCCGGCCCGGGCCAGTGTCTTGAGCACCTTGGCCACCGTGGGAGTTTCCAGTCGAACCTGATCGGCCAACTGACTGGCCGAGATCCGCTGCTCGGGATCCCGGGCCAGTGCCGCCAGCACCACGGTGGCGTAATCAGTCAACTTGCTGATGCGCAGCATCTTGTCAATACCGGATCAATACGGTCCCATATTATGATGCCAAAGCGTCGGTAAAACAAGACCGGAACGGTACCTTTTCCTGACCTACCGCATTGTCGAACGCTTTTCGCTACCTGCCCCTGATACACTTTCCCACTTCGGTTTTTCAGTGCCCGGGGCAAGCATGGCGCAAGATCCCTACAGTTTCGATATCAGCCCGAACCCGGCCGATGGGGACACGCCGGTCGATCGTGCGCGCTACATGGCGCCTCCTTTCGATGCCCGCCTGATATCGGATTCCAGGGCCCGCCTCCTGGTCAGCCGCCAGGCCCAGCCGGTGGACCTGTCGGTCGTGGATGCGCGGCTGCTGAGTGCCTGCGATCGATTTCGCAGCCTCGACGAACAGGCCAGCCAGGCCGTGGCCCAGCTCAAGGCGCCACCGCCCCAAGCCAGCCATTTTGCCAGGCGCCTCGATCAGCTTGCCGAACAGGGGCTTTTGCTCAGCGAGGACGATCTGCTCCAACACCTGAAGTCCATCAACCAGCCGGACGACAATCCGGCACGAATCAGCAGCCTTTTCATCCGCACCTGCAACCGGCCCGGCACCCTGGAGCGTCTGCTCGACAGCCTGGTCGCACTCGCTGATGCCGGCGGACTCGACCGCTGCATCGTCCTCGATGACAGCGATGACGAACAGGGCATCAGCGCCGCGGCAGCCCTGGTCGAGCGCTATCGCTCCCGACTGGGTATCGATCTGCACCACATCGACCGGCATGAACGCGCAAGGCTGTTGAAAAAACTGGCCCGAGACAGCGAAGTCGAGTTCGAGTACCTCTACTGGTTTATCGAGGGCAGCCCCGATGACCAGCAACCGCGCTACGGAGCCAGCCTCAACCTGGCCCTGTTGCTCGGCGCCGGCGAGGCCATCGCCCTGATGGACGATGATGCCAGTCTGTCGGCATTCCGGCTCGGGCAAGACTGCAACCAGCATCGATTTTCACCCTCCGCCACCGTCGCCCTGGAGTTTCCACAACCCGATCAGCCGCTGGGAACCGGATTCGAAGCATTCACCGGCAACCCCTTCGCCGAGCATGCCCGCTACCTGGGCCGCAGCGCGGCAGGATTCGCCCGCCTCGATGCCGGGCAGTCGCCGGATCTGTTCGAACGTCTCGACCCGCAGTGCCTGCACGAGCTGAACACCCCTACCCGGATTCGCATCAGCACCAACGGCACCCTGGGCGACCCGGGCACCTCCGGCCTGCAGTGGCTGTTCGTCGAGCCGGTCGAGCACCTGAAAGCCCTGAGCCAAAACGAGCAGGACTATCGCCGACTGGTCGACCAGCGGCGGGTGGCTCGCGCGCCCGACGCCATCCAGGCATCAACAGACTTCAGCCTGATGACCACAACCCTGACCGGTATCGACAATCGTGAGCTGCTGTTGCCCACCCAGGCACGAGGAGGCAACGAGGACCTGTTATTCGGTGCCCTGACACGCTGGCTTCACCCGGGCAGCCTGCACGCTGCCCTTCCCTTCATGTTGCTGCACGAACGGCCGGAGCCTCGCAGGTGGACACCGGAAGCCATTGACCGTCCACGCTCGATCAACCGGGGGCGCTTCCTGGCCGATCAGATCGAAACACTGGCCGATCAGTTGCCCAACGGCGACACCGACAGCCGCATCGAGATGCTGGCCGGCTGGATGCGACATCTGGCGGCGATCGGCAGCAACGACCTGCGCTGGCAACTGCAGCGCGACCTGCTCGGTGTGCGCGCCGACAGCATTGACCGAATTCGGGCCCGCCTGGCGGAGTGGTCCCCACCCCCCTGGCTGGCCACCGACTATCAGCGCGCCCTCAAAGCCCATGCCGCCGACCACCCCGCAGACCGCGACCGTATCGATCAGCTCTGCGCCAGCATCCCCGGCTTTGCCAGGCGCTATGCCGACGGCCTGGAAAGCTGGTGTCAGGCATGGCGCTGGACCGCCGGCCAATCATGGGCGGCACGCATGGGCCTGGGAAATTAAGGAATGGAAGACGTACGACGCCAGCAGGCCGAATCATGGGGCGCGGATCAGTTGGGCTGGCCCGAAGATTTCGTCAGCGATGCGATCGGGTCTGACGCCAGTTTCCGCCGCTATTTTCGTCTCTCGCACGAAGGGCGCACGGTGGTGGTCATGGATGCCCCTCCCGAGATCGAGAAGCTCGATGCCTTCATCGACATCGGCCAGCGTCTGGAACGGGCGGGCCTGCACGTTCCCGACCAACTGCACGTGAACCACGAGCAGGGGTTTCTGTTGCTAGAAGACCTGGGCCAACGGCCCTACCACCTTGTGCTGAATGCCGACACCGCCGCCACACTGTTCGACGACGCCCTCGGTGCACTGATCACCATGCAGACCTACGCCGACCCACGTGGGCTGCCGGAATACGATCCCGCCATGCTGTTGCGCGAAGTATCGCTGTTCCCCGACTGGTTTTTGAACCGTCACTGGCAGGTCGAGCCCACCGATGAAGAGCTCGACGCCTGGGACAGCATCTGCGCAACGCTGGTGCGGTGGGCACTGGACCAGCCACGGGTTTTCTGTCATCGAGACTACATGCCCAGAAATCTGATGCTGGCAGACCCGAACCCGGGCATCATCGACTTTCAGGGCGCCGTACTCGGCCCCATCAGTTACGACCCCGTCTGCCTGTTTCGCGATGCCTTTCTGAGCTGGCCCCAAGAACAGGTGGATACCTGGCTGGAGAACTATCGGCAGCGTGCCCGGGCAGCCGGCCTGCCGGTCCCCGAATCAGCCGGGTTGTGGCGACGAACCTGCGATTTCATGGCTGTTCAACGCCACCTGAAAGTCATTGGCATCTTCGCCCGCATCCACTATCGCGACGGTAAATCCGGGTACCTGGAGGACACACCCCGCTTCTTTGCCTACCTGGAGCAGGCCATCGAGCGCAATCCCGAACTCCTGGAACTGGGACGGCTGATTGCCGCCTGGCAGCACCGGCGTCAGCTTGATTGAACCAATGCCACGACCAACCATGAAAGCCATGATTCTTGCCGCCGGGCGCGGCGAACGCTTGCGCCCGCTAACCGACAGCGTGCCCAAGCCGTTGCTCGAGGTGGGCGGCAAACCGCTGATCGTGCATCATCTCGACCGGCTTGCCGCCGCCGGATTCCAGGATGTGGTCATCAATCTGGGCTGGCTGGGCGAACAAATCGCCGCCAAACTGGGCGACGGTGGCAACTTCGGGCTGCGTATCCGCTATTCACCCGAACCGCCCGGCGCCCTGGAAACGGCCGGCGGCATCGTACATGCTCTGGAACTGCTTGGCGATGCGCCATTTCTGGCTATCAGCGCCGATGTGCTGTGCGATTACCCACTCAAACGTATGCGCCAACTGGAATCAGAAGCCCTGGCCCACCTCGTCATGGTCGACAACCCGCCGCACCATCCACATGGCGACTTTGGCATCGAGAGTGGGCGCATGGTCCTTGACTCGGACATCAAACTGACTTTCAGCGGTATTGCCTGGTTCAGGCCCGGGCTGTTCGCCGACCTCGAACCCGGCGTGCGCCCGTTACGGCCCGTGCTGGAACAGGCCATTGCCGCCGGCCTGGTCGAGGGCGAACGATTTCAGGGGCAATGGTTCGACACTGGAACCGCCGGGCGGCTGGAAGCAGCCAGAAACAGCCTCGCATAATTCACCGGCCCCGGACACCGGCCCGGCCACTGCCCGTCAGGACAGCCGATCCCGGAGATCTGAAACCGCCTGCTGCAGTTGATCGCGGGCTGCGGCACGGTCGCGCTGGGCCTCGGCCTGACGCTGATCGATCTCCTCAATGGTATCGCCAATCCGGTGAAGAAACTCCACCACCTTGTCGGCCGAGGCGATGCCTTCGCGCACCTGCTTGTCGACCATATCCTGGTTGGTCTCGAGCCGATCGGCAATCTCTTCCATCATCTCTTCGGTGGCATTGCGCGTCGCCGCCAGTGATTCCAGCCGCTCCTGCTGGCGCACCTGCTCGACCACCACGGCCAGTTGCTGCTTCATCAGCGGGATGGCCTGGCTGAGTGCCATGTCGAGTTCCTCGCTGACGATGATCTCGCTGTGCAGGGTCTGCTGGATGGTGGGAATCATGCCGGCGGCAATGGCCCGGCTTTTTTCGAGATTGGTCAGACGGCGGTCGAACACGTCGGCTCGCTGCTCGAGTTGACGCAGCTCGGCGGCCTGAACAGGGTCGTCGGCCGCATCAACCTCCTTCTTGAGCCCAGCCAGCCGTTCCCGCTCCTCTGCCAGGATCTCCTGCCCGGCCACGATGGCGGCGGCCATGTGTCGGAAATTGTCGATGGCTTCCTGGCCGATCTCGCGCAGATTCTCGATGGTGATCAGACTGCCGCGCTTGTCACGCTCCAGCGTGGCAATGACCTGGTTGATCTGCCCGTCAACAGTGCTCCAGTCGGCGGCGAAACGCTCCAGCGCCTTGCGAGCGTTGAAAAAGAAACGCGACAGGAAACCGGAAGGCTCCAGTTGTCCGCTGAGCCGTTTGCTGACCATGCGCAGTTCGGTCAGGTGGTCGTGCACGCTGCCCAGGTTGGCCGAACGCACTCCCTCGACGATGGTATCGGCAAACTGTGAAACCCCGGTGGCCTGGTCAGCGGCGAACTGCTCGGGCTGCTCCCAGGAAAAATCTCCCTTGATCTGCTCGATCAGCGCCTGCTTCTCGGCACGCGCGGCCTCAAGATCAAAAGCGCGGGAAGCATCGCCCAGAAAGACCTCCACCTCCCGGCGTACGGCTTCATCCTGTCGCGGCTCGGTCTCAATCGTGGTGGTCATTTCCATCGCTGCCTCCTTCAATTGGCATGTTCTTCAGTTCCTGTTCGAGCACCCGCAGGCGCACGCACAGCGCCTGGTCTTCGGCATCCAACCCGGCGTCCCGGGCCAGGGTCTCAGCCGCTTCGTCGAGGACCTCGCGCATGCGCTGCAAACGCCTTTGCCTCCGGCCGGGCTCGCTGTCGTCAAATGCAGCCAGGGTTTCGGCAGCCAGGCACAGCACATGACGGGTGCGCGCCGCAGCCGGGTCGGCCGGGCTGCGCCGGCCGCGTTCCACCGCCCGACGCGCCAGGCGGGCCAGTCGGATGACCGGCTCGGCCAGCTCACCCTCGTCGGGATACCGGTCGAGTATCCGCAACGCCCGCTCGGCATCGGCCCAAAGCACATCGGCTACACCGGCGTTCGCGGTGGATCGCCCGTTGTCGGCATCATGCCCGGGGGCGGGACGAAAGCGCATGCCGTAGAGCGTCGCGCCGCCGGCTGCCAGGGCCAGCCCGCCCCAGGCAAAGACACCGCCCAGCGAAAAACCGGCCACTGACACCACCACCGCGCCGGCGGCCACCTGCATGTCAAGCAGACTACGTCGCATGCTGCCCGGACAGAATTGCGATCAGTCCCTGTCCGATTGTGCTTGAGACTGGCTGCCGCTGCCACTACCACCGGCGTCGGCCGGAGCTTCCCCGGCGTCTGCGCTGCGATCACTCGCGGCCGCCTCTGCACCGCCATCAACCCGCTTGAGCGAGCCATTCTTGAGTGTTTCGGCCAGGTCGATGCCCAGTTGCCCGCCGATCTCCTTGAGCGCCGGACCGACAGTCGAATAGTTCATGATCTGACCGAACAGGTCCTCCATGACCGAGCGTGGCTGGCCGCCCTGGCCGGAACCGCCCTCGGCACCGTTGCCATTGGCATTCGCATTGCCCAGGCCATGGATGAACACCGAGCGCATGTTTTCTCCCACCCCGTCGAAGGGAGCGACCAGTTCGCGCAGCACCTCGGGTGCCACTTCCAGTTCGCGCAAGCGCTCGGCGTGCGCGATAAGTTGCGACGACAGGGTGTTCTTGGCCTCGTTGACGGCCTGAATCCCCTCGGCTTCGGCCTCCTTCTCGGCACGCAAGGCCTGGGCGCGGAATTCCGCGGCTTCCTTGTCCTGCTCGGCGGCCTGGCGACGACCCCGCGCTTCCAGTTCCACCGCCTCGCTGCGACCGCGCGCTTCCAGTTCCACGGCCTCGCGGCTGGCACCGGCCGAAACCCGCACCCGCGTGGCATCGACTTCCGCCTCCTCCTGGGCGCGGATCACGCTGACCTGCTTCTGACGTTCGGCGGCAGCCTGCTCCTGGGCGGTTCGCACCGCTTCCTCGGCCACCACGCGTTCCTGCCGGGCCTGCTCGGCACGGGCCTGGGCCTGCGATTCGCTTTCCGACTTCTCGGCCACGGCAATACGCTGCTCCTGCTCGGAAATCTTGAGCTTGCGGTCACGCTCGATGGCCCGCGCACGCAGCGCTTCATCCTTCTCCAGCTCGGCGTTTTCGGCGGCCTGGTTGGAGGCAATCTCGGCCTTTCTCGACTCGGCCTGGCTTTCGGAACGGTAGATCGCCACCCCCCGTTCCTTCTCGATTTCCGAACGCTCCACTGTCTCGCGCGCACGGATCGTTTCTTCCTCGGCACGAGCTGCTTCGCGCGCATCGGCAATCCTGGCATTTGCCTCGGCTTCCGCCCGTGCCTGGGTTTCTCGGGCCACGCGCTCGGCGGTCAGCTTCAACGCCGTGGCGTTGAACATGTTGTTCGGATTGAGATTGTCGGTGGATGTCTGATCGAGCCCGGTCAGGGAGACCGATTCGAGCTGCAGACCGTTCTTCGACAGGTCGGTGGCGACGATCTCCTGGACGCGCTGGACAAAGTCCTGCCGGTTCTCGTGCAGGTTCATCATGTCCTGCTCGGCGGCAACGGCACGCAACGCGTCGACCAGCTTGCCCTCGATGAGCTCGCGCAACTTGTCGGGGTCAAAGGTCCTGTCACCCAGGGTGCGCGCGGCCTGAGCCACGCCATCGTCGCTCTCCTCGACCGAGACGTAGAAGTCCACGGTGGCATCCACGCGCAGGCTGTCGCGCGTAATCAGCGCATCTTCGCCATTGCGGCGCACGGTCAACTGCACGGTGGACAGGTTGACCTCCCGGACTTCGTGGAACACCGGCAGGCGCAGGCAGCCCCCATCGATGATGACTTTTCTGCCGCCCATGCCAGTGCGCACCAGGGCGATCCCGCGCGGCACCTTCTTGTAAAGGGCGGCATAGATCAGGCCGATGGCCACCAGGGCGGAAACAATGATGCCGGGTATGGTCATCAAAACGGATGTATTCATTCTCCCTCCAGTTGTTCAGCGAATGTGGTCAGCTAATGATCAAAGATTTCAACCTTGCCGCCGGGCAACAAACAGCGAACGGCTCTCCCTTTCAATGATGCGCACTTCCGCGCCCGGCTCGATCGTCTCGCCGCGCTCGGCACGCACCCGAATCCAGTGACGCAATCCATTGGGATCAACCACTTCGGCTTCCGCGGTACGCTCGCCGGTTGCCGTGCCCAGAGTGATTCGTCCACTGCGGCCGACCAGCTCGTCACGATGAATGCCCGAGCTTTCGACACTGGGAATCAACCAGGCCAGCCGTCGTGACAGCCAGCCGGCCAGTGGCAGGCTGATGCCCAGCGCGATGACAACGGCCAGTGCCGGCCAGAGCGCCCAGCCCAGCCAGCCCAGGGCAAGCGCCTGGATCAGAATGCCGGCAACAGAGAACACCGACAGGATGACGATCAACACCACCAGAAACGGGGCGTGACCAAATCCCAGCCACGACAGCATGCCGGCATCCGCATCGCCATCGATGTCCAGCCCGGGCAGAAAATCATCCAGCACACTGGAAATCGCCAGCCCGAAGACGGCGGACACAATTTCAAGCAACGCAATCAGCGCAACGATGATCGCCGCGATGACAAATGGTTGAAATGCAGGCTCAAACAGCTCCCCGAAAGCGATTTCCGGCACCAAACGCAGTCCCCGTCAGTTGCTATGGTTCTAATTCCCGATACAGATCATAATACCTTTCGCACCGGCTTTGCCATCTTTGGTGCACCCTCATGCTCCCGTCGCGATAATGGAACCAAGATCGAACACTTCGCGGGATACCCACATAACCGGCTCGTATTTAACGCACCGTGTCGCTGCGACGTACTATGTAATATGCTGATCGGCCCTCACGGGACTCACAGTCGGTGATTGAACCTGCCGGTGGCCTGCGGATACACTCTAGTTCCATGGAAGAGGGAATAACATGACGCTCAAGATCGGAATCGTTAAGGAAACAGCCAGCGGTGAACGACGTGTCGCGCTGGATCCTCCCACCGCCGCCAAGCTGACTCAGGCCGGGCACCAGGTCCTCGTCGAATCCGGTGCCGGCAGCGAGTCAGGTCATCCCGACGAGTCGTGGGGAGATTGCGAGATCGTGGCTGGCGCGACCGATGTGGCTTCCCGTGCCGATGTCCTGTTGAGCGTACGCCGCCCGGAGCCGGAAATACTCAAGGCGGCCGGCTCGGGCACGGTTGTTATCGGACAACTCGTGCCCTACCAGGATTTCGATCCGCTCAGGCAGGCTGCCGATGACGGCCTGTCGTTGATCGCCATGGAGCTGGTGCCGCGCATTACCCGGGCCCAGGCCATGGATGTGCTCTCGTCGCAGGCGACCATTGCCGGATACAAGGCGGTGATCATCGCCGCCGACATAGCACCCAGGCTATTTCCCATGCTGACCACGGCCGCCGGCACCCTGCGGCCGGCCAAGGCAGTGGTGATCGGCGCCGGGGTCGCCGGCCTGCAGGCCATCGCCACGGCACGCCGGCTTGGTGCCCAGGTCGAGGCTTACGACATTCGAGCCGCGGCCCGCGAGCAGGTAGAGTCGCTGGGCGCAAAGATGATCGATACCGGGGTGGATGCCGAAACCGAGGGCGGCTACGCCCGTGAGCTGACCGACGAGGAACGGGAACAGCAGGCCGAAGCACTTGCACGCCACCTGGCGAAGGCCGACGTGGTGGTCTCCACCGCGGCCATCCCCGGCCGGTCGGCGCCGAAGATCATCACCTCGGCCATGGTCGACGACATGGCTCCGGGAAGCGTGATCGTGGATCTGGCCGCCGAGACCGGCGGCAACTGTGAACTGACCCGCCCCGGCGAAACGGTCAACCACAAGGGCGTTCTGATCAACGGGCCGACCAATCTGCCTTCGCGTGCACCGCTGCACGCTTCGGAAATGTATGCCAAGAACATCCACAACCTGCTCGCCCTGCTCATCGACGAGGAAGGCGAGTTGAAGGTCGACACCGAAGACGAAGTCATCGCCGGCTGTCTGCTCGCCCACGACGGCCAGGTCGTCCACGAGAAATTCAAGTAAGCCCACCTCAGAGACACAGAGGACACAGAGGACTCAAGAATCACGCTCTTTGACTTTTCCCTGTGAACTCAGTGCCTCCCTGGTGAGCACAAACATTCAGGAGTAAGCCATGGAAGGCTGGATTGCGCTTTACATCTTCATGCTGGCGGCATTTGCCGGAATCGAGGTCATCCGCCGGGTACCGGCCATTCTGCACACGCCGCTAATGTCCGGATCGAACTTCATCCACGGCATCGTGGTGGTCGGCGGCATGGTCGTGCTGGGCATGGCCGACACCACCGCCGAGATCATCGTTGGCTTCATCGCCGTGTTTCTTGGCGCCGGCAATGCAGTCGGGGGCTACGTGGTCACCGAGCGCATGCTCGAGATGTTCAAGTCTTCCGACAAGAACAAGAAGGAATAAATCATGATGCCAGGACTGGACTTCATCGTACCTGCCGCTTATTTCACTGCCGCGGTCCTGTTCATTTACGGCCTCAAGGCCATGAGCTCTCCGGTCACCGCCCGGGCCGGCATGATCTGGGCCGGCGTGGCCATGGCCCTGGCCGTACTGGTGACATTCGTCCACCCCAAGGTCGAAGGCAACTACGGCCTGATGATTGTCGCACTGGTTTCGGCCTCGGCGCTGGCCTGGTGGTGGGCGCGGATCGTCGCCATGACCGACATGCCGCAGATGATCGCGCTTTACAACGGCATGGGCGGTGGCTCGGCAGCCGCAATCGCCGCAGTCGAGTTGCTCAAGCTCCACTCCGGGCAGGTCAGTATGGTGCCGACCACCCTACTGGTCGCCGCGTTTGGTGCCATTATCGGCTCGATTGCGTTTTCCGGCTCACTGGTGGCTTTTGCCAAGCTGCAGGGTTGGATGCGCAAGACCTGGCGCTTTCCGGGCCAGCAACTGCTCAACCTGGCCGTGTTCACCGCCACCCTGGTAGTTGGTGCCTGGATTTTCATTGACGGGCCAACACCTGCCCTGTTGCTTGCCTTCTTCCTGCTCGCCCTGATCGCCGGCATCCTCATCACCGTACCCATTGGCGGTGCCGACATGCCGGTAGTGATTTCCCTTTACAACGCCCTGACCGGCATTGCCGTCGGCTTCAAGGGCTATGTGCTGGAAATTCCGGCACTGATGATCGCCGGCATCGTGGTCGGTGCGGCCGGCACACTGCTGACCCAGCTTATGGCCAAGGCCATGAACCGACCGCTGTCCAACGTGCTGTTCTCCGGCTTCGGCAAAGCCGATGAAGACGGTGCCGGCGTGGCCGCGTCCGGTGAAATGAAGTCCATCGATGGCACCGACGCCGCCATTCAGATGGCCTACGCGGACAAGGTCATCATCGTGCCCGGCTATGGCATGGCCGTCGCCCAGGCCCAACACAAGATCTGGGAGCTGACCGAGCTGCTGACCTCTCGTGGCGTGAAAGTCAGTTTTGCCATCCACCCGGTTGCCGGGCGCATGCCCGGACACATGAACGTGCTGCTGGCCGAGGCCGGCGTACCCTATGACATGATCTTCGACCTCGAAGACATCAATGCCCAGTTCCCGACCACCGACGTGGCGCTGGTCATTGGCGCCAATGACGTGGTCAACCCGGCAGCTCGCAAGGACACCTCCAGCCCGATCTACGGCATGCCCATTCTCGATGTCGATCGAGCCAAGAACTGCATCGTCATCAAGCGTGGCCAGGGCACCGGGTTTTCCGGCATCGAGAACCTGCTGTTTTTCGAGGACAATACGCGTATGCTCTACGGCGACGCGCAAAAGGTCGCGCAGGCGCTGATTTCGGGGGTCAAGGCGCTGGGCTAGACCGCGCAAGGGAACAGCCAGAACGACTGCAGTCAGGGCGACCTTCAGGCAGGAGGGACGCCCTGCCCTGCACTTTGGAAATACTTGACAAGTGTGTTGGTGTTGTATAACACTAGCACCACGAGCGAACCAAACGGAGACAGCCCTATGAAACCGACTACCCTGGCAATCCTGCTCGCCGCCCTGATCATGGTGGGCTGCAGCCGTGATGACGACCGACCCGAACCCGCCGCACCCGAGGTGAATGCCGGCCTGAAGGCCGAGCTTTTCGAACGCATCGACGCCGACGCCGCCTACCTCATGGCCAACCTCGAGCCGCTGCCTGAGGACATCAGCGAACGTATTTGGGACATGTTCGGGCCAATGGCGGAAGGCAATCGCGAAGCCTATGAGGCCATGCCTGAAGCCTACGATCATCCCCTGCTGGCAGCGCTGGTCGAGGAGCTTGTGAACTTTGACAGCCGCGAAGCCTTCGAGGCGCGTGGCCTGCACGGCAACGGCCTCTGGGCCGTACACAGCCTTTCTCTGTTTCCGGTGCTGCACTGGCAATTGACCGACGCCGCGGCCTTTTCGGCCATGCTGGAACGCATTGGCGAGAACGCGGGCGTTGCATTGCCTTGGCGTGAGATCGATGATGCGGAAGTGCTCTGGATCGAAATGGGCGACTTTGGCCTGGCGCTGCGTCACGACGAGTACTTTGTGACCGCCGCGCTGATACCCGACGACTCCCGTCTGCTGCGTCGCGTGGCCGACCTGGAACGCCCAACCACCGCCTACACCCCGTCGGACCTGTCCCGGTTCAACGAAGAACGCGGGTTCTTGCCGCAGACCAGCGGATTTCTCGAATTCGGTCGACTGTTCGAGCGCCTGCTGGACGACGATGATGAACTCGCCGGTCCCGTGCATCTGGCCGCCGGCGTACAGGGCCTGCTCGCCGATCCCGCCTGCGATGCCGAACTGCGCACCCTGGTCAGCCAGATGCCGCGTATTTCAACCGGTTACTACAGTTTTGAGGATGGCGAGCTCTATTCCGGCACGAAGTTCGAGACCGACCCCGCGCTGGGAGAACGTCTGGCGAAAATCGCCGATGCCCCGGTCAGCCTGGAAGGGGATGCCGAGGCCATGTTCAGTTTCGGCCTGGCCTTCAATCTCGTTGCGGCCCGGGATTTTGTCCGCGACATGATCACCGGCTGGGTCGACAATCCGCCACAATGCGAGCTGTTTGCAGGTATTCGAGACAACGCGTCTGAATGGCAACTGGCCGTCAATCGCCCCATCCCGCCCATGGTCACCAACCTGCAGGGAGTGCGTGCGCGCCTGGATCGGGCCGTCATCGGCCAAGACATGAAGAGCGTGGAGGACGCCTCGGGTTCACTGGCCGTGTTCATGCGCAACCCGCAGATGATCGTCGGCATGGCGCAGATGTTTTCCCCCGAACTGGCGGCCGTTTCCCTGGAGCCGGGTGGTGAACCCCAGCGGCTTCCCGAGGGTATCGTGCCGGACACCCAGGGTGTCAGTGCATGGATCGCCATGGGCGACAACGCTCTGGGTGTGGCCCTGGGTGAAGAACAGAAGGATCAGCTCATGCACCTGCTTGAGCCCGGCGAGGCGGGTAGCGCCATTGCCCATGTCGGCATCGACTTCGCCGCCTACGGCCGCCTGATGGAGGACATGATGTCCGAGATCCAGACCCAGCTTGAGGATGCCGACACCGAACTCGAGCTAGGCGATGATGAAGAAATGTTCAGATTGCTGGCCGAAATCTACGGTTATTCCGATTTTTCGCTGCACCTGACAACCGCGGGCGTGGAAATCAAGAGCCGGGTTCAACTGCGAGACTGAACAGAGATGTGCTCCATACTTGGAATCTTCGACATCCCCGCAGGCCAGCGTGGCCTGCGGGGTATTGCACTGGAGGCATCACGCCGCCAGCGTCATCGTGGCCCCGACTGGAGCGGCATTTATGTCAATGACCGCGCCATCCTTGTTCACGAGCGCCTGGCCATCGTCGACATCGACTCCGGTGCCCAGCCCCTGTTCAGCCCCGACCGCAACCGGGTGCTCGGCGTCAACGGCGAGATCTACAATCACCGCGAACTGCGTGCCGAATGCCCGGACTACGACTTCCAGACCGGCTCGGATTGCGAGGTCATTCTTGCCCTGTACGATCGTCACGGCAGTGACTTTCTGAACCGGCTCAACGGCATCTATGCATTCGTGCTGTTTGACGAAAGCAGCGGTCGCTACCTGGTCGCCCGCGATCCCATCGGAGTCATGCCGCTGTATTACGGACGTGACGATCAAGGCATGCTCTGGGTGGCCTCCGAAATGAAAGCCATTGAACCGCGTTGTGCGCAGGTTCGCACCTTTCCTCCGGGTCATGTGCTCGACTCGGCCGAAGGGCAGATCCGCCGCTGGTACGAACCGGCCTGGCAGGATTTCGAGCAGGCACAGGAACCGGCCGACTCGAGCCAGCTTCGCCTGGCGCTGGAGGCCGCCGTCCATCGTCAGATGATGTGCGATGTTCCGTATGGCGTCCTGCTCTCCGGCGGCCTGGACTCCTCCCTGATTGCCGCCATGGCCCAGCGATTTGCCGACCGACGCGTTGAAAGCGACGACACCGAAGCGGCATGGTGGCCCCGTCTTCACTCCTTCGCCATCGGCCTGGAAGGCTCACCCGACTTGGCCGCTGCCCGAGTCGCCGCCGAGGCCATTGGCACCCAGCACCACGAATTTCATTACAGTATCCAGGAAGGCCTGGATGCGCTTGATGATGTCATCGCCCACATCGAGACCTTTGATGTCACCACGGTGCGGGCCTCGACCCCGATGTTTCTGCTGGCCCGCCGCATCAAGGCCATGGGCATCAAAATGGTGCTCTCGGGCGAAGGCGCCGACGAGATCTTCGGCGGCTATTTGTATTTTCACAAAGCCCCCGACGCGCGCGCGTTCCATGAGGAAACAGTGCGCAAGCTCGACAAGCTCCACCTGTATGACTGCCTGCGCGCAAACAAATCCATGGCGGCCTGGGGTGTCGAGGCGCGTGTTCCGTTTCTCGACCTGGAGTTCCTCGACACGGCGATGAGCTTTGACCCCAAGGCCAAGATGGCCGGCGAGCACCGTCCCGAGAAAGCCATTCTGCGCGAGGCCGGCACCGGCTTGCTGCCCGACGAGATCCTGTGGCGCCAGAAGGAACAGTTTTCCGACGGTGTCGGCTATGGATGGATCGACGCACTCAAGGACCATGCCGACCAGGAGGTCAGCGATCGGGAATTGCTTGAGGCCGAACAGCGCTTCCCATTCAACCCGCCGACCACAAAGGAACAGTACCTCTACCGCCGCATCTTTGAGCGGCACTTTCCATCACCGGCGGCAGCGGCCACAGTCCCGTCCGGTCCCTCGGTGGCCTGCTCCACACCCGAAGCCCTGGCCTGGGATGAAGGCTTCAGCCAGATGGCCGACCCTTCAGGGCGGGCTGTTCGCGGAGTTCATGCCGACAGTTACTGATAAGGACTCCGGCCTGCGGCAAGCCGTTCACGCACCATGGGAATGGAGAGTGTTCGTCGCTCTGAAAGGGCTCGGGCAGCCAGCGCCTCAACCAGGCAGACCAGATGACCGGCATTTCGCGGCGCCCGGCTGAGCAGGTAATCAGTCACGCCCCGACCCAATGGCACCTCGTGCTCGCGGGCCAGCCGTGTGACCAACTCGGCCAGATCACGCTCCTCCAGCGGTGAAATCGTCAGGCGAGTGGCCTGACCAAGCCGTGACTTGAGATCCGGGAGCACCACCGCGTCCCGTCCACGACCGCTGAGCATTACGCCGGCACGCTCCTGCCGCCAGCGATTGAGGGCGTTGAACAGGGCCCTTTCACCGTCCTCGCTGCCGGCTACGGAGTCGGCATCGTCGACCAGCACCCAGTCGGCACTGGTCTGCTCCAGCAAGGCCAACTGCCCCGGCTGACTCAAGCCGATGTACTGAGCCTGCCGACCTTGCCGCAGACACTGGTCCAGTACAGCCCAAAGCAAATGACTGCGACCGCTGCCCGACGGTCCCGCCAGAAAATACCACTGACCCGGCTCGAGACCGCTTTTCAGCGTGCCAATGAGCGCACCGTTATCGCCGGTAACGAAGTTGTCAAAACTCGGACGTCGTGGCGGCTTGAGCGAAAGCGACAGCTGGGCATGCGTCATGAGCAAGACAACCGTCAGGAGGAATCATCGCCAGCCCGCTGTCGGCTGATCTCGACAGCGCGCCGGGTCCAGATCCAGACATACTGAACCAGCGTCACCAGCGTCATGAAACCGACCAGCCACACCAGCCCGATCTGCGCCTCAGGCGGAAACGGCACGCCGGCCAGCCGCACCAGCACGAACCACATCAAAAACACTTGGCAGAAGGTATTGAATCGCGACAGCTGGGTGGGTTCGGCCACCACGCGCTCGAACCTCAGGTGATAGATCATGCCGCCGCCGACAATCACCAGGTCCCGGAAGATGACCATCCCGATCAGCCACCAGGGCAGCTCGCCCAGCCAGCCCAGCGTCAGGTAACCAGCCACCATCAGGAACTTGTCGGCCAGCGGATCGGCCAGGCTTCCGAAGCGACTTTGCCAACTGAATCGCCGTGCCAGCCAGCCATCGAGCAGGTCGGACAGACCGGCAAAGATGGCCAGGGCCAGTGCCCACTGGTAGTGCCCGATCAGCAGCAACCACACGATCGGTGGCACCACGATCATGCGGCCAATGGTCAGCAGATTGGGTAACCAGCTCAGATTCAACGGCGCAACCGATACAACAAAACATCCCCGTCTGGCGGACCGGCGCGATCCACCAGACCTCCCATCTCCAGAAACTGCTCCAGACCCTCGCCCCCGAGTTCGAGCTCGAACTCTAGACTGCGCCCACCGGCACGGACCACGCGCAGATCTTCCACAACGCTCAGATCGGCCAGGTAGGACTGGACTTCGGCGAAATGCACATCGTCGACGATTCCCTCGACACGAATCCGTCGCACACCGCTATCGCCCTCCGATTCCCGAACTGCATAGCGGCTCGCCATGGCCGATGCCAGGCGCTCCATGCCACGCTGGATCAGCATGTCGCGGTACAGACCGGTATGCTGCAAGCCGGCATCGGCTCCGCCCACTCGCCAGTACCAACGTGCCGACCAGATTGGGCTATCGAGAGCCGGCTCCTTGCGCAGATCCAGCATCGCGACCACCTGGCTGCCGTACCGCCGGGCCGCCGGCATGGCGGAATCCAGAAACCCGCCGCGAATATCGGCCAGCGCCACTTCCGCCATGTCCAGCGCATCGCCCAGCGGCCAGACAATATCCAGCCCAAGACGTCGGGCCTGCTCGGCCACCACCGCCTCGAGCCAGGGATCTTCGGCAAATGTCGCGCCCTCTTCATCCTCAACAGCCATCCACAGAAGAATGGCCGGCCGCTCCCGGCCCCAGCGCGGCATGCCATGTTCCCGAAGCAGCCGATCGACAGCTCGCTGATCGAACTCGACCCGTGCCCGCAGCTCGGTCACCGTTTCACCGGACTCTTGCAGTCGATCCCGACGCACGGTGTGCCGTGCCTGGACCAGGTTGTTGATCTCGGCCGACCCCAGCGCCAGTGATTCGACTGGCGAATGCTCGACCTGTCCAGTCAAACGCAGCAACACCTCGTCCAGGGCCCGCCGAACGGCCCGATCATCCATGCCGCCATCATCAGGCAAAACCGCCTCGCCGGTATATAGATCACTAGCCAGCACCACCGGAGCCAGAAGCACCAGCGCAAGCAAAAACGACACCACGGGCAGATGTGTGAAAATGCGGGTCATAAGTCGGGGAAAGATACCATATGGGGAGTTGGTTGGTCGCTTCTTGCCGCCCAAAGGGCGGCAAACCGCAACCAACCAACCCGTCAAGCAATTGTCTACTCGCCTGCGGCTCGCAGACCGTTGGTTGGTCGCTTCTTGCCGCCCAAAGGGCGGCAAACCGCAACCAACCAACCCGTCAAGCAATTGTCTACTCGCCTGCGGCTCGCAGACCGTTGGTTGGTCGCTTCTTGCCGCCCAAAGGGCGGCAAACCCCGCAGCCCTGCCTCCCACCCCACTTAACACTTAACACTTAACACTTAACACTTAACACTTAACACTTACCCCACCGCCCCACCCCCAAGCACCACCTCCCCCAATCCCGTAAAATCCTCCTCAAACCACCCAACACCCCCAACCATGTCCGAAAACAAGTCCCCCGGCCTCAGTTATCGCGATGCCGGTGTCGATATCGATGCCGGCAATGCACTGGTCGACCGCATCAAGCCGCTGGTGGCCCGTGCTTCCCGTCCCGAGGTGCTTGGTGGACTGGGAGGATTCGGTGGCCTCTTCCACCTCGGCGAACGCTTCAACGATCCCGTGCTGGTTTCCGGCACCGACGGGGTCGGCACCAAGCTGCTGCTGGCACGGCAGATGGACAGGCACGACACCATCGGCATCGACCTGGTGGCCATGTGTGTCAACGATATCCTGGTCTGTGGTGCCGAGCCGCTGTTCTTTCTCGACTATTTCGCCTGCGGCAAGCTGGAAGTGGATGCGGCCGCCGATGTGGTAGCCGGCATTGCCGAGGGCTGCCGCCAGGCTCACTGCGCCCTGATTGGTGGCGAGACCGCCGAAATGCCTGGCATGTACGGTCCGGGAGAATACGACCTGGCCGGGTTCACCGTCGGTGCCGTCGAGCGTTCCGCGCTGATCGACGGCATGGGCATCGACGAGGACTGCGTGGTGCTCGGTCTGTCCTCGTCGGGCCCGCACAGCAACGGTTATTCCCTTATTCGCAAGGTCATTGAAGTCAGCGGAGCGAATCTGAGTCAGGATCTCGATGGTCAGCCGCTGGGCGAGGCATTGCTGGCCCCGACCCGGATTTACGTCCCCGCAATACTTGACCTGATCGGGGGTTTCGACATTCGCGGCATGGCGCATATTACCGGTGGCGGACTGACCGAGAACATCGTGCGTGTGATCCCCGAGCACCTGGGGCTGGAGATCGACAGCCGGACCTGGACGCCACCGGCCGTGTTCCATTGGCTGTCCGAAGTCGGCAAGATCGACTCGGCTGAGATGCGACGCACATTCAACATGGGCATCGGTTTTGTCTTGATCGTGCCCGAATCGATGACAGCACCAATTGCCGCTCGCCTCGACGAACCGGCGCCGGTGATCGGGCGCATCGTCCGGCACGAAAGCGGGGAGCGCGTGCGCTTTGTCTGAGCAACCGCGCCTGGTCGTGCTCGCCTCGGGTCGCGGCAGCAACTTCCAGGCCATTCTCAACGCCATCAAGCAGCAACGACTGGCAGCGACCCTCGGTGCCATGATCAGCGACCGCGCCGGCGCCGGTGCGCTGGAACTGGCTGCCAATCAGGACGTCGACACGGTCTGCATTGAACCGCGCCACTTTTCCGGGCGCGACGACTACGAAAAGGCGCTGATGACCGCCATCGACGGCTTTGCCCCCCACTGGGTGGTGCTGGCCGGATTCATGCGGGTACTGGGGGCCAATCTCGTGCATCACTACCTGGGACGGATGATCAATATCCATCCATCCCTGCTGCCGCGCCACCGCGGCCTCAACACCCACCGCCGGGTGCTTGAGGCCGGCGAGAGCGATCATGGCGCAAGCGTGCACTTCGTTACTCCCGCACTCGACTCCGGACCCGTCATCGCCCAGGTGCGGATGCGGGTTGCAGAAGACGACACAGCCGATACACTGGCGGATCGACTGCTGCCGCTCGAGCACCGCCTATATCCGGCGACACTGGCACTTTTGCTCGATCACCGTGTCGAATTGCGCGATGAGGATATTTGCATTGATGATCAAACGATTGCTGCTCCCCTTCGGCTTGGCCGCGATCTGGACGATGACGGTCGCCTGGTCCGGCCCGGTGAACGCTGAAGCCGGCTCTAACAGCGACGCGCCACTGCCGCCGCATACCGCGACCTACGAGGTGCTCAGGCGGGGGACCAAGATTGGCGAGATCCATGTCTCGCTTAGCCAGCGTGACGACGGCATCTGGTACTACAACACCGAGACCGAAGCCACCCACCGCCTGGCGCGCCTGCTGCGACTGTCCGGCGAGGAATCGGCCCATTTCGTGTGGCGCGACAACCGCATCCTGATGCTGACCTACCACCAGGTACTGCGCACCCCGCGCGGAACGGAGTACTGGCAGCACCGCCTCGACTGGGACGAAAAGATCGTCCACACGAAAAGCTCGGAGGGCGAGTTCACCCACGAAATCGAGCCGGAGATGGTCGACCCCCTGAGCCTCAGGCTGCAGCTGGCTGTGGACCTGAACGACCCGGAGCGCCGCAGCGCCGATCACCAGTTTCGCCTGATCGACGAGGACGAACTCGACGACGAGGGCTTCACCTACGGCGGCGAGGATCGCCTGGAAGTCCCGGCCGGCTGCTTCGATGCCATTTTCCTTGAACGGGTCCAGCGCCCCGATTCGGTGCGCACCAACACGTCCTGGCATTCCGAGAACTTCCACTGGATGCCACTGCGCATCCTGCAGACCCGAAAGGACCGCGACGAACTGGACGTACGCCTGCTCGAAACCTCGATCGAGCTGGGCGACACCAGTTGCTGACGGTGGAGCGCGTGGCTCACCCGTCACGATTCACGGATCACAATTCAGGCCTATAATCATCGCAGACAAACACCGAGTCGAGACCATGAGACTTCCCGCTGTTTTTGTCGCCCTGCTCTTCCTGGTCGGCTGCGCGGTCAATCCGGTGACCGGGGAACGTGAACTCAGCCTGGTCGATGAGCGCTGGGAGCTGCAGACCGGTGAACAGTACTACGCCCCCCTGCGCCAGTCCCAGGGCGGCGACTTCGTGCTCAAGACCGAACTGGTGGCCTACGTGAAGGAAGTCGGCCAGCGCGTGGCCGCCGAGTCCGATCGTGACCTCCCCTACGAGTTCGAGATCATCAACAGTTCGGTGCCCAATGCCTGGGCGCTGCCCGGCGGCAAGATCTCGATCAATCGGGGCCTTCTCACCGAGATGGGCTCGGAAGCCGAACTGGCCGCCGTACTCGGCCACGAAGTCGTCCACGCCGCCGCCCGTCACAGCGCACGCGCCCAGTCCCGAGCAGTCCTGACCCAGAGCGCGGTCGTTCTGGGTGGCATTGCAGTGGGAGTGGCCACCGAACGCGAGGACTACGCCTCGGTCGCCATGCTGGGCGGCATGCTCGGTGCCCAACTCATCACTCAGCGCTATTCGCGCGACGCCGAGCGTGAAGCGGACTATTACGGCATGATCTACATGCACCGGGCCGGCTACGACCCGCAGGGCGCAGTCGATCTCATGGAATCGTTCCTGCGTCTTTCCGAAGGCCGCGACCCCGGCTTCATGGCCGGCCTGTTCGCTTCCCATCCGCCCTCACGCGAGCGCGTCGAGAACAACCGCCGAACCCTGGCCGATCTCGGTGCCGGCGGCGAGGTTGGTCGTGATCGGTACCAGCAGGCCATCGCCGGCATCAAGGCCCTGGAGCCGGCCTATGAAGCCCACGACAAGGGCCGGTTGGCGCTGCAGCAGGGAGATCACGAGAAGGCACTTGCAAGGGCCGAAGAAGCACTGGCCCTGGAAGACGGCGAACCCACCTTCCATGCACTGCGCGGCGATGCCCTGGCATCGCTGGGTCGCTATGCCGACGCCGAGTCCGCCTACAGTTCGGCCCTGGCGCGCGATGAAAGCTGGTTCTATCAACACCTGAGACGCGGCATGGTACGTGAACGCCTGGGTGAGCTGTCGGGCGCGCGCAGTGACCTGCGCGCCAGCATTGATCGGCTGGAAACGGCCGAAGGTCATTACCATCTGGGCAATGTCGAGCGTGCCAGCGGCAACCGGCAGCAAGCCGTGAAACACTATCGCACCGCGGCTCAGTCCGACGGCGATGCCGGACGCCGGGCCCGTCAGGCCCTGGCCGACATGGGCGTGGAATAGACCGTCTCGGGCATGACACTGGCCCTGTTCGCGGCACTGCTTGCCGCACTGACTGTCGCCGCGGCCTGGTGGCTGCTGCCCATACCGGTCGCGCGAACCCTGCTGGCGCTGGAGCGCTGGCACTGCGGCATGAAAAGCCGCTGGCTCACGCTCGGACCCATCCGCTGGCATTACCTGGAAGCCGGTCGTGGCCAGACGCTAGTAATGATTCACGGCTTCAACGCCGATGCCCATCACTTCACCCGACTGACCCGCAGAGTACGGCAAAGCTGCCGGGTTCTGGCCCCCGACCTGCCCGGTTTCGGTCTGACGGAGACCGTGACCCCCCTGGAATATGACGTTGAATCCCAGGCCCGTCGCCTGCTGGAATGGCTGGACGCGATGGGTGTCGACCGATGCCAGCTCGGGGGCAGCTCCATGGGCGGATACGTGGCCGTCGCCCTGGCCCGCATGGCTCCCGAACGAATCGAATCCCTGTTCCTGCTGGCACCGGGCGGGCTGCAGGAGCCACCCTTCGCAGAAGTGTTCGAGGCCGTCGCTGCCGGGCTGCACAACCCGCTGGTGGTGCGCAATCGTAGCGATTTCGAGCGTCTTATCGATCTATGTTTCGTCAGACGGCCATGGATGCCTCGCCCGGTCAGGCATTACCTGGCCGAGCGCGCGGCAGCCGGCCAGGATCGTGCCGAAGCCATTTTTCACCAATTGCGTTTCGACTCGCCTCCACTGGAAGAGCTGGCCCGGGATCTGCCCACTCCGGCCCTGATCCTGTGGGGGGCTCTGGACAGGGTGCTGCACCCCTCGGGCCTGGAACGCCTGGCAGCCCTTCTGCCAGAAAGCGAAAGCCGGCTGCTGGAGAACTGCGGCCACCTGCCCATGCTGGAACATCCGGGACCCTGTAGCGAGGCCTGGCGCAACTTCAGGCCTCATCGGCAAGCAAGTCGGCACAGTCTGTAGTAAATTTGACGCATTACGGGGTAATTCCTGCACAGCTCAGGGAAGGGAGGCACATTGTCCAGGTTCTTGATTCCGCCGGAACAGCTGAAGCAACGCGCCATCAGCCACCGGATCGACTTCGATTCCACCCGTGACCTGACACCGCTGTCAGGGGCAATCGGTCAGGATGCGGCACGGCGCGCCTTGCGCTTTGGTCTGCTGTTTCCGGGGAACGGACAACACGTCTACGTGTGTGGCCGCCCCGGAAGCCGTCGCCGGCAGATGATCGACAGCGTCGTGCGTGAACTGAAGCCGGAGCCGCGACAATCGCGCGACTTCTGCTATGTCCACAATTTCTCCAACCCCGACCGGCCCAGGCTCATCCGGCTCAAGAGCGGCCAGGGAAGAGCCTTTCAGCAACAGATGATGCGCATTGGCCTGTTCGTGCGCGAACGTCTGCCCGAGATTCTGGGCAATGACCCGATCCGCAGCCGCTGCGAGTCGCGCCTGTCGGCCGCCGAGCGCGATGTGCGTGAGCTGCTGCGCCCCGTCGAAAAACAGCTGAAGGCCGACGGACTGGGGCTCCTGCGCTCACAATCCGGCGCCAACGCGAGAATCGAGATTGGCGTGCGCATGCTGGGCAAGCCGGTCAGCTTCGAGGAATTCCGCGACCTGGTGGCCCGCAAACAGGTCACGGAGGAAGAGCGGCGCGACATCCAGGAAAAGATCGAGCACCACCAACCCGAGATGCACCGGATCGCCCGCCAGATCCGCGAAATCTGGCACGACGCGCAACGCCAGATCGACCAGATCAAGACCTCGGAAACCGCGCGTCTTTTGGGGGAAATGACCGCGGAGATCGCACGGCAATTTCGAGCCGATGGCGTCGACCTGTTTCTACGCGACGTCATCGACGACATTCTGGAAAAACGTGTCGGTCACGACACGGGCCACCTGGCCGATCCGACCGTTCTTTACGGCGTCAAGATCCTCAAGACCGATTCAGGGGAAAAAACCGCTCCGTTCATTGCACCCGAACTGATCTCGCCCGGCAGTCTGTTTGGTGGCGTCAATCCTGTCTGGCGCAGCGGCGAGCGGGCGGTTGCCTCGTTCCATGGCATCCACGCCGGCGCGCTGATCGAAGCCGATGGCGGATTTGTCGTCCTGGATGCCGAAGACCTCATCGATCAGCCCGTTCTGCTGCGCCGGCTGGTGCGCTCACTGCGTTCGGAGGCGACCGAGATTCTGGCTCCCGTCCCCGAACAGTCCCAGTCGGCACAGTCACTCAAACCCGATCCGATTCCCATTGATTGCGGCGTGATTCTTTACGGCGACGCGGATGCCTATGGCAAGCTGGCCTCGCTCGACCGGGAGTTTGCCCAGCAGTTTCGGGTCATGGCGCGACTGCGCGAGTCGATTCCCAACGACGAGGAGGGCATCGAACAGGTTGCCGCGCTGCTCGCGACCATCATCAAGGAGCAGTCGCTGCTCCCGCTCGATCGCTCGGCGATCAACGCCGTGATCGATCACGTGCTTCGCCGCAGTGGCCGCGCTGACCGCCTGGTGCCCGATGAAAGCGATCTGGCCTTTCTCCTTCGAGAAGCCACTTTCCTTGCCGGCGAGGCTGGTCGCGACCAGGTCGGCCACACTGACATCGAACAGGCCCTGGAGGCACGGCGCGAACGGGCATCTGTTGCCTGGTTCGAAGCGCTCGAACTGCTGTCATCCGGCACCCGCGCCCTGGAAACACGCGGCCGCAGAGTCGGACAGATCAACATCACCACCACCCTGGCCACGCTGGACCAGCGCTTTGCCCTCCCGGTGCGCATCGATATCGCCATTGGAAGCGTCAGTGCCAGTCCGCAGGCCCACTGGACCGGAGTCGACCAGAACGGAGACCCGTTCAGCCGACCAGTGCCGGCCCTGGCCGAAACGATTGCCGGATTTCTGCACCTTGACGGCAACGCGCCGGAGGTTCGCCTTTCCCAGTCCGGAGGACCACCACCAGGCTCCGATGACATCGAGGCTGCAATGGCACCCCTGGCCTGCGCGCTGCTGGCAACCCTGGCCGGGGTACCGGTGCGACAGGAGCTGCTGATCAGCGCGGCCGTCGACCTCCGCGGTCAGCTCACTCCCGTTCGACGCATCACCGAACGCGTCGAGGCTTTTTACCAGGCCTGCCTGGCCGACAGCCTCAGCGGCAAGCAGGGAGTGGCCCTGGCCCGGCGCAACGTTGACCGCCTGGCTCCGGACCAGGAGATCATCAAGGCCTGCACCAGCAACACCTTCCGTCTCTACGGACTGGATACCCTGACCCAGGCGCTGGAGCTCTTGACCGGCCAGCATCCCGGCACCTGGCAGGATGGCCAGTTCACGGAAGACAGCTTGCTGGCACGGGCGCGCGCCCAAGCCATGCAGTCCAGTCAAAGCTGACCGGAAAGGTGTTCGTCCAGCCCCAGCTTGACCAGTGAGCGATGCAAGCGGGCCAGCATTCGATCGCCGCGTACGGGGCGATCGTGCAGGCGGGCCCGATCGAAATCGATCAGGTACCATCGTCCGGCGGCATCGATCAGAATATTTCGGGCATTGAGGTCGGCATGGACCAGCCCGGCATCGAAAAACTCCCGCAGGACCCGGCTCAATCGCTGCCAGTCATCGCTGGCCAGTTGGCCAGCCACATCAGCCAGACAGACAGTCTCGGGCAATAGCTCGGTCAGCAGGCCGGCACGATAGGTCGGGCCGGACCGTTCGCAACTGGCCATCAGGGGAGCGGGAACCGGCAACCCTCTTGCCCTGAGAAGGGCCAGCACCCGCCACTCCCGCAGGGCGCGGCTCCGCTCGTAACCAGAAAACAGGAAACGGTCACGACTCAGCCGTGCTGCCTGCCCTCCGCGCAGATATCGTCTGAGCACGGCCGCACCGGCTGGCGTGGCCAGATGCAGTGCCTGTCCGCGTCCGCCCAGTTCGTCGACCACGTCGCGACGCAAGCGCCAGAATGACGGGTCGAGCCATTCCGGTGCAATCGCAGTGACCCGTTCGGGGTCGTATAGAATGCGCAGTGACGGTGCGCTGAACAACGCTTCAGACATGGCAGAACGCAGTTCCGGACATGAACATGGACTCCCGATTTTTTAGATGAGCATAATTCCACCATCGCCCAGATCGATATGCCTGCTCAGACTTTCGGCCCTGGGCGACGTTTGCAATACGGTTCCATTGCTGCGCGTCTTGCAGAACGCCTGGCCCGACACCGCTGTGACATGGATCGTGGGACAGACCGAGCATCGACTGGTCGCCAATCTGCCCGCGGTCGAGTTCATTGTATTCGACAAGCGCCGGGGTCGGGCCGCAATCCGGGACCTGCGCCGCCGTCTTGGCAAGCGCCAGTTCGATATCCTCCTGCATGCCCAGGTTTCCATGCGCTCCAATCTGCTGGCCGCGCGCGTCAAGGCTCGTCGTCGCATCGGTTTTGATCGATTCCGCTCTCGCGAAGGCCATGGCCTGGTGATCAACGAACGCATACCGGCGCGGCCCTTTCAGCATCAGGCCCAGGCCTTTCTGGAATTTGCGCGCCACCTCGGACTACCCACCCATGGCGTCGAACGGCGACTGCCACTAACCGACCAAGCGCGGGCATTTGCACAGCGACACCAGCCCAGGGTCGGACATGCCGTGCTGATCAGCCCGGCTTCCAGCCACCCGCAAAGAAACTGGACAACGTCGGGTTATGCCGAAATTGCAGACTGGGTGATCGAACAGACCGACAGACCGGTCATCCTGGTCGGAGGACCGGGGAAGTCGGAAATTTCACTTGGCCTGGCCATTGAGCAGGCCATGCGCAACCGCCCGCTCAACCTGATTGGGAAAGACACCCTGGAACAGGCCGTGGCCATGTACGACCGGGCCGCCTGCCTGGTCACCCCGGACTCCGGCCCCGCCCACCTGGCCGCGGCCATGGGCACTCCGGTTGTCGGGCTGTATGCTGCAACCTGGTCGCGTCGCTCCGGCCCCTGGGGAAGCCTTGAACACTGCGTTGATCGCTTCCCGGAGGCAACCCGTCACTTCCTGGACAAGCCCCCCGAGAAAGTGCGCTGGGGCTACCGCCTGGAACGGCCCGGCGTGATGGAGCTCATCACGCCGGGGGATGTCATCGAGAAACTGAGAGAACTACTCTAGGTTACTCCTCGACCTGACATGGGTCATAGCCTTCTGTCCCACTGTCATCACGCTCGACTCTAACTGTAGCCGTCGAAGTCGCACCGAATGGGTCAGATATCGTGTAACGGAAGAAATTGGTGCCATGACACGTATCGCTGATGGTGAAGGTAATTGTGTTGTCTTCATTGATCACCGCTTCAGCTGGCGCCAGCGAAATCTGCTGTACCGAGATCACTTCCAGCGGATCACCATCTGGATCAAAATCATTGGCCAACACATCAACAGTCACCGGCACCCCTGCAGGCGCTGAGGCGACGTCTGGCCGAGCAACCGGCGCCTGATTGGCAAATGCCACATCGACGAACACGGTGGCACTGGCCTCCTGGCCGCGTTCGTCGACAACGGTATAGGTAAAGCTGTCTTCACCGTAAAACAGCTGATCGGGCTGATAGCGCAACTGGTTGCCGACCTGGGTCACGCTGCCGTCAGACGGCTGACTGAAAGAAGCGATCTCCAGGCTGCCGCCGTCGGGCAGGGACGCTGCGGCCAGCACATCCACGTCCACGGGGCGGGTGCGCTCGGTCGAAACTTCGATGTCGTCGGCAACCGGCGGCTCACCCGGCGCCTCGACCATGACGGTCACGCTGGCCGTTGCCTGACCGCCGAAGCCATCGTCGATGGTGTAGCTGAACGTGTCGGTCCCGACAAACCCGCTATTGGGCGTATACAGGATGACATCGCTGCCAATCTCCGCCTGGCCATTCGAGGGCTGGGTGACCTCGATGATGCTGAGCGGATCCCCATCGGGATCACTGTCATTGGCCAGCACGTCAAGCGCATTGTCGGTCGAATCCTTCTCGACCGAGAACTGATTGTCGTTGGCCACCGGCGGCTGATTGTCGAATACCACATCACCCTCGGTGATGCTGGTCGTGCTTTCCTGGTAGCGGTAGAAATCGACGATACGCTTGTGGCGAACAGGATTGCGGAGCGCACGGCGAATCCACGGCGCCTCGACCGGCACTTCAACCCGCTCGATCTCGGTCACCGGCTCGTCCGGCCCAACCTGAATGCGCTCGGTGCGCGACTCTTCGGTCACGAAGCTGATCTCCACGCGCCGGTTGCGGCTGCGGTTCTCTTCGGAGTCATTCGGGTAGCGCGGCTCATGCAGGCCACGGCCCTCCCAGTCCACTTCGTCGGTTTCGATGCCGCGCGTGGCCAGGTATTCGACCACCGACTGTGCACGTCGCTCGCTCAACCCCTGGTTGTACTCTTCGGGCCCGATATCACAGGTATGACCCACCACCTGGATGGTGCTGACCAGGCCGCCTTCGCGGATGGCCTCCACCAGCTCATTGAGGGTTTCCCGGGCACCTGGCCTGAGTTCGGCACTATCGAAATCGAACGTGGCCTCGTCGCTCAAGGTCACCTCGGTGGCAACCACCTGCTCCTCGTAGCGGGGCTCGGGTTCACGCGTGACTTCCACATCACGATACTGGCGGGCGGGGCGATGCGAGTGACCGCCGAAACTGTAGCTGTAGACCAGGCTGCCACGCAGATCGTTGCGGTCATCGACAAAATCACCGCTTTTGCTGTAGTAGCTCGTCCGCAGCGAAAGGCTGTGCGGGCTGTTGGCGAAATGCTTGTCCAGCGACAGCGAACCGGTCAGCTGCGAAGAGCCGAAATCACCGCTCTCGTAATCCAGGCCACCGCGCAGGCGCACCAGCTGCTCATCAAAATAGCGCCCGGCTCTCAGGCCAACGCCCCAGTCATAGGGAGCTTCGAAGAAGTCGGTGATCGTCTCGATGGTATCAACACGGGTAAAGCCGCGACCATCAATGGTGCCGGTCTGCAGCCGCTCGTCGAAATCGATGACCCGATTGACCAGACGCTCGTCGGTCAGCGAAGTCATGCCGTAGCCGGCGAAGAACCAGTCGCGGTACTCGTACCCGGCACCGAAGGTGAGCTTGCGGTCGTCGTACTGGTTCTGATCAGCCGCCAGAAACAGCTTGGCCACCCGGCCATCGGTATAGACCGGGCCATCCGGGCCTTCCTCGGCCGTGGTGTTGAACAGCCAGTGGTAGTTGACCTTCAGGCCACCGGCGCCCTCGCGACCCAGCCAGCCCTCGCCGATCCAGGCGCTGCGGTCGGTTTCGGACAGCGATGCCTGAAACTCGCCGATAAAGTCAAACTCGGAATCCACACCGACGCCGACTCGGTATCGATCGCCAATGAACTGAAACGTTGGAGACTGCTGCACGGAGACCGGCTCGTCGTTGTCATCGACTTGTGCCTGGGCGGCCACAACGGCAGCGAGTGCCAGCGAAACTGCCAGAGAGGTTTTGCGAATCATGCCTTGATGCCCCGGATTATTGTCAGGTTAATTGAGGATTATAGTAGCAAAAACGAGATTTACATCCCATGACTGACATGATAATCGGGACAGCGACCGGGAACCCCTCCCCCGCCCGGGCCGGGAAATTCAGCCGCGGTATCGGGCGTAGGACTTCTCTTCCACGATTTTCGAGCCCAGCAGCCGATTGATCTCCCGCTTCAGCGCCGCGCGGCGATCGTTTTCGATGTAGACCGACCGGGCCAGGGAGATGAACGCTTCGTCGAACCGGCCTTCACGTTCACAGTCGCGAATATCGTCCTCGATCTGCCACAGCCGCTGATTGACGTTCAGCAATTCCGCTCTCAGCGAACCCAGCCGTGGCGCCTCCAGCCCCGCTTCCTGCCAGACGCGACCGAGCAATTCGTGCTCCCGCCGCACGTTGGCCAGCTTTTCGGCATCGTCGATGTGCCTGAGCTTGATATCGAGAATGGTGAGTTTATCAAGCAGTTCGCCGGGCGAAACCGGCACCAGCAGCTCCATGGAACAGCCCTCCGAGTACCCCAAAAGCCATGATCATGTCGTTGAAACGATAAATATCTGCCGGGCCCGGGTGTCGCCACCAGGCGAACCGGGCCGACAGAGACCGGCCGGGCGTCCCGGACCGGTCTACAGGCAGAACGGACCGGCCTATTCGCCTTCCTTGAGCGCCTTCATGCTCAGGCGAATCCGGCCCTGCTTGTCCACTTCGAGAACCTTGACCTTGACCTTGTCCCCCTCGGCCAACTCGTCGGTCACGTTCTCGACTCGCTCGTTGGAGATCTGCGAGATATGCACCAGGCCGTCCTTGCCGGGCAGGATGGTCACGAAAGCACCAAAGTTCATGATCTTGGTGACCGTGCCCTCGTAGACCGCACCCACTTCGACGTCGGCAGTAATCTGCTCAATGCGCTTGCGGGCATCGTCGGCCGCGGCCTGGTTGACCGAGGCGATGGTCACGGTGCCGTCATCCTGGATATCGATGGTGGTCCCGGTCTCCTCGGTGATCTGGCGGATGGTGGCGCCACCCTTGCCGATCACGTCACGGATCTTGTCCGGGTGCACCTTCATGGTGAACAGACGCGGTGCGTACTGGCTCATCTCGTCGCGCGGCGTGGAGATCACCTCGTTCATCTGGCCGAGGATGTGCTTGCGAGCATCGCTGGCCTGGCTGAGCGCCACCTTCATGATCTCCTCGGTGATGCCGGTGATCTTGATGTCCATCTGCAAGGCGGTGACGCCGTCTTCGGAACCGGCCACCTTGAAGTCCATGTCGCCGAGGTGATCCTCGTCACCGAGGATATCGGTCAGCACGGCGAAACGATCGCCATCCTTGATCAGACCCATGGCTATACCGGCCACCGGCGCACGCACGGGCACACCGGCATCCATCAGCGCCAGCGAACTGCCGCAGACGGTGGCCATGGAGCTGGAACCATTGGACTCGGTGATCTCCGAGACGATGCGCAGCACGTAGGGGAACTCCTCGCCCTTCGGAATGACCGCGTTGAGCGCGCGCTTGGCCAGCTTGCCGTGGCCGATTTCGCGACGCTTGGGACCGAGCATGAAACTGGTCTCGCCAACACAGAACGGCGGGAAGTTGTAGTGGAGCATGAACTGCTCCTTGTACTCGCCCTCGATGGCGTCGATGATCTGCGCGTCGCGGCCGGTACCCAGCGTGACTACGCACATGGCCTGGGTCTCGCCGCGGGTGAAGATGGCCGAACCGTGGGTGCGCGGGAAAGCACTGGTGTGCATGTCCAGCGGGCGCACGGTCGTCAGGTCACGACCGTCGATACGCGGCTTGCCGTCGAGAATCTGATCGCGCACATGCTTCTTCTCGAGCGCGGCGAATTCTTCAGACACTTCCTCGGCACTCGGAGCGTTCTCGTCGTCTTCCGGGCAAAGCTGCTCGACGACCTTGCTGCGCAACTCGGAAATGGCCTCGCGACGCGTGGTCTTGTCGGTGTGCTGGTAGGCGGCGGCCAGACCCTCGGCGGCCAGCTCGGCCACTTTCTGGTCCAGGCCGGCCGGTTTCTCCGGTGCCTGCCAGTCCCACTTCGGCTTGCCGGCCTCGGCGGCCAGTTCCTCGATGGCCTTGATCGCTACCTGCATCTGTTCGTGACCGTAGGACACGGCACCCAGCATCTGCTCTTCGGTCAGCAGGTCAGCTTCGGATTCAACCATCAGCACGGCATCGGACGTACCGGCGACCACCAGGTCGAGCTTCGATTCCTCGAGTCGGGTCTGGCTGGGGTTGAGCACGTAATCGCCGTCGATGAAGCCGACGCGGGCAGCGCCAATCGGGCCCTGGAACGGCACACCGGCCAGCATCAGGGCGGCGGAGGCGCCAATCAGCGCCGGAATGTCACCGTCCACATCCGGGTTTGACGACATCACGGTCGCGATCACCTGGGTCTCGTTCATGAAACCCTTGGGGAACAGCGGACGGATGGGCCGGTCAATCAGACGCGATGTCAGGGTTTCCTTCTCGGTCGGACGCCCTTCGCGCTTGAAGAAACCACCGGGGATCTTGCCGGCGGAATAGAACTTTTCCTGGTAGTTGACCGTCAGCGGGAAAAACGCCTGTCCCGGCTTGACTTCCTTGCGGGCAACGGCAGTGACCAGCACGACCGTATCGTTCATGGTCACCAGAACGGCGCCATCGGCCTGACGGGCCACGTGCCCGGTTTCGAGCGTGACGTCCTGCTCGCCGAACTTGAATGTCTTCGTAAACTTCTTCACTTCTTCACTCCAATTTGCACTTTCGCAATACAAAACACCCCGGCGCAGTGCAGACTGCCGCCGGGGTGTTCATTTCAAATCGCCGTCAAAACTCGCAATCAGCGACGCAGGCCAAGCCGCTCGATCAACTCACGGTAGCGCTTGACGTCTTTCTTCTTCACGTAATCGAGCAGCGAGCGACGCTGGTTGACCAGCTTCAGCAGGCCTCTGCGGGAGTGATGGTCCTTCTTGTGCTTGTCGAAGTGCCCGGTCAGTTCCTGGATGCGCGCGGTCAGCAGCGCCACCTGGACTTCCGGAGAACCCGTATCACCCTCAGAGAGCTGGTATTCCTTGACCACTTCGCTCTTCTGTTCTGCAGTCAGAGTCATGTTGCAAATACTCCAAAAAATCAAATGTCGGGGCGACCGGGCTTTTCCAGAAAACCCACTGGCGGAACCCGCCAGGCCGGGCTTTGTGCAAAAGCCCCGATCGCCGGTTTTTCATCAAGCCCGCAATTGTAAACGGTTTGCACTGCCAGTGGCAATATCGGGATGGGACGAAAATGGCCCTTGGGCGGGGGAAGTGTGAAGGGGCGGGCTTGCGGTTGGTTTGGTCGGGGCGGCGGTTCCGGGGCTTCGGAGGGGGAAGGTGGTGTTAGGTGCTAGGTGCTAGGTGCTAGGTGTTAGGCGCCAAAGTCGACCCCAACCCCCTGTTTCTTAACACATAACACTTAACACATAACACCCAACACTCCGCCACACCAAAAGCTCCCACCTCCAAATCACCCCACCTCCAACCACCGTGCCCCCTTGCGCGCGGTCGGATACAATGTCCGCGTTCTCACCACAGGGAGTTTTCATGCCGCGGCTGGATACGCAGATCAACCGCAAGGATCCGGATTTCGTTGCTCGCGACAAGCATCATCGCGGCCTCGCCGAGCAGTTGCGCGAGAAGCTTGAGCAGACTGCGCTGGGCGGGCCTGAGCGCTCGCGTCAGAAGCATCTGGACCGCGGCAAGCTGCTGCCCAGGGAGCGTGTGCGCACGCTGCTTGATCCCGGCAGTCCCTTTCTGGAGGTCGCACCGCTGGCGGCCGACGGCATGTATGACGATGCCGCGCCGGGGGCCGGAGTTATCGCCGGCATCGGCCGCGTGGCCGGTGTCGAGTGCATGGTGGTGGCCAATGACGCCACCGTGAAAGGCGGCACCTACTATCCGATCACGGTCAAGAAGCACCTGCGCGCCCAGGAGATTGCACTGGAAAACAATCTGCCGTGCATCTACCTGGTCGACTCCGGCGGCGCCTTCCTGCCGTTGCAGGACGAGGTGTTTCCCGATCGCGACCACTTCGGGCGCATTTTCTACAACCAGGCCAGATTGTCGGCAAAGAACATCCCGCAGATCGCCGTGGTGATGGGCTCGTGTACAGCCGGCGGCGCCTATGTGCCGGCCATGTGCGACGAAGCCGTCATCGTCAGGGAACAGGGCACGATTTTTCTCGGTGGCCCGCCGCTGGTGAAAGCCGCCACCGGCGAGGAAGTCGATGCCGAAACACTGGGCGGTGCGGACGTACATACCCGGCTGTCGGGCGTGGCTGATCACTTTGCCGAAAACGATACCCACGCCCTGGCCATCGCGCGCGACCTGGTGGCCGATCTCAATCGATCTGAGCCGGCGGTTCAGCCGGAAGCAGAGACCGTGGAGCCGGCACACCCGATCGACGATCTTTACGGCATTCTGCCCGACGACACCCGCTACCCGTTTGAAGTGCGCGAGATCATCGCCCGCATCGTCGACGGCAGCGAATTTTCGGAGTTCAAGGCGCGCTATGGCACGACGCTGGTATGCGGCTTTGCCCGCATCCATGGCTACAAGGTCGGCATTGTGGCCAACAACGGCATCCTCTTTTCCGAATCGGCCCTGAAAGGCGCGCATTTCATTCAGCTTTGCAACCAGCGCAATATCCCGCTGGTATTCCTGCAGAACATCACCGGCTTCATGGTCGGCAAGAAATACGAACAATCGGGCATTGCCCGTGACGGCGCCAAGATGGTCACGGCCGTGGCCTGCTCGCACGTTCCGAAGTTCACCGTTGTCATTGGTGGCTCGTTCGGTGCCGGCAATTACGCCATGTGCGGTCGCGCCTACCAGCCTCGCTTCCTGTGGATGTGGCCCAATGCCAGGATCTCGGTGATGGGCGGCGAACAGGCTGCCAGTGTGCTCTCCACCGTGCGACGCGACGCTCTGGAGTCGCGCGGAGAAGAGTGGCCGGCCGAGGACGAAGAGCAGTTCAAAGCACCCATTCGCGACCAGTACGAACACCAGGGCCACCCCTACTACGCCAGCGCACGCCTGTGGGATGACGGCATCATCGACCCGGTCGATACCCGCCGCGCCCTCGGCCTGGCCCTGGCTGCTGCGGCCAATGCACCGATCGAACGCGAGCGGTTTGGTGTGTTTCGGATGTAGGGAAGAAAGAAGTGTGAAGTGTGAAGTGGGCGGGCTTGCGGTTGAGCTGGTCGAAGCTGCGGGGCCGAGGCTTCAGGGAAGGGAGGTGTTAGGTGTTAGGTGTGGAGCCAACTCATCGGTTCTTAACACTTAACACTTCCCACTTAAACACCCCCACTTTCCACGTCCGCTCCGATCTGGAAGGCAAAGAGAATGAACCATGACTGAACTACTGACACTGACAACCAACGACCGTGGCGTGGCGACGCTGACGCTCAACCGACCCGAAGTGCACAACGCTTTCAACGCCGAGTTGATCGTGCAGTTGAGTGACACGTTCGATCAGGTGGCCGAGCAGGCGCGTGTTCTTGTTCTGACGGGCAAGGGGCATTCGTTTTCTGCCGGGGCAGACCTCAACTGGATGCGGGCCATGGCCGAAGCCACGGAGGACGAGAACCGCAGGGATGCCGAGAACCTCGCTGCCATGCTGCGCAAGCTCGATCAATTGCCCTGCCCGACCATTGCCCGGGTCAATGGTCATGCCTTTGGCGGGGGTGTTGGGCTGATTGCCTGCTGCGACATGGCCGTGGCCATAGAGACCGCCCGGTTTGGGCTGACCGAGGTTCGGCTGGGGCTGGCGCCGGCTACCATCGCGCCCTTCGTGGTGCCGAAGATCGGCGTCAAGCATGCACGACGTTTCATGCTTACCGGTGAACGCATGGACGTCGACACCGCCATTCGCATCGGCCTGGTGACCGCCGCGGTGCCCGCGGCCCATCTCGATGGGCATGTCCACGACCTGATCGACCTCCTGCTGGCCGGCGGACCAAAAGCCCAGGGCCGCGTCAAGGAACTGATTCGCACCATTGCGACTCATGCCAGCGACCCAGCCGAGCTGGACCGCCAGACCTCGCAGATGATCGCCTCACTGCGGGTTTCCAGCGAAGGCCAGGAAGGCCTGAATGCCTTCCTCGAGAAGCGAAAGCCGTCATGGACTGAAGGATAGAGGGAAGAGGGCTGATGCCTTCCCAGTCAATATCGAAGCCGCTGTCCCCAGCGGGCAAAACAGACACGAACGAGATCACCCATGTTCCGTAGCATTCTTATAGCCAACCGCGGCGAGATCGCTTGCCGCATCATCGCCACCTGCCGCCGTCTGGGCGTGGAAACCGTGGCCGTGTATTCCGATGCCGATGCCCGTGCCCGCCACGTGCGTCTGGCCGATCGGGCCGTTCATATCGGCCCGGCACCGGCGCGCGACTCCTATCTTTCCATCGACAGAATCATACAGGCGGCAAATGATACCGGCGCAGAGGCTATCCATCCCGGATACGGCTTTCTGGCCGAGAATGCCGACTTTGCCCGCGCCGTGCGCGAAGCCGGCATCACACTGATCGGCCCGTCACCCGAGACCATGGACCTGATGGGTTCCAAGGCCGCCGCCAAGGCAAAAATGGAAACCGCCGATGTGCCGCTGATTCCCGGCTACCACGGCGATAACCAATCCGACGACAAGTTGATGGCCGAGGCCGAACGGGTCGGCTTTCCGCTGATGCTCAAGGCGGCCGCCGGCGGTGGCGGCAAGGGCATGCGCGTGGTCAAATCCAGAAACGACTTTGCGGAGGCCCTCCAGGCCGCTCGTCGCGAAGCCTCCGGCGCCTTCGGCGACGAGCGCATGATTCTCGAACGCTACCTGGAGCGTCCGCGCCATATCGAAGCACAGGTTTTTGCCGATACCCACGGCCATACCGTGCACCTGTTCGAACGCGACTGCTCCAGCCAGCGCCGGCATCAGAAGATCATCGAGGAAGCCCCGGCAGCCAACCTGGACGACTCCATCCGTCAGAACCTGCTTGCCGCCGCTGTCCGTGCGGCCGAAGCGGTGGACTATGTCGGTGCCGGCACCGTGGAGTTCATGGTCGACGGTGGCGAATTCTTCTTTCTTGAGATGAATACCCGTCTGCAGGTCGAACACCCGGTCACCGAATGCATCACCGGCCTGGACCTGGTCGAGTGGCAGCTGCGCGTGGCCGCCGGAGAAAAGCTGCCGCTGGCCCAAAACGACATCCGGGTCAACGGTCATGCCATGGAGGCGCGTATCTACGCCGAGGATGCCGAACAGGGATTTGTGCCCTCCACCGGCACCATCGGTCAACTCAATCTGCCGACCGGCGACCATGTTCGCGTCGACTCCGGCGTGGAGGCCGGCGACGAAGTCAGCATGCATTATGACCCGATGATCGCCAAGCTCATCGTTCACGACCATTCGCGCGCTGCCTGCCTGGCCCGTCTCAACCAGGCACTGGCCGCAAGCTTCGTGTCCGGCCCGACCACCAACCTGGGCTTTCTGCAGGCGCTGGCCGGATCGGATGTGTTTGCCGAAGCCAGGCTGGATACCGGGCTGCTCGACCGCGATCTCGCAGCCGTTTTCGAGAAGCGCGAACCACCGGCCGAAGTCATTGCGGCTGCCGCCGGCCGCTGGCTGCTTGAGCAGGAAAGCGCCTCGTCCGGCCGTACCCCCTGGGACCACTGCGACAGCTGGCGTCTGGGCTCTCCGGCCACCCGATCTCTGGACCTGGAGTATGGCAATGGCCGCCACCTGATCGAGGCCAGGGGCGAGAGCGGCCGCTACGAGTTGCAGCTCGACGGCGACAACCTGACCGTGGATCTCGCTGAAGTCGACACGGACACCTTTCGACTGACCGCCAACGGTCAGTCCCGTCGTCTGCAGATCCATTCGGCCGACGAGCATGCGCTGGAAATCTGCCTGGACAACCATCGCTGGCGCCTGACTCGCCATGCCCGCTTCGAAGCCATCACCGATGCCGGCGGCGGCGACGGCCGACTGGTCGCCCCCATGCCCGGCAAGGTGCTCGAGATCCGTACCGAAGCCGGCGCAGAGGTCAGCGAAGGCGACACCCTGTTGATCATGGAAGCCATGAAAATGGAGCTGGCCATCAAGGCGCCCATCGACGGACAGGTGGACCAGCTCGCGGTGGCAGCCGGCGACCTGGTGGAGGCCGACGCGGTGCTGCTGGAGATTACTTCGGGCGAATAAGCGAAGAAGCCGGCTTGGAGCGGCCGGCCGCGCGTCCCGGTCTACGCCTCGATGGCAGGCCTGTTCCCGCCTGGCCCTGTGGATCAAGTGTTACTCCACCGATATTGTCTTGCGGGCGATTACACTGCCATCGCCAAGATGAGCGACGAGCCGGTAGCTGTGCCCGGCCGGAAGATAAAGCGAAAGTAACTCACCGGGATAGACCAGTACCTGATCATCCGGCACCGCGTCGGAAGCGCGATCTTCCCGCAGCGCCCGAACCAGAACCGGGTTTTCCTCATCCAGCAATTCGGCCGGAATGGCCGTGGCCACGCCCAGCGCCTGTCGATGGAATCCGGGCATAACCTCGCCTCCGGCTGGCGCAGGCAGATGCACCTGAGCGTCCACCGCACCCCGGTACTGCCCAACCACGATCGGTGCGCCGTCGGCGTCCAGGGGTATTCGTCCGGTCTCGGGTGGACGTTCCGTCTCTACCGGCAACATGCAGGTGGTCAGATCCACACTGAGCGGATCGATACCCGTCTGCTCCCGGAAGCGCGCTGCCATCCAGCGCTGGCCACCGCGAAGCGGCTCCTTGGCGATATGCGACCATCCGGCAAAGATGGCGACTCGCGCATCCTCTCCCGCCGCATCAATCTGCGATGCCAGGTTGTCGGCCTGACCCTGCTCCCGAAACGCAATCGATTCGGCCATATCCGCATCGTCGGGAGGCGACTCACTGATTTCGTAGCCGAAAATCTCCAGTCCCGTTGCATCGGACTGTCGGACGAGCGCCGCGAACAGCGGCTCGTGCGTGTAGCCACCATCGGAAGGAGAGTAACGCCACGGGTCCAGACCGGCCTGTTCTGCATGTTCAGCCATCACATCCGGCATCTGAAATGCCTCGAACCCTATGTGGGTGAACCCGGCGTCCTTCAGTCGAGGCAACAAGCCCAGCACAAACGCCCTGGCCTCAACCCGGAAGTGATTCTCGTTGAACATCACGACGCGATGGTCCGATAGCCGCCGCGAAATCCACTGATCAGCGTCCACCCACTGCTCGGCCTCCTCGTCACGCTCCCCCAGGCACTCCCGGTCCGGGCCGGGCAGCGACTTTTCCATCCGGTCCAGACGGTCCTGTCGGCCCACGTAGGTCAGCCAGGTCGCCTTGACCTGGGCGCTCAGCTCAGGAGGATCAAGCTTCTCGATCGAATCCAGCGTGATCTGAAAAGCACCTTCCTTCCAGAGCGGCTGCATGTTCTGGGAAACGGCTGGCCCAGCGGCCAAAAGAAAGACCAATGCCATGGCAGGTGGCAGACGGACTGGAACCCCGCCGAAGCGGCGGGCAGGGAATAAAAAGGTTCGGCAGAACACCTGGACTCTCCGATCAGAAAAGTGCAGAGGGTACATCAGGCCAGCTTGCGATGCGCCAGCAGTACGCAACAGCCGCCATGAACTTCCATGGCAGGTGTCACTCCACTCCGCGCCGCGAATGATGACTCAAGGTGCTTTGGACAGGCACCATCGAACCAGGAAGTGCCCTGGCAGGAAGATCAGCAAGGGATAGGCAATCACGAGCAAGGCGACCCAAAGTGGATCTGGCATCCAGACCTGCTCCGTGCCGAAGAACTCATGGACCCAGTTGACGTTGCGCCACGGTTCGGTCCATAGCCAGCCACCGATGACGCCAGCCGCCCCGATAACGCATTGCAGCCAAACACCGCGCCCATCGTAACCGCGCCGCCAGACCAGCCACAGCAGGAACGGCGGCAGAAAGACGTGATAAAGCGATACGGCTCTGGCAATCAGGGGCAGCTCATCGGAATACATGTAGGCGGTAAAGCCGGTCAGACTGTGCCCGCCCAAGATCAGCGCCACGACAAGATCCAGCGTCCAGACCAGGCCCACCAGGCAGACCAGTCCGGCCTGGCTGGACAGCAGTAGCCGGTTGCCACGCCAGATCGCATACAGAATGATGAACTGTGCCAGGTTGCACAGCCAGAAAAAGTTCTGTGGCCCGTGATGGGTCATCACCACCGCGACCCAGAAGACCATCCAGGCACTGAAGACCAGCCGCGCAGTTAAGGGAATATTGCGTGGAGATGCGCTCATCAGCGCCACATGATACTGATCGGCCGCGATTTCTGCGACCTAGCCTGGGCCAACCCGGCAGTCACGGGGTCCACCGCGCTGGCAGATTGCGGTGATTCAGGCTAAGGTTGTCCCCGTTCGTGCCGAGGGTTAATGAAAGGGAAGCCGTGCGCAGCGTCTCGATTGCCTGTATCGCCTTGTGGATACTGTCTGCGGGCAGCCTGTTTGCTGCCGAGCCGGGCATCGAGATCGATTTTCTCGACGACAAGACCGATCCCGGCGAGATCCTCCCGCAAGACGGCCACTGGGAAGCGGCCGAGCCACCGGGCGCGCTGTCGAACCGACACCGATGGTGGCGACTGCGGGTCGACCTGCCCGACACCGGCGAGCCTCATGTCCTGGTTCTGCGCGAGGCTTTCGATGGCCAGCTGACGATTTTCCTGCCGCCTGAGTATCAGCCCCAGATCCTGGGGGGATTCAGAACGGAGCCGCCCCTGATCGGCTCCCTGCACCGCATGACCCTGGCCCTGCCGGAGCAGGCTGCGGAGCAGCCGGTGTTCGTGCGTGTCGACTCGGCGCGGAATCAGCCCATCGGAGTCGATATCCAGCCGCGCGCCAGCTGGCGCCAGGACGATATGACGCGCGTTCGCTATACCTCGGCAATTGCCGCCGGCTCGCTGGCCCTGGCACTTGCATGCGCCTTGTTTGCATGGGCCCTGCGCCGCCGGGCATTCCTGCTCATGGCCGTGTGGGTACTGTCCGGGGCCTTTTATTTCCAGGTCATGTCCGGAGAGGTGACTGGCTGGTGGCCCTGGGCGACCTCGGGCCAGGACCTGATGCGCCTTAACAGCGTGATCATGAACATCGGCATCGTCGCCGGTTACATGGCGATGTACCGCTTTCTCGAGATCCGACGGCATTTCCGGATCCTCAATCATGTTTTCCGCCTCCTGCTACTGCTGGCCGGGTTTGCCGTGCTCATCAACATCGTTGCCGGCGGCTCCTGGCTGGCCTCACAGGTCATCAATATCGTGTTGCTCCTGCTGGCCGGCACAACACTGACAGCCGCTCTCTTTCTGACCATGCGGCCGGGCAGCCAGGCCTGGTTCTTTCTTGTCGGATGGGGCGCACCAACGGCCGCAGGCATGGCGCGAGCCTGGTATTTCATGACCATACAGGGGACCCCCGTATGGCTGGAGTACCTGCACCCCATCGCTCATCTCAGTGGCGCGATGGTCTTGCTGCTTGCCACGGCTCGCGCGACCCGCTATGCCGAAAGAGAGATGCGGGATGCCCAGTCGCGCGCGCGAACCGACCCGCTGACCGGACTTCCCAACCGTGCTGCCCTGGACTCCACGCTGAAGGCCCTGGTAAGAAGCACCGAGCATATTGGTCGGCCATTGAGCCTGCTGTTCCTGGACATTGATCATTTCAAGCCCATCAACGACCGACACGGTCATGCCATGGGCGATGCCTGCCTGAAGCACCTGGCCCGCATACTGCTCAGACATGTGCGCATGAACGATCTGGTCGCACGATACGGCGGCGAAGAATTTGTACTGGTGCTGGAGGCCGACCGCGACACCGCTAGCCGAATCGCCGAGGAATTGCGACAAGCCGTGGCCGGGGAGGGCGAGGTCGTCGATGGCACCGCGATCGGAATGACAGTTTCCATTGGCGTTGCCGAGCATCGGCCAGGCGAGTCGGTGGAAAAACTGATGGCACGTGCCGACAAGGCACTGTACCGGGCCAAGCGCGGAGGTCGCAACAGGGTTGTGATCGCCGATCAACCCCGACTGACAAGAGGAGCATTGCCATGACCCCCTACTTTCCGGCCGAAGGGCTGAAAGCCGGAGACGTCCTGCTGATGAAAGGCATTGGCCAGGTTTCGGATCTCATCGCCTGGTTCGGTGATTCGATCTACAGCCACGCCGCCATCATGTGTTCATCAACACATTTTGTCGAAGCTGCCAACCCGACCTCGCGCGAGGTTGCACTGGCCGACCGCCTGCAACAGACCGAGTACTACGATTTCATCGACGCCTGGCGCCCCACGAATAGCCAGGGGCTGGCGTTGAATAACGCACAGCGCCAGGCTTTGGCCGACAGCGTCATGCAACAGCTGGACGTACCCTACCCCTTGAACGATCTGCTGCAACTGGCTGTGTTCGCGGTCTTGAGAAACAAGATTCCGATGGATGACAAGCTGCGCTGGCTGCTGCATGAACTGATCAATCTTCTACTGAAATTCGACCCCGGACACATGGTCTGCAGCGAGCTGGTCTACTACGCCATGCAGCAGGCGAAACTACCGCCCACCATACTCGTGGCGGCCGAGCTGGACCAGCCCTTTCCCGACATCGATGTGACCAAACTGATCGAGGAGTGGCTGCAGGATCGTCACAGCAATGCAGATTCCGTCAGTCTGGCCGCACCGCCGGCGCAGCCCTCGATCTCATCCAGCGTACTGGACCAGCACTACCAGACGTTTCGAAAGCAACGCATGACATCAACGCCGGGATTCAACCCGTATCCAATCTCCGACCCCAACCCTGCCAATGTCATGCCGGTGGATATCGAAACCAGTCCGCAACTGCGGTGTCTTGGCCGGCTTGCGCTGGGTCGGTCATGACAAGTGTTATTCCATTTGATTCTGACTAACCCATTAGTAGAAAAGGGTATTACTGCTGGACCGCAAGACTGAGTAGACTCCCTCGACTTTGAATCGAGGGTTTGCTCCGATGCAGTGGTTTTTGACCTCCGGCGGCATTCGCAGTTGCCGTGTCTTGCTGATGCTGATCAGTCTGCTCCTGTCGATACACTCTCTGGCAAGTCAGACCGGCGAGGACTCCTATTCCCTGGAAACGACAACTCCGGACAATGGATCTGGAGGCATCTATCTGGAACTGACCAGCCGTGACAATCACATTGCAATTGGCTCATTCGATATCTATCTCGAAGCCAGCGCCGGTACCGTACTGCCTGTACACGTCTACACCCGTTCCGGAAGTTACCAGGGTCATGAGCTGAATGCCGACTCCTGGGAGCTGCTGGGCATCATGGATACTGAAGTGGCCAGCGATCACACCCCGGTGACGGTTTCGCTGCCCGAACCGGTGCGAATGCCCCCGCGTGACACCAGGGCCTTTCATCTGCTGGCAGTTTCAGCCTCCATACAGGAAGGCATCCGATACACCGGCACCGTCTTCGAGCATCCGACAACCCAGTACGAGAACGCCCACCTCCAACTCTTTAGCGAACTGGGCACCATTGCGACCCAACCATTTCAAGACCGGCTTTTCAGCCCCCGCACCTTCTCCGGTGCAGTTCACTACCGCGTCCTGCCCCACACGATTTTCAGAAGTCGTTTCGAGGACGAGGAGAACAGCCATTGACCCGGCAGGTATTTGGGCTACGTTCAGCCGCCGTGCGGGTCACCTGCGAGCACGTCGACTGAATCTCTGACAGCATCCTGCAGATGGCATCCTTTCTGTCGGGTTAGACTCAGGGGACCAGACGGCCGCTGAGTTTTCTCCATTGAGCCTGCTTCACAGTCTATTCAGGCAAATGCTCTCTTCGATGCGCGACCTCGCACCGGTCGTGATCGTCTTCAGCCTTTTCCAGTTGCTGGTCATTCGCCAGCCCTTGCCGCCACATATCGGCGTGGCCGAGTTGATCATTGGCCTCATCAGCGTCCTGGTCGGCCTGACCCTGTTCGTCAAGGGACTTGAGGTCGGGCTGTTTCCGGTTGGCGAGAACCTGGCCCATGCCTTTGCCCGCAAGGCCTCGGTGTTCTGGCTGATCCTGTTTGCTTTCTTCCTGGGATTCGGAACAACCATTGCCGAACCGGCGCTGACCGCCGTGGCGGCCAAAGCGGGGGTGGTCATGTCCGATGCGGCGTTAATTGCCGGCCATGACGAAGCGCAGCGGCAGTTTGCCATCACCCTGCGCATCGTTGTCGCACTGTCGGTGGGCAGCGCCGTAGTCCTGGGCGTGTTGCGTATCCTCAAGGACTGGACGCTACACTACCTGATCATTGCCGGTTACGCGCTGGTGCTGGTGCTGACCGCCTTCGCGCCTGAAGAGATCGTCGGCATTGCCTACGATTCCGGCGGAGTCACGACCTCTACCATCACCGTGCCGCTGGTCGCCGCTCTCGGCGTGGGTCTGGCCACGGCCATCAGGGGACGCAACCCCATGCTCGACGGCTTCGGCCTGATCGCGTTTGCCTCGGTCATGCCGATCATCTTCGTGCTTTTGTTTGGACTGATCGGTTTCGGGGGTGGCGCATGAACGAGGCCCTGACCATCCTGCGCACCACGCTGTTCGACCTGATGCCGATCCTGGCGGTGATCTTCGGCTTCCAGTACCTGGTCATACGCAAGCCGGCTCCCCATTTAAGGCGTGTACTGCTTGGCCTTTTCCTGGTGTTCCTGGGCCTGGCGCTGTTCCTGTTCGGCCTGGAAACCGCCCTGTTCCCGCTGGGCGCCGTCATGGCCGAACAACTCACCAGCCCCGAGTTTTTGCCCACGCTGGCCGAAGGAATGGAGCGTCACTGGACTCACTATTACTGGGTCTACCTGTTCGCCTTCGCGATTGGTGCCAGCACCACCATTGCCGAGCCAGCCCTGATTGCCGTGTCGCTCAAGGCCGGCAAGGTCTCCGGCGGCACCATCGACCCGTTCGTGCTGCGCATTGCGGTCGCTATCGGCATGGCCTTCGGTATCACTCTGGGCAGCTGGCGCATCATTACCGGAACGCCACTGCATTACATGGTCATGGGCGCCTACGCGCTGGTCATCATCCAGACCCTGCGTTCACCAAAATTCATCATCCCGCTGGCCTTCGATTCTGGCGGGGTCACCACCTCGACCATCACCGTGCCGATCATTGCCGCACTGGGTTTGAGCCTGGCCAGCGCCATACCTGGCCGCAGCCCGATACTGGATGGCTTCGGCATGATTGCCCTGGCCTGCCTGTTCCCGATCATCACGGTGATGGCCTATGCCCAGATCGCCGAATGGCGTCAGCGCCGAATCAGGGCAAGACAGGAATCGCCGCCGGCACGAACCGGCCACAACCAAGGAGATACGCCATGGGACTCAAACTGATCGTTGCTTTCGTGGAGCCGGATCGAACCGAGGAGCTGTTGGCCGAAGCGCGCAAGGTCGGCGCCGGCGGTGCGACTGTCATGAGCCATGCCCGAGGCGAGGGCAGGAACACGGTCAAGGGAGTCTTCGGCCTGGAAATCGCGGCCCAGCGCGATGTGCTCTTGATGCTGGTGGACCAATCCCGTGCCGAACGGGTGCTCAGGCGATTGGCCGAGGTCGGAGAGTTCGACGACCGTCCGGGCACCGGCATCGCCCTCAAGCTCGATGTTGAAGACGCGCTGGGCGTTCGCGATCAGATGGCCGATGTGCTCAAGCGCACCTGATTGCATATCCTGGCTTGTTTTTCGAAACCGCAGATGAACGCGGATAAACGCAGATTCACGGGCATACAGGGGCAATTCGTGGGGGCATGAGATCCCGGGTAAAACAAGAATCATTGCCCCCATTGCCCATTCTTGATCCATCTGTAAGATCTACAATCTGCGTTAATCCGCGTTCATCTGCGGTTCCAAAGAATCCGCCTGGAAGAGGGCTGAATCATATGAGCAATCAGGTAAACGTACGGATGAGCCGCCGCCTGGTTCGGGTTCGCGATGACCAGTTGTCGTCACCGGCCTATCAGCCCTGCTCCTGCAGCGCCTTGATGTGATCGCCCAGACCGGTCGCGCGACTGACATCGAGTTCCAACGCCACCCCGGTGTGCTTGCTCTCGTCGAGCTCGCCGGCCTCGGTGATTGCATCCATCACCGCGGCGGATCGACTGGCTTCGACCAAATACAGCAGGATATTGCGCGCCCCGAGGTACTCGAGGCCGAAGAAGGTCAGGTGTCGGTGCAGCCCCTGGCCACGGGCCTGGGGAATGATCGTGGCACCGGATGCCCCCGCTGCACGAGCTGCTTCCATGACGGCCTCGACCTTCTGGTCATCGATCATGGCCATAATCAGTTTGAAGTTCATGTTCAGATCCCGTCCGGCACTTGCATGGTCAGCTAATATTAAACCGGCAACGAAATACCTACGGTATTCGTTGCGCGGCATTTGCGGCACATGTCCGAAAATGCCTTCGCTTCGCGGCCCCGGCCGTTCCAGCCGGGTTAATAGTATTGATACAGTAGCAACCGGTGCTCAAGATCATACCCCATCACCGCCTGCCGCTGCCTGACAGCCTGGACCTTGCGCCCATGCCGCGTGACTTGAAGGCTCGCTGGCCATTGCGCAGGCCCAAAACAGAGGAAGCCCACGGATGCGCCAGGTCACTCTACGTTGCGAGAACTGGAATCTCCATTCTCCATTCATCATTACCGGCCATGTCTTCACCGTAGCCGAGATCCTGTATGTGGAGATCGCCGATGACAGGCATGTGGGCCGGGGAGAGGCCAGCGGCGTCTATTACCTGGGCGAGACCGCCCAGAGCATGCTCGAGCAGGCCGAAAGCGTTCGCTCGGCCCTGGAGGGCGGTGCCGGACGGGAAGTGCTGCTGTCGCTTCTGCCGGCGGGCGGGGCGCGCAATGCGATCGACTGCGCCCTGTGGGATCTGGAGGCTCGCCGTAGCGGCCAGCGCGTGTGGGAACTGGCTGGGATCAGCCCTCGCGCTATCACCACATTCCAGACCGTCAGTCTGGACTCGCCTGACCGCATGGCCGCCGCGGCCAGCCGAATTGCCGGAGAGAAGATCAAGGTCAAACTCGACGGCGATCAGGCACTGGAGCGAATTGCCGCGGTACGCCGTGCCCGTCAGCAGGCCGAGATCATCGTCGACGCGAACCAGGGCTGGACCTTTGAACAACTGCAGACACTGGCACCGGCATTTCGTGATCTGAGGATCGCCATGATCGAGCAGCCACTGCCCCGCGGCGACGATGAAGTGCTGGAGGACTATATGCCGCCATTGCCCTTGTGCGCCGATGAGTCCTGCCTGGATCGCTCAGAGTTCGAGGTAGCTGCCAGCCGATACCAGATGATCAACATCAAGCTCGACAAGACGGGCGGGCTGACGGAGGCCCTGGCGCTGGCCCGACTGGCCAGGGATCACGGCCTGGAACTGATGGTCGGCAACATGGTGGGAACCTCCCTGGCCATGGCGCCGGGCTATGTCGTTGCCCAGCTGTGCCGATACGCCGATCTGGACGGCCCCCTGTTGCTGGAAAGCGACCGCGAATGTGCCATGTCGTTCGAGAAGGGCCGTGTTTCACCCCCGCAAAAAGCGCTTTGGGGCTGATATGCTGTTCTGATGTCCGAGACGACCCGAATCCGACTCAATGCGCCCTACCTGTTGCTGATCGGCACCGAATCCCGACCCACTTTTGCCAAGACCGCCATGGGCCTGGTGCAGTGGTGCCCGGACAAGGTGATCGGACAGCTGCGCTTCGAAGGCTGCGAGCTGGATCTGGGTGTGCCCGACGTGAGTGTGACCGAAGCGGCCCGGTCCGACTGCGGCAGTCTGGTCGTGGGGGTTGCACCCGTAGGCGGCAAGGTGCCGGACTCGTGGTGGAGCGTGATGGAACAGGCCGCTCGCGCCGGCATCGATGTTGTCAGCGGCCTGCATCTGCGCCTGGACGATCATCCAGGTCTGGTCGCCGCCGCCAAGGCCGGCAACGCCCGTCTGATCGACGTTCGTATACCACCCGCCGATCTCCCCGTAGGCAGCGGCAAGCCGCGCTCGGGTCGACGCATACTAACCGTCGGCGCCGATTGCGCCATCGGCAAGAAGTACACGGCCCTGGCGCTCCACCGCGCGCTCGCCCGGGCCGGGGCTGATGCCACCTACCGGGCAACCGGGCAGACCGGCATCATGATTGCCGGCGAAGGCATCCCCATCGACTCCGTGGTTGCGGATTTCATCTCCGGTGCCGCCGAGGTGCTGTCGCCGGACAATCAACCCGATCACTTCGACATCATCGAGGGCCAGGGCTCGATTTTTCATCCCGGCTACTCCGGCGTGGCCCTGGGCCTGCTCCATGGTTCGCAGCCCGACGGCTTTGTCGTCTGCCACGATCCCCTGCGTGAAAGCGTCTCCGGCTGGCCGCATTTCGGCCTGCCGTCGCTCGAGGAGGTGATGGACGCTCATGTGCGCATGGGGCAACGCACCAACGCCCGCATCCGGTGTGTCGGCATCTCGGTCAACACTTCCAGCCTGTCGACCGAAGATCGGGCCACCTGCCTGAAGCAGCTTGCACGGCAAACCGGCCTGCCCTGCGTCGATCCGCTGATCGACGGATGCGATGCCATCGCCCGCCACCTGCTGGACGAATTGACCGGACGATAACCGAAATCATCCTAACTCCAGGAAAGGGTCCAGCACTCCGCCACCGGTACATCTGGCAAGTGGGGCCGTCTTGAAACGGTCCCGGTCAGCGATGCCGCCGGGACCCGCGGTTCAACCAGCCAATCTGCCTTACTCGCCTGCTTCACGCGTGAAGACCAGCTCCCCTTCACTGGCCTCCACTGCGATGGTATCGCCCGGCCCGAAGGCTCCGGACAGGATCTGCTGTGCAAGGGCGTTTTCGAGCTTCTGCTGAATGGCCCGTTTCAGCGGCCTGGCGCCGTAGACCGGATCGAAGCCGACATTACCGAGCAGGTCCAGCGCCTGTTCGGAGATCTCCAGTGCCATCTCGCGGTCGGCCAGTCGTTGCCTCAGCCCCTCGATCTGAATCGATGCAATGGCGCGGATCTGATTGCGGTCGAGCGGATGGAAGACCACGATCTCGTCGACCCGGTTGATGAACTCGGGGCGGAAGTGAGTGGCCACGACCTCCATCACGGCATCCTTCATGGTGTCGTAGCCCTGCCCGGCCAGTTCCTGGATGCGATCGGATCCGAGGTTGGAGGTCATGACGATGACGGTATTGCGGAAGTCCACGGTGCGGCCATGACCATCGGTCAGCCGGCCATCATCGAGCACCTGCAGCAGGATATTGAACACTTCCGGGTGGGCCTTTTCGACCTCGTCGAGTAAAATCACCGAGTAAGGCCGGCGGCGCACCGTCTCGGTGAGATAACCGCCTTCCTCGTAACCGACATAACCCGGCGGCGCACCGATCAGGCGGGCCACGGCGTGCTTTTCCATGAATTCCGACATGTCGATGCGCACCATGGCCTCTTCGGTATCGAACAGGAAGCTGGCCAGCGACTTGCACAGTTCGGTCTTGCCCACGCCGGTGGGGCCGAGGAACAGAAACGAACCATTGGGTCGATTGGGATCGGCCAGGCCTGCACGTGAACGGCGGATGGCATCGGCCACGGCCTTGACCGCCTCGTCCTGGCCGATCACCCGCTCGTGCAGCGCCTCTTCCATCTTGATCAGCTTTTCGCGCTCGCTTTCGAGCATCTTAGACACGGGAATACCGGTCCAGCGGCTGACCACCTCGGCGATCTCCTCCTCGGTGACCTTGTTTCTCAGCAACTGGAAGTGGTCGGTGGTGTCGCTGGACTCGGCCTGCTCAAGCTGGCGCTCCAGCTCCGGGATGCGGCCGTGCTGCAGCTCGGCCATGCGCGAAAGGTCCTGGGCCCGACGGGCATTGTCGAGTTCGGCCCGGGCGCGCTCCAGCTCCTCCTTGATGTGGGTGGCATCCTGAACCGAGGCCTTCTCGGTCTTCCAGATCTCGTCCAGGTCGGCAAACTCGCGCTCGAGCTCGCTGATTTCCTCCTCCAGATCGGCCAGGCGCTTCTTCGAGGCCTCGTCGGTTTCCTTCTTGAGTGCTTCACGCTGGATCTTGAGCTGGATGAGCCGACGCTCCAGCCGGTCCATGGCCTCGGGCTTGGAGTCGATTTCCATGCGGATGCGGCTGGCCGCCTCGTCCATCAGGTCGATGGCCTTGTCTGGCAACTTGCGATCGGTGATGTAGCGATGCGACAGTGTGGCCGAGGCGACCAGTGCCGGGTCGGTGATATCGACACCGTGATGCACCTCGTAGCGTTCCTGGAGTCCTCGCAGAATGGCGATGGTGTCCTCGACGGTGGGTTCTTCGACCAGCACCTTCTGAAAACGCCGCTCCAGTGCGGCATCCTTTTCGATGTTTTCTCGATACTCGTTCAGCGTAGTCGCGCCCACGCAATGCAGCTCGCCGCGCGCCAGTGCGGGCTTGAGCATATTGCCCGCATCCATGGCACCCTCGGCCTTGCCGGCACCGACCATGGTGTGGATTTCGTCGATGAACAGGATGATCTGGCCTTCCTGCTTCTTGAGATCGTTGAGCACGGCTTTCAGACGTTCCTCGAACTCGCCGCGGTACTTGGCCCCGGCAATCAGCGCGCCCATGTCCAGCGACAACACGCGCTTGCTCTTCAGGCCTTCGGGCACCTCGCCGTTGACAATGCGCTGGGCCAGACCCTCGACAATGGCGGTCTTGCCCACACCAGGCTCGCCAATCAGCACCGGGTTGTTCTTGGTCCGGCGCTGCAGCACCTGCACGGTGCGGCGGATTTCCTCGTCACGACCAACAACCGGATCCAGGCGCGACTGCTCGGCCTTTTCGGTCAGGTCGATGGTGTACTTCTTCAGCGCCTCGCGCTGATCCTCGGCATTGGGATCATCCACCGCCTCGCCCCCGCGCACCGACTCGATGGACTCTTCAACGCCCTGCCTGGTTACCCCGGCCTGGTGCAGCAACTCACTCAAGCCCGTGCGCGCCTCCAGCGCGGCCAGCACGAACAGCTCGGAAGCGATGTAGGCGTCGCCACGCTTCTGCGCGATCTTGTCGGTCACGTTGAGCACACGACCAAGATCATTGGACAGATTGATCTGCCCGGCCTGGCCGCTGACCTTCGGCAGCCCGTCGAGCTTCTCGCCCAGCGCCGAGCGCAGGGTGTTGACCTGGGCGCCGGCACGTGCCAGCAGGCCACGAATGCCCCCGCCCTCCTGGTCGAGCAGCGCCACCATCACGTGCTCGGGTTCAAGCATGGCGTGATCCATGCCCACGGCCAGACTCTGCGCCTCGGCCAGCGCCTGCTGAAAACGTGCCGTCAATTTGTCCATACGCATAACGGGTTGACTCCCCTGCTGATGTTCGAGTTATCCACAGGGGTGGGGGCGCGGGGCGGGGGCTTCAAGGCAACGGGTAACGGTTTCCGGAAAAGGTTTCAGCGTTCAGGGTTCAGGTTTCAGGAAAAATGCCAGATCTTGTCGTCCCGGCCGTAGAGCCGGGATCTCGCACGCACGGCATCTGCACCCCCATACGGCTTTGTTCCACGCAGTGCCAATTCACCCGTGCGAGGCCCCGGATCAGGTCCGGGGCGACAACGACTGGCAGTTCCGGAAACCGGAACCCGTCTTTTCCCTGAACCCTGAACGCTAAATTCCAACATCCTTCACCGCCAGCATCCGGATCTCCGTCATATCCTCGATCGCAAACCGTATCCCTTCACGGCCCAGGCCGGAGTCCTTGACCCCGCCGTAGGGCATGTGGTCGACACGGAAGGCGGGGATGTCGTTGATGATCACGCCACCGACATCCAGCCGGTTCCAGGCCCTGTGAATCTTGCCGATATCGCGCAGGAACAGGCCGGCCTGCAGGCCGTAGCGCGAGGCATTGATGACATCGAGTGCGGCCTCGAAGTCGCTGAACGGTTCAAGCACCAGGACCGGGCCGAAGACTTCTTCATCGTAGACCCGGCAGTCATGGTCGACGCCTTCGAGCACGGCCGGGGTGACGACCGGACCGTCGCGTTCACCGCCGACCAGGCAGCGTGCGCCCTGCTCGACCGCCTCGCCTATCCATTCGACCACGCGCCGGGCATCGTCTTCAGTGATCAGCGGCCCGACGAAAGTTTCGGGGTCGCGCGGATCCCCCTTCTTCAGCGCTCCGACTTTCTCGACCAGCCGGTCCTTGAGCTGGTCATAGATGGCCTCGTGCACCTGCACTCGCTGCACGGAAATGCAGCTCTGGCCAGATTGATAAAAGGCACCGAACACCAGCCGGTCGACGGCGTCGTCAATGTCGGCATCGGCATCGACCAGGCAGGCGGCATTGCCGCCCAGCTCCATGACCACCGGCTTCTTGCCGGCCCTCTCCTTGAGCATCCAGCCGACCTTGTCCGAGCCGGTAAAACTCAACAGTTTCAGGCGATCGTCATCAGTAAAGCGGGCAGCCTCGTCGCGGTCGACAGGCAGAATGGAGAAGGCCCCTTCCGGCAGGTCGCACTCGGCAAGGATTTCGCCAATCAGCAGCGCGCCGACCGGCGTTTTCTCGGCAGGTTTCAGAATGAACGGACAACCGGCAGCAATAGCTGGCGCAATCTTGTGGGCCGCCAGGTTGTAGGGAAAATTGAACGGGGTGATGAACGACACCGGGCCGACCGGCACGCGCTTCCACAGGCCCCAGAAGGCCTCGGCGCGCTCGGCGATATCCATCGGCATCACTTCGCCACCAATGCGGGTCGCTTCCTCCGCAGCGATCTCGAAGGTCTCGATCAGCCGGCCGACCTCGCCCTTGGCGTCGCGAATGACCTTTCCGCCCTCGACAATCAACACCTCGACCAGTTCATCCTGGCGCTCGCGAAATCGCCGGACACAGTGCCTGAGCACGTCCCGCCGTCGATACGAGGGCAGCTCGGCCATGCCATCACGCGCCTCGACCGCTGCAGTAATGGCGTGGTCGACTTCCGCATCACCGGCCTGAGCCACCCGGTAGGCCACCTCGCCCGTGTGCTTATCGAGCACCTCCAGATCCTCGTTGGCCTGCACGGCGCGGTTGGCCAGATAGTAGGGGAAGGACTTTGCCATTACGACCGATCCATTGCAGAGCAACTGCCTGAGGGCGAACTTTGAGTGTAAGGTTTGGAGTGTGAAGTGTGAAGTGTGAAGTAAGGCAGACCCGAGATATTCGGTATACATCCAACAACGTCACACTTTACACTTAACACCTAACACCTCACATTTAACACTCAAGATCCGACCCATGGGCCACCGACTCTCAAAAATCTACACCCGCACCGGCGATGACGGCACCACGGGGCTGGGCGATGGCAGCCGTACGCAGAAAGACAGCCTGCGCGTCGAGACTTTCGGGACGATTGACGAGCTCAACAGTGCCATCGGCATGCTGATTGCTCATATCGACCACCAGGAGATGGCCAGCATGCTGCTCGATGTACAGCATGACCTGTTCGATCTCGGTGGCGAACTCTGCATCCCCGGTTCCGAAATCATTGCCGACCGTCACACCAGCCGGCTCGAGAACGAGTTGGACAACCTCAACGACGACCTGCCGGCACTCAAGGACTTCATCCTGCCCGGCGGCAGCAAGAGTGCGGCCCAGGCGCATCTGGCCCGCACCATCTGTCGACGTGCGGAACGTCGTCTGATTTCTTTGGCCCGCCAGGAGCCGGTCAACGAGCCGGCCATTCGATATCTCAACCGTCTGTCCGACCTGTTGTTCGTTGTTGCCCGTGTTCTGGCGCGCGCCGACGGCGCCGGCGAAGTGCTGTGGGACCACGAGCGCGACCGATGAGCCTGCTGGTCCTGACTCACGCCGACTGTCGTCGTCACACCCCACCCGAGGGTCATCCGGAGCGCCCGGAACGACTTGATGCGGCCCTGAGGGGCATTGATGAGATCAAGTCCCATCGGCAAAGGCCTGCCGAACCCGCTCAACACAGCCAACTGCTGCTGGCCCACGGGCCGAACTACCTGAACTCGCTCGAGAACCTCGCCGCAGCGGGCAACCGGGTCTCACTGGACAGCGACACCCATCTCGGTCCGGGAAGTCTCAGGGCAGCCAGTCTGGCGGCCGGCGCGGCCTGCCAAGGCGTAGACGAAGTCATGCGCGATGCAGGCCAGAGTGCATTTGCCATTGTGCGGCCACCGGGCCATCACGCCGAATCGGCACGCGCCATGGGCTTCTGTTTTTATAACAGTATCGCCATCGCCGCCCTGCACGCGGTCGAGACTCATGGCCTTGATCGTGTTGCAGTGTGCGATTTCGATGTTCACCACGGCAACGGGACCGAGGCCATTCTGGCCGGCAACAGCAAGACCCTGTTCCTGTCCAGTCACCAGTCACCGCTGTACCCCGGAACCGGACAACCCGATGCACCGCATGCCGATAACGTCCGCAACCATACCCTCCCGACCGGCTCCGGCAGCAACGAGTTCCGCGAACTCTGGCTTGAGCACCTGCTGCCGGAACTGGAGCAATACCGCCCGCAACTGATTCTGGTTTCAGCCGGCTTCGATGCCCACTGGCGCGATCCGCTGGCCCAGCTCGAACTCAAGGATGAGGACTACTACTGGATTGGCGACCAACTCAAGGCGCTGGCCCGGAAGTCCGCCAACGGCCGCCTGGTCGCCTCGCTGGAAGGCGGTTACGACCTGAAAGGACTTAAAGAAAGTGTGCTGGCGTTTGGGGAGGGGATTGAGTGACGAAAAATGGATGGACGGGAGACGGGAGACGGGAGACGGAAGGCCAACCCCCTCTTCTTCTCTCCCTCTCCCCACCTGCCGAAGGCAGGCCCATCTGAAGCGCACTGAGAGGCACGACTATTAACCCCGCAGTCTCCCGATGAATTACATCACATCTCCGCGCAGCACGAACACCGAACATTTGGCCTTGCTGGCCAGTTCACCGGAGTGAGACGGAATCAAGTGCAGCTTGTCCGCCACACCCGGAACATGTGATGCAGTCACGATAAGGTCGGCACCGATGTCATCGGCGGCCTCCAGCAGTTTCTTTTCCAGCTCCACCGTTACGTCAGTACTGTCCTTGGTCAGCGACGCGGTCGGCACACCGTGCTTTTCACCCTGTTCCTCGGCAAACTTCGCAAGGTTTCGCGCGTGCTCCTCAGGTGTCTTGGCTGCCCGATTGGGAACACGACCGGCAACGGTCACGAAATGCAAGGTTGCATGCCATTTTTTTGCCAGGGTTGCAGCAATCTCAAGGGACCGTTCCAGCTTGTCGACATGCTGCAGGTCGACAGGAACCATGATTTTCTCAAACATCGTCATTTCCTCACCGAGTGGGTTGAGTGGATGGAGTTTTCACACCCGTTAGTTCATATGCCCCAGGCAGGCACGTCAGAACGTACCTGCCTGGAGCGAACAGGCTAGTCGTGTGCTGATGAACCAGCCGCCTGACTCGAACCGTACTTCAGCAAGTACAGCTCGTGGCGCAGGCCTATGGCCAGGCTGACACACATGACCAGCAGCACGACGACAAATGGCAGCCCCGTACTGACGGAGCCGGCCTGCAGGGCGCTCAGTGCGGCATCTCCGCCGACGGCCAGCAGGACACCGGCGATCAGCCCTTCGATGACGACCCAGAACACACGCTGGCCGGTCGGCGCATCGGTCTTTCCGCCGGCGGTGATGGAATCAAGTACCAGGGAGCCCGAGTCCGACGAGGTAATGAAGAACACCAGCACCAGGCAGATGGCCAGGAACGAAGTGATTGCCGTAAATGGCAGATTCTCCAGCATCTGGAACAGTGCCAGCGAGGAGTCTGTAATGCCATCGGAGGCCAGAGCGCCGACATCCTGAACCACCTGATTGATGCCATTGCCACCAAATGCACTCATCCAGAAAACGGTGACGACCGTCGGCACGATCAGTACCGCAGTCATGAACTCTCGAACCGTTCGCCCGCGTGAAACGCGAGCGATAAACATGCCCACAAACGGCGACCACGAAATCCACCAGGCCCAGAAGAAAATGGTCCAGCCATGGTAGAAGGTGTCGTCCTCACGTCCCACGGGGTTGCTCAGAGGCAGGAGATACTGGAAGTAACCGGCCACCGTGGTTCCGGTGTTCTGGACGAAGGCAATCAAACCGCCTGCCACCATGACAAAACCCAGCAGGGCAATGGCAGCGATCATGTTGATGTTACTAAGTATCCGTACACCGCCATGGATGCCGCGCAGCACCGAAATCAGTGCAATGGCAGTCACGCCCACAATAATGGCAATCTGCGTGGTCAGACCGCCATCGATACCAAACAGGAAGCTCATGCCGCCGGCAGCCTGTTGGGCGCCCAGCCCGAGAGATGTCGCCAGGCCGAATAGTGTTGCCAGCACGGCGAGCGTATCGATGACATGCCCGATGGGCCCCCAGCATCGATCGCCGATCAAGGGGTAGAAGGTGGAGCGGATGGTCAACGGCAGGCCCTTGTTGTAGGCAAAGAAGGCCAGTGACAAAGCCACCACGCCATAAATCGCCCAGGGATGCAGACCCCAGTGGTACATGGTCGCACCCAATGAGGCGGTGGCATCTCCGCCATCCACGTTCAGCGGGGTACCGAACCATTCAGTGAAGTATCCCACCGGCTCGGCCACCGCCCAGAACATCAACCCGATGCCCATACCTGCGGCAAACAGCATGGCAAACCAGGACGGCAGAGAAAAATCGGGCGTGGCCTCTGTGCCACCGATCTTGATCTTGCCGACTGGCAGAACAATCAGTGCCAGGCAGAACAATACAAAGATATTTCCGGCCGACAGGAACAGCCAGTCGAAAGTCTCTCCGACCCAGACACGGGTGCTTTCCAGCACTGAGTTGGCCTGGTCAGGGAAAACCAGCGAAAGTATGACAAAGACAAGAATCAGCGCCGCGCTAACCGGGAACACGGGAGCATGTAAATCCAGCCCCATGGTCTGGATATTGTCCTGCCCGATTTCATAGTCGGTATCGTATAAGTCCTCGATCTCTTCTACGAGTTTCTGTTCTTCATTCTGGTTCGATTCTGACATGGTCGATTCTCCTCATTGACTGCAGCTTAAACGCTCGATCAAAAGCCGGTTATTGTTGTTATTCCGGCTTTCGATCGAGCTTGCTGAGCACATTGGCAATTAGAAGTAGTAGCCAATATTGATATTGAAGCGGGAATCCCAGCGCCCGGCCGTGGTCGCATCCAGGCCGATGCCATCGCCTCCGGCAAACCACATGTTGCGGCCGGTAATCCAGTCGAAATAGGCAAACACACCACCAGCGGCAACAGAGCAACCAGTGACGCTCTGCACCGAGTTGGAGCTGCTGTCCACGTCGGGGTCAACGTAAGTCCCTTCGTTATAGCAGTTGGCCCAGGTGATCGGACCCCAGTCCAGATCAAAGGAGCGAGAGATGCTGTAAGTGTAGGTATTGGCCTTGGCGGCAATCATGAACGGGAAGGCGAACGCGCCTTTCTGCACGAAGTCGTCCGAGACGCCAGCCGGGTTCTCTGGATTGTACTCATAGCGCAGGGCCATCGCCCGCACGTTCCAGTCGCCGAAGTAACCGTCGAAGTCGACACCAGCAGCCCAGCGATCACCGTTGCGCTCAGTGATGCGGTTGTACATCTGGCCGGCCTGCAGACTCAGGCCCAGGTTGACACTGTCGCCACCATCGAGTGCAAGATGACGCTCTGCACGGAAATTGAACTGGTTGGTTTCCGTATTGCCTTGATCGCCGCCAGTGACCAGATCAAAGGAGTATCTATCGGCACGGGCATCGTTGGCATACTCCGGATTCTTGTAGAAGCCGTAGTACAGGGTCCAGTCATCACTCGGCGTGTGAACGAACTTGATGCCGGTGTCGTAATCGTCCTCGTAGCCCAGGTAATAGTTACCGGTAAACCAGAAACTATGGCTCATGTACGGCTGAATCCCGAATGGGACGCGGTTGATCCCCAGTTGCATCTGCAACTCATCGGAGAAGTCATAGCCGACCCAGGCATGGTGAATGGCCTGAAAGTCATTGTAGCGACGCCATTCGGCATCAAGAATCACGTTACCGACCGAACCACTGAAATTGACTCGGAACAGTTCCAGTTCGAAATCGCTATAGCGATCCTTGAGCTGGTCGTTGTAGTCCTGCCACCAGACATTCAGTCGAACGGCGCCACCGACGTCGATGCCATCGGGATCCTCCTCTTCGACCACGGACTCTTCAACCTGCACGATACGCGTCTCGATCTCCTCGCGCTCTTCGCGTTCGCGATCGCGTTCGTCACGCAGCTCACCGAGTTGCTGTTGCATTTCCAGCAACTGCTGTTGCATGGCTTCGATCTGCCGCTTGAGAATCTCGGCCTCGTCTTCGCCTTCCGATGCAGATGAAATGGTTGCGGCACCAACCAGAACGGCGGCGACCAGGGCTGTGGATAGCTGGCGTTTCATGCGTAGTACTCCCCTGTTGCGCAGTGAATAATCATCCGCGACCAGATCGGCACACCGCTCGGCAGGCTCCCTCTTCCAGCGTGAGCGCCCAGCCAGAGCATGCTGGGGACGGACAGACCGCCCCTCGGCAAGTTCGACATTCCGTACCGACCCTGCCACGGAATCAGCTTCCAATTAACAGCACGGTAACAGATCGGCAACGATCATGGCAATGGCGACGGTGTAGTCGCCCGGCACTGTTGGACTGTGCGCATGTGATGTCGGCGACGCGCCAGGTCTGAATCGGCCACTGCTGGCTGTGCCTCGACCATGTCGATATAGGCTTGAGGCAAAGAATGATAGCGCGCACCTGCTGCAACCAATGCGCAATACCAATCATACGGATGCATGATTTGCGTTGTCCAATGTGAAGGCGTCAAATACGCCAACGCCGGAACCCACTGCTTGCCAATACAGACATCGAACCGGAACGTTTCATAGCCTCCGCCGCAGCCCTCGAACTGATCAAGAACGGGTAGCTGGTATTCATGCACCCGGTATGCAGCAGCCCAGGCACAATGGTCGCTGCCGGGCATCGGCCTGAGATTGGCCTTCGCCGACCCATCAGCGCCGCGCTTGTCAAAACACAGTCGCCATCCGGGCAGCCCCACGACTCCGGCCAGTTCGATATCGCCGATACGTTCGCGCAGGCGGTGCGGATGCAGATTGGATCCGTAGGCCAGGTAGATCAGGGGCGATGCATCCGGCATTACACCAGACCGCGGGGTCGAAACAATGCGTCATGCAGGTTCAGGGCATAGCGATCGGTCATGCCGCTGACATAGTCGAGAACCTGTGTCAGCGCATCGGCCTCGTCGATGCGATAGGAATCGGGGATCTGGTCAGGATGTTTGAGCAGGTGATCGACGAGCTGACGGATCACGCCCCTGGCACGTGCTGCCTGGGCCTCGGCTTCAGGTCGCTGATAGACAGTTTCAAACATGAATTCACGGAAGTGACGCATGGCCAGCAGAACTTCGGATGACATCGTGACCTTGCCGCGGCTGACCGACTCGTCGATCACAGCCTCGATCATGACGTTGATCCAGCTGCGACCATTGAGCGCACCGAGTACCTTGACGACGTCACCGGGCACATCGCGCGGCGCAATCACACCGGCCCGTATCGCATCCTGGAGATCGTGATTGAGATAGGCGATGCGATCGGCAAACCGGCAAACCCAGCCTTCGGCCGTGTGCGGCGGCGGCTTGACCCGCCAGGTGTGAGCGCGGATGCCATCGAGCACTTCCCAGGTCAGGTTGCGCGGCTCGAGCACGCTGAAGATGCGCACACCCTGGTCCGAGTGCAGCCACTCACCGTCTTCCACGTACTCTGACAAAACGGCTTCACCGGAATGGCCAAACGGTGTGTGTCCGCAGTCATGGGCCAAACAGATGGCCTCGGTCAGGGTTTCGTTGAGCCCCAGGGCAACGGCAATGGCACGCGCCACCTGGGTGACCTGAAGGGTATGACTCATGCGGGTGACGATGTGATCACCCTCGGGATTGATGAAGACCTGGGTCTTGTGCTTGAGGCGCCGGAAGGCCTTGGAATGCAGCACCCGGTCGCGATCGCGCTCGAACTCGGTCCGGTACGGATCCGGCGCCTCCTCCTGCTCCCGTCCGCGACTGTCGGCCGAACGGGTGGCCAGGGCAGAAAGGTGATCCTCCCGGGCTTCGCGCATCTGGCGGGTGACCGGCGCCAGTGATGCAGATCGGTCGGTCACCGCCCGGCTCACGGCAGTTCCAGCAGGGTGGTGCCGGTCTGGTCAGTAAAGCCCACCAGCACGACCTGGCCGGTATCGATGACCGGGCGCTTGATCAGCGCCGGGTGCTCCCGCAACAGCGGCAGCGCCCCTTCGGCGGTCCGGACCTGTTCACGGTCCGGGTCATCCAGCCCGCGCCAGGTCGTTGAACGCCGATTGACCAGATTGTCGACGCCCACCTCGTCCAGCCAGTGCCGCAGAGTGTCTTCATTCGGCACTTCCTCGCGCAGGTCATGCCAGCGGTAACTCACACCCGCCGCGTCGAGCCACTTTCGAGCCTTGCGGCAGGTATCGCAGGTCTTGATGCCGTAGAGATTCATCCGGTAAGGATAACGCAGGCCGGGTTACATCGGGACGAAAGGGCGGTTGGAGGCGGCAAAAGGTAAGAGGTAAAAGGTAAGAGGCAAGGGGTAAAAGGTGAGAGGGGAAGAGCTCTCCGTAGGCGGCTCTGGCGCGACACTGATTCCAGCGCGCCCCATCCTTTCACCTTTCACCTTTTCCCTCAAACACTACGCAACAACTCGTTCACCGAGGTCTTCGCCCGGGTCCGCTCATCCACCTGCTTCACGATAATCGCCGCATACAGGCTGTGACTGCCGTCGGCGGCCGGGAGGTTGCCGGCGACCACGACTGAACCGGCCGGGACCCGGCCGGTGGTGATCTCGCCGGTCGCACGGTTGTAGATGCGGGTCGACTGACCCAGATAAACACCCATCCCGATCACGGCCCCCTTCTCGACGATGACGCCCTCGACCACTTCCGAGCGAGCACCGATGAAGCAGCCGTCCTCGATGATGGTGGGGTTGGCCTGCAGGGGTTCGAGCACGCCCCCAATGCCGGCACCACCGGAAATATGCACACCGGCCCCGATCTGGGCACAGGAGCCAACCGTGGCCCAGGTATCAACCATGCTGCCGCCGCCCACAAACGCACCGATATTGACGTAGCTGGGCATCAGGACGACATCGTTGCCGATATGCGCACCGCGTCTGACCGTGGCTGTCGGCACCACCCGGGCACCGCAGTCAGCCGGCGAATCCAACGTATCGGCAAATCGGAGGTCAACCTTGTCGAAAAAGTTGCTAACCCCACCCTTCATCTCGCGATTGGCGGTGATGCGAAAATGCAGCAGAATGGCCTGCTTGAGCCACTGATTGACCCGCCAACCCTCATCAGTCGGCTCAGCCACGCGCAACTGGCCGCTTTCCAGCCCCTGAAGGCAGGTATCGATCGTGTCCCGCAGTGCGTCCGGTGCCGTGTCAGGCCGAAGCTGATCACGCTGATCCCAGGCGTCCTCGATGGCGGTTTTCAGTTTGCTCATTTCGTTTTTCATGGGTTGGAAGTTTAAAGTGTGAAGTGTGAAGTGTGAAGTGTGAAGGGGCGGGCTTGTGGTTGGTTTGTTCCGAGCTGCGGCTCCGGGGCTTCCGGGTAGGGGTGGTGTTAGGTGTTGGGTGTTGGGTGTTGGGTGTTAGGTTTGGTGCCAACTCCTTGCTTCTTAACACTTCACACCCAAATCCTCCACCTCCTACCACTACGCCCCCTCATCCCACATCCAACCGCTGCCTCAGCTCCTTTTCCAGTGTCTGACAAGCTTCATTGTTCAGTGCGGCGCCGTCGGCGTCGCTGATGGTGAACATGTCTTCCACGCGCTGGCCGAAGGTGGCGATGCGGGCGTCGTGCAGGCGGGCGCCGCAGGCGACCAGGGCTTCGGCGATGGCCGACAGCAATCCTGGGCGGTCGGTGGCGGCAATTTCCAGTTCGGTCATGCCATCGCTTTTTCGCAGGTCGATTTCGGCCTTGCCCATGAACGGCTGCAGACGGCGCGGCACGGGCCGTGGCGGCAGCGGGCGCACCCGCTTGGCGGCCAACTGCTCGATCAGCGAATGCTCAAGCCGGCCGGCATCGGAATCGTTGAGCGGCTGACCGTTTGCATCCATGACCTGAAACAGGTCCCAGCTCTTGCCGTCGCGAGTGGTGATCACCCGGGCGGCCAGTACGTTGAGCTGCATGCGGTCGAGCTCGCGGGCGACCACGGCGAACAGGCCGGGGAAGTCCTCGGCATGGACAAAGACCTCGCTGATACCCTTGTCCTGGTGACGCCGACAGGCCACCTGAGGCAGTGCCGTGGTTGCCAGCACCCGCTCGGTGGTCCAGACCAGTTGCTCCGGATCCAGCCGGAGAAATGCGCGGTCGGGCAGTTGTTTCCAGCAGTCATCGATACCCGGCCGGGCGGCACCACGCTCGAGCAGCATCGACTCGGCCTCGGCACGGGTTTCATCCAGACTGGTCTGTCGGTCGACCGGCTGATCTCGCTCCAGGGCTTCGACGGCACCCACGTAGAGCTCCCACAGCAGGCTGTCCTTCCATGAGTTCCAGAGCTTGGGGCTGGTGGCGGCGATATCGGCCACGGTCAGCACGAACAGGTGATCAAGTCGGCGCCGGCTGGCCACCGTGTCGGCAAAACGATTGACCACTTCCGGATCAGAGATGTCTTCGCGCTGGCTGGTACGCGACATCAGCAGGTGTTCGCGCACCAGCCACACGACCAGTTCGCGGTCCTCGTCCGGCATGTCCAGGCGAGCGACGAAGCGGCTTGCGTCTTCGGCTCCCAGCTCGGAGTGATCACCGCCCCGGCCCTTGGCAATGTCGTGAAACAGTGCGGCCAGGTACAGCACTTCCGGCCACTCGATGCGCTGGAAAATCTCGATGGCGTGAGCGAAGCGATCGGGGTGCTTGGCGTAGGCAAAGCGACGCAGGTTGCGGATGACGAACAACGTGTGCTGATCGACCGTGTAGACATGGAACAGATCGAACTGCATGCGCCCGGTGATCTGCGCGTACTCGGGCAGGAGCGCGGCCAGTACCCCGTAGCGGTTCATTCTGGCCAGCTGGCTGTAGACCTTGCGCGGTTTGCGCAACAGGGTCAGGAACATGTCCAGCACTTCGGGATCGTTGCGGTAATTCTCGTCGATCAGGTAGAGATGGTCACGTACCAGCCGGATGGTATTCGCCCGCACCCCGCGCAGCTCGGGGTGATCGGACAGCACCAGGAACATGCGCATGATCAGGCGAGGCTCGAGCACGAAGGCGTGCGGGTCCTTCAACTCCAGGTAGCCGTGTTGCAGGCGAAAGTGCTCGTCGATATCGGCCGAGGGCAGATGGCGCCGACCCACCAGCAGTTCTTCCTCGAAGGCCTGCAGCAGGCGTTCATTCAGTCGGGCCAACTGCATCACGTGCCGGTAATAGCCCTGCATGAACTGCTCGACCGGCTGGTTGGACTCGGTGCAATCGCCGTATCCGAAGCGCTCGGCCAGGCGGCGTTGATGCTCGAACAGCAGGCGTTCCTCGGCGCGGCCGGCCTGCTCGTGCAGCGCCCAGCGCAGGCGCCAGAGATAGTCGCGCCCGGCCACCAGGTCTTCGTGCTCGCGCTCACTCAGAAACTCGTGCTCGACCAGCCCGTGCAGGGTGGAGGTACCGAAATGGCGTCGGGTCACCCAGGCAATCATCTGCATGTCGCGCAACCCGCCCGGGCCTTCCTTCAGGTTGGGCTCGAGGTTGTAGATGGTGTCCTCGAACTGGGCATGGCGCTCTTCCTGTTCCTGGCTTTTGGCACTGAAGAATTCCGCGGCCGGCCACAATGCCGGCGCATCGGTGGCCTTGCGCATGGCTTCGAACAGCACGCCGTTACCGGCCAGAAGGCGCGATTCCATGAGATTGGTGGCCACGCCGACATCCCCGGCCGCCTCGGCCACGCATTCGGGTACCGTTCTCACGCTCTGGCCCGGATGCAGGCCGGCATCCCACAGCACCTGGATAAAGCGCTCAAGGGCCGATTCGTCGAGATCGTTGCTGTCGGGCCTGAGAATAAGCAAATCGACATCCGAGTGCGGGTGCAGCTCACCACGACCAAAACCACCGACAGCACAGAGCTCGAGGTCGCCATTGACCGGTGCCAGTCGCTCCCAGGCAGCCAGGATCAGCTGCTCCATGACCCAGGCCCGTGCATGGACAAGTTCGCGGATGTCGGTTTCGGCGGCGAACGCCCGCTCGAGCTCCCGATCGGCATCGCGACGCATGGCACCCAGTGCGCCGGCCAGCACACTCGGGTCGGCTGCCAATTCGGCCAGCGCTGCCATGTCGAGGCAGTCGCGGGTGGCCGGAACTGCGCTCAGTCGTTCGGTCACAGCTCGTCGTCGGGCAACCGGGTCAGCACATCGACACCATCGTCGGTCACGGCCATGGTGTGTTCCCACTGCGCCGACAGGCTGCGATCCCGCGTGATCACCGTCCATTCATCGGGCAGCAGGCGTGTATGGCGTTTGCCCAGGTTGACCATGGGCTCGATGGTGAAGGTCATGCCCGGCTCAAGCACCACGCCTTCGCCGGGGCGGCCGTAGTGCAGCACCTGGGGAGCTTCGTGGAAGCCGCGACCGATGCCGTGTCCGCAGTATTCGCGCACCACCGAGCAGCGTTCCCCTTCGGCATAGGTCTGTATGGCATGCCCGATATCACCCAGGGTCACGCCGGGCCGCACCATTTCTATGCCGGTCAGCAGGGCGCGATGAGCCACCTCGCAGACCCGACGCGCTTTTACCGAGGGCTCGCCGACGTAGAACATCTTCGAGGTATCGCCATGCCAGCCATCCTGAATAACGGTGATGTCAATATTGAGAATATCGCCGCTCTTTAGCTTGCGATCACCCGGAATGCCGTGACAGACCACGTGATTGAGCGAGGTGCAGATCGATTTCGGAAACCCGCGATAATTGAGCGGCGCCGGCACGGCCCCGAGTTCGTCGACGATGAATTCGTGACAGATCCGGTCGAGCTCCGCGGTGGTGACCCCAACCTTCACGTGCTCGCGAATCATGCGCAATACACTGGCGGCCTGCTGTCCTGCCACGCGCATGGCCTCGATCTGGTCGGGCGTCTTGATGTGAATCCGGTTGTCCATGGTATTGATCTTTCAGGCCATTCAGAAGTCTAACGCAAGCACGTCAATTTGGGGGCCGCGACGGGAGATTTCCAGCGGACAGCCATGACAACCTGCCTATGCCTTCTGGCACGTGTCAGACCGGATGCAGTCTGGCAAGCTATGCACACCGTTTGAAATCACCGTTTCCAGGGAGCCGGTAAGTGAAAAAAGTATTGAAGTTTGTGCTGCCTCCGGTGCTGATCCTGCTGTCGATCGTCGTCGTGGTCATGATGGCAATGAATCGGCCAACCCCGCCGGAACGCGAGGCCACAAGTGCTGCCATGCTGGTCGATGTCATCGAAGCACGCGAATCAGACGGCCATTTCATGATCAGCGCACAGGGCACGGCCCGCCCCCGCACGGAAACAACCATCGTCAACGAGGTTAGTGGCCGAGTGGTGGAGGTTTCCGAGCGTTTTGCCGCCGGGGGCTTCTTCCGCGCCGACGAGGTGCTGGCGCGTATCGACCCAAGCGATTATGAAGCCGCCCTGGTTCAGGCCCGTGCCGAGCTGGCATCGGCCGAAGCCCAACTGGCCGACGAGCGCGCGCGATCGGAGCAGGCACGCAAGGACTGGGAACGCATGCATGGCGATGCCCGTCAACCCAGCGACCTGGTCTTGCGCCTGCCGCAACTGGCCGGGGCCGAGGCCGCCGTCAAGGCGGCGGAAGCCTCTGTCATGCGCGCCGAGCGCAATCTCGAACGCACCCGCATCAGTCTGCCCTACGAAGGCCTGGTCCGGGCGCGTGATATCGATCTTGGCCAGTTTGTGAGTTCCGGCACCACCCTGGGTCGGGCATTTGCCGTTGACGTCGCCGAGATCCGCCTGCCACTTTCCGATCAGGATCTCGCCTTTCTGGACCTGCCCGGACCGGGGCACGCCGACAGCTACTTCACCCCCGTCACCCTGTCGGGAACAGTGGGCGGACAGCGTGGCCTCTGGAGCGGACGCGTGGTGCGCACAGAGGGCGTCATCGATGAAGGAACCCGGCTGAGCTACGCGGTGGTTGAAATTGAAGATCCCTACGGTCTGCTGGGCCAGATTCGCGCCGTTCCTCTGCAGATGGGGACTTTCGTCCGTGCCGAAATACGCGGGCGTTCGTCCGATGGGCTCATCGAGCTGCCGCGCTCGGCCCTGCGCGAGGGCGACACCCTGTTTCTGGCCGATGAATCCGACCGGCTGGACGTTCGCCCGGTCCAGGTGGTTCGCCGCACCCCGCACCGGGTCTACCTGCACAACAACATCCGCCCTGGCGAGCGCGTGGTGACCACAGCCATCCCCGCCCCCCTGCCCGGCATGTCCCTGCAGCCGCGCGAAGCTACTGACGAACAACCCGAACTGCGCCTGCTGCCGCCCGAACTGGCAGACGCCCGGGAGGACGAATCGTGAATCCTGAGCGCAACTGGTACGGAAACATCATTGCCTGGTTCGCTCACAACAATGTGGCGGCCAACCTGCTGATGGTCTGCCTGATTGCCGGCGGGCTCTACTCGGCCATCACCATCACCAAGGAAGTCCAGCCCCGGATCGAAACCAACTTCATCACGGTCAGCGTGGCCTACCGGGGCGGCACACCCCGCGATGTCGAGGAAGGCGTGCTGATCAAGATCGAGGAAGCCATTCAGGATCTTGAGGGGGTACGCGAAATCATCGCCACGGCCCGCGAGGGCTCGGGCACGGTCACCGTGGAGGTCGAACCGGAATACGATGTGCTGGAAGTGCTCGACAACGTCAAGATGCGGGTCGATTCCATACCGACATTCCCGGCCGAAACCGAGCGCCCGACCTATCGGCGCAACACCTGGACCCAGGAGGTCATCTGGGTGTCGGTCCATGGCGATGTACCCGAACGCACCCTAAAGGAGTTCTCGCGCCAGATTCGCGACGACATCACCGCCCTGCCCTCGGTCACCCAGGCCGAGCTGATCGGAGCGCGACCCTACGAGATCTCGATCGAGGTTCAGGAGGAAACGCTCAGGGGCTACAACCTCACCCTGGGCGATGTAGCCGATGCCATTCGACGCTCCTCCCTGGATCTGCCCGGCGGTCGCATTCAGGCCACCGGGGGCGACGTACTGGTGCGCGCCATTGGCCAGGCCTACGTGGGGCAGGATTTCGAGGAAATCGTCGTGCGCACCAACCCCGATGGCAGTCGGGTGCGGGTGCGCGACATTGCTGAAATTCGTGATGGCTTTGTAGACCGTGATTTCTACTCCCGTCACAACGGCGACCCGGCCATTGCCATCCGGGTGTCTTCCATCGGCGAGCAAAATGCCCTGGCCATCTCGCGCGAAGTGCGCGAATACATCGACGAAAAAAAGGACTCGCTACCTTCCGGAATTGGCGTGGACTGGTGGGCGGACGTGTCCTACTACCTGAGCGACCGGCTACAGATGATGGGCAAGAACCTGTTCGCCGGTGCCGCGCTGGTGTTCCTCATTCTGACCCTGTTTCTACGCCTGAAGCTCGCTTTTTGGGTCATGGTCGGACTGCTGGTGGCCTTTCTCGGTGCATTGTGGATGTTGCCGGTGGTCGGGGTGACCATCAACCTGATCAGCCTGTTCGGCTTTCTGGTGGTGCTGGGTATCGTGGTCGACGACGCCATCATCATGGGAGAATCGGCCTACACGGAGATACGCGCCCGTGGCCACTCGGTGGAGAATGTGGTCAATGGGGTATACAAGGTTGCCATTCCGGCCACCTTCGGCGTACTGACAACCATCGCCGCCTTCCTGCCCATACTGCTGGTTTCGGGTGTTGAAGGTCAGTTCTTTGCCGCCATCGGCTGGGTGGTGGTGCTGTGTCTGGTGATGTCGATTGTCGAGTCGAAGCTCATTTTGCCGGCTCACCTGGCACACATGCGCGTCAAGAAGTACGAAAGCGACACCCCCAATCGTTTCGTTCGGTTCCAGCGTGGTTTTTCCGACAACCTCTACAAGCTGGTGGACAACTACTACCTGCCGTCGCTGCGGGTCATGCTGAAAAACCGCTACCTGGCCCTGGCCGGCTTCATTTCTCTGCTGATCCTGTCGCTGGGGCTGATCGTCGGCGGATTCCTGCGCGTCGTGTTCTTTCCCGATATCGCCGGCGATTTCATGCGCGTCGACCTGGAAATGAATGAAGGCACACCGGCCTATGTCACGCATGGCAACATGGACCGGCTGGAGCAGGCGCTACGCGTGGTCGACGAGGACATGCAGGACACGCTGGGGCTGGATCATCCGGTCATCCGTACCACCTTCTCCTGGTCGGGCTCTGAAGTGTCCGGCGGCATGCTGGTCGAGCTTACACGCACCGACGACCAGCGCATCACGACGCGCGAGATCGAACGACGCTGGCGCGAGGAAGTGGGTGACATGCCCGGCGTCCGCGGCCTACGCATCGGCAGCGCCGGCGGTCCTGGTGGCGACGGACCCGACCTGTCTTTCCAGCTGGTGGGCCGCGATTTGAATCAGCTTGAGGCAGCCGCGGCCGAACTGGAATCGCGCATCCGCACCTACGAGGGCACCTACGATATTCGCAACTCCTTCGAGGGGGGCATGCGCGAACTTCAGCTCAAGATTCGCCCCGAGGCCGAGATTCTCGGGCTTAGCCAGCAGGATCTTGCTCGCCAGGTCCGTCAGGCCTTTTTCGGCGAGGAAGTGCAGCGCATCCAGCGCGGTCAGGACGACGTGCGCGTCATGGTGCGCTACCCACGCGAGCAGCGCAGTTCGGAAGGCTATCTCGAAGCCATGCGCATCCGCACCGCCGACGGTCAGGAAGTGCCATTCGATGCGGTGGCCGATGTGGTTGAAGGCAGCAGCCCCTCCACCATCCGCCGCTTCGACAGAGAACGCTCGATTAGCGTGAGCGGTCGTGTCGATACCGATGTGGCCGAACCGGGCCGCATCTCCTCGGAACTGCGCGAAACCTACCTGCCGCAGGTACTGGATAGCTACCCGGGCGTGCGCTATCGTCTGGCCGGCCAGACCCGCAGCCAGCAGGAGGTGCGTACCGACCTGATATGGGGCACATTCTTCGCACTGTTCCTGATTTACGCGCTGATTGCCATACCGCTGAGGTCCTACCTGCAGCCACTGCTGATCATGTCGGTGATCCCCTTCGGCATGATCGGGGCGGTCATCGGCCACATGGTTCTGGGCCTGCCGATCAGCATGCTCAGCCTGTTCGGCATCATCGCCCTGGCCGGTGTCGTGGTCAACGACAGCCTGATCCTGGTGGATTTCGTCAATCGCCACAGACGCATGGGTGAATCGCGCATCGAGGCAGCGATTAAAGCCACCCGGGCACGCTTCCGCGCCATCGTGCTGACCTCGCTGACCACGTTCCTGGGCCTGGCACCCATCGTGTTCTTCGAGACCAGCCTGCAGGCGCAGATCGTCATCCCCATGGCTACTTCGCTGGCCTTCGGCATCGTCTTTGCCACCATCATCACGCTGGGGCTTATTCCCATTCTGTACCTGATCGGCGATGACTTCACGCGCCTGGTGCAGCGACTGACCGGGCGTGAACGTAACGGTATGGTGGCGTCGGAGGTGGTTTGAAGGGGGAAGGTTTGAAGTGTGAAGTGTGAAGTGTGAAGGGGCGGGCTTGTGGTTGGGTTGTTGTGGGCTTGCAGCTCCGGGGCTTTGGGGAGGGGTGGTGCTGGGAGCTAGGTGTTAGGTGTTAGGTGTTAGGTGTTAGGTGTTAGGGGTTAGGGGTTAGGTGTTAGGTGTTAGGGGTTAGGTGTTAAGGGTCTGGGGTTTGGGAAAAAGAAGGGCCGGCAGGTTGGGCTGCCCGGCCCTTGAAAACAGTATGGAGGACTGTTGAAGTATTGTTTTGGGTAGCGTTGCGCTTCCTATCGCAAGTGCGGTCAGAACACTGACCGTACTCCTAGCACGAAGCGCCGGCCGTTCTGGTAGATGGAGAACAGACGGGAGCGGTCGGTGTTGTACTCGACTACTTTTTCGTCGGTCAGGTTGATGGCATCGAACACAAAGCTCACGTTTTCATTGAGGTTGTAGCTCAGGCTCAGGTCAAGCTGACCGAAAGAGTCGTTCCAGAGCTCGTCACCGTTGAAGTGCAGGCCCTTGTACCATTCGGTACGGTAGTTGTACATGGCCCGGGCGGAGAACTGGTCGGTTTCGTAGTACGCCGTCAGGTTGTACATGTGATCCGATGGACCCTCGATCAGGCCGGAGCCGGGCACACTGGGATCGCGTTCCTCGCGGCGACTTGCCGAGGTATAGGTATAGTTGGCGATCACGCCGATGTTGTCGGTAATCGCCTGCTGATAGCTTAGCTCCAGCCCGCGGGTCACGCCACCAGGTCCATTTTCAGGACGCGTGAAGGTGACATCAACAAACTCTTCTTCCTCCTCCCAGAATCGCTCGTCGACAAAGGTCGAGAAACTGCGATAGCTGTCGACATCCTTGTAGAAGAAGGTGGCGGCCAGCAATGACTGGGGGGCGAAGTACCATTCGTAGGCCAGATCCAATTGATCGGCAATAATGGGTTCGAGGTGCGGATTGCTGGCCGTTCCAGTCGGTTGCGCCACATTCAGCGAACCATGAGAGATCGAGGTGGAAATGTCGTTCCAGTTCTGTCGTGCCATGACGCGTGCCAGGGAAAACCGCAGCACTGTGTCATCCCGCAAGTCGTAGGCAAAGTTGAAGGAAGGAAGCACTTCCTGGTAATTGTTGCGCTCGGTCCGCCACTCCAGGGTTTCCGGTGTCAACCATTCACGGTCAATGGTCCAGAGACCGAAGCTGTCCTCGGAGAACTCATAGCCACCGGAAGTCTGGCGAGTATCCACGTAGCGGACACCGATGTTGCCGCGATAGTTGAGGCTGGCGAAATCGGCCTGCAGGTACACGGCGGTGATCTCTTCCTCAACCGCCCAGTTTTCGGCCAGGATCAGGGAACGTGCGAAATCGGCGGGCACACCGTCGAGGCCCTCAAAGGCAATCTCCTCCATGCGGCGACGGTCATGAGCAAACTGTTCGGTCAGGTTGCCGCGCATCACTGCATCGACGGTCAGCGGCCCGGTTGCCAGTCCGCAGTCGGCCATGGTCGGGCAGGTTGCAAAGATATAGTCCAGGTAGTTGGGTGCCAGGTCTTCGTCGGCCATGGTGCCGGGGCCGTGCCAGCTATACGCGGTCCGGTCCTGGGTACGCTCGGCATCGCGATACTTGGCGCCAAAATGGAGGTCGGTAATGATGCCGTAGTGAAGGGGCATATCCACGTCGAGTTGCAGATAGTCTTCTGCATCGGTCGTGGGCCTTTCCCCGCCCCAGATCCAGCCTGCGTTCAGGTTGGCCGGATTGGAGGCATCGCCCTCGGTGCTGGCGTACGGCACCGACCCGGTCAGGTCGAAGTCATACCCGGTATCCATTCCGTATTCCCACGAGGTTTCCCGGAGCGTGCCGCCGGAGGCCCGGGTCGAACCGATCTGGAATTCCAGATTGTATTGATCGCCGTGATAGTCCGCCTGCAGCTGGGTCGAGCGGGTCTTGGTCTCTCCCTTTCGGTTGATGAAGTTGTAGGCCGCCATTCCAGTGTCGGGAACACGACCCGCCACCACGCTGTTGTCCACGCTTGAGATATCGGTCAACGCTTCTGCGTCGTTGTTGACAAAGATCAGCCAGTTCGAGTTCTGATTGTCCGCGTTGACCTCTGAATGCAGACTGTTGAGGGTAAAGGTCAAGCGGTCGGTAGGCTCCCACTGCATGGATCCAAAGAAAGTCTGGCGTTCGCGCTGCTGTTCAAAGCGGGGGGCACCCACATGACTGGGCACCCGCTGGCCGTCCAGATGCTCTTCGTTGTGTGGCCAGCCAAGTATCTCGATGCCTTCCCGAACCACCTCGCGATCCTGACGAATGGCGGATACCAGCACCCCGAAATCCTCGTTGTCGTTCTTCCAGGAATACATCGCATAAGCCTGCGGGTCCAGGCTGGAGGAAGCTTCCGAGTACTGCAACTCGGCACCCAGGTGCGTGGTATGCGCATCCAGGTTGAGTGGCCGGTGGGTTCGCATGTAAACGGCGCCGCCAATCGAACCCTCGTCAAGACTGGCCATGGGCGACTTGTAGACTTCCAGCGCCGAAACCAGGGCCGAGGGGAGCATGGTGTAATTGAAGCTGCGCACCGGATCGTCAAGTATGAACCAGTCGGCCGTGGCAATGGTCTGGCCATTGAGCAGGGTGCGGTTATGTGCCGGCCCGGCGCCCCTGACCGTGATCTTTTCCCCTTCCCCGAACTCGCGGGTCACGCCAATCCCGGTCACACGAGACAGTGATTCGGCGACATTGTGGTCGGGAAACTGGCCGATGTCCTCGGCGGTGACCACATCCACCACCGCATCGGAATGACGCTTGACCGACAGGGCCGCTTCCTGGGCGGCACGAATGCCCCGGACCTCGATGACGTCCAGGTCGTCCAGTGACATGTCGTCGCGCTCGGTTTCTTCACCACCAGCCATGACTGTGCCAGGCATGGCCAGTGCGGCACCGCCAAGCAGCAAGCCGAACTTGACTGCAAGGGCGCATCGAGTCAGTTTCAGGTCAATCATGAGCACTCTCCCATGCTTTCAGTTGAGTGGTTCGGCGCCGCCAGAATCGGCACGTTCACGAGACTTTCAGCCGGAGCTTTTCGCGTCGGGGCTTTCCGCGCCGCTTCGTGACAACGCTGTCATTTTCAGCCCGTTATACAGAAACTTCTTGTTAATTGCAAAGTGAAGGGCAGGATTTTTCCCGCGTCGCCAGTCGCCCCTCCCTCAGTTGTGTGTTTTTTTGGTGTGATTTCAGTGCTTTACTGATAAAATCAGCAGCGATTTCCGTCCGCAGCGGATTTCGGCGGTGGGCGCCATGGACAGCCAACGTTGTCTCAGTTGCCAGAAAATCACCCCCGCCCTCACAGGCGGATGTAGATCCCCCGACGGTGCAGACAAGCAGATACCAGCCAGAAAATCAGCACATGCATCAGGGCAAAGATCAGGGACGCGGTCTTGTCGGGCAGGCCCTGAGCCAGCATTTCGAACCCCCACTGGTAAAGGCTCATGGCCTGATCACCCTCGCCCCAGCGGATCAGCTCGGCGGCAGTGACGGCCCACATCCATGCCAGCATGTAGACAAACAGCGGATTTGTGCCGTAGGTCACCAGTGGCTGCAGCCACTGTCGGCCACGTGCGTGCTGGAACAATCCGACCAGCAGGGCCAGCAGGAGCACCGTCAGCCCACCGGAAAAGGCGACATAGCTGCCGCTCCACAACGGCTTGTTGATTGGCCACGCGAGGTGCCACAGCGCGCCCAGCCCGGCCAGTGAAAAGCCCATGATGGCCAGCTCGGGAACCTGCCGACGCTCCTTGAGCCGTATCAGCCGACTGACCACCAGGTAACCCAGGAGCACCGAACTGACCGCCGGAAGCGTACTCAGCAACCCCTCGGGATCGAATGGCACCCCGAACCCCTGGAACAGATGGCGCTCACCCAGCAGCCAGATGTCCAGACGCTGTATCGCATTACCCTCCAGCGCATGACCATGCCCTTCGGAAAACAGGTGTAGCATGCCCCAGTAGGCCAGCGGCAACACCACTGCCGCCACCACCAGCCCCCGCGTACGCAGGTGAAGGACCAGCACCGCGGCAATACCGAAGCACAATGCAATGCGCTGCAGCACCCCCGGGATGCGCAACTCGGTCAATGGCTGATTGAACGGGTAGACATGCAGCAACAGGCCGCAGGCAAAGAGCAGGGCCGCGCGCCGACCGATACGCGCCAGCCGGTGCGTCGAGACCCTGGCAGAGCCCATGGAAAAATACATGGCCGCCCCCACGGCGAACAGAAACATGGGAAAGACGAGATCGGCCAGCGTGAACCCATCCCAGGCGGCATGCAGCAATGGCGGATAGACGTGTTGCCAGGAGCCCGGGGTATTGACCAGGATCATCAGGGCGATGGCCAACCCGCGCAGCGCATCCAGCGCCAGAAATCGTTGCCGTGGAAGCACAGTCATGCCGTGGTGATCAGCAACCCGGTCGCGGCATCGGGACCGGCATTGACAAGCCCCCCTGCGTTGATAATGTGGCTCAGGTCGATTTTCGTACCGTCACGACCCCTTCCAGGATCAATCATGGCCGACTTCCTGACCGGCCATCCAGGTCCGGCAGACCCGCAGGGAATCATCCAGCAATACCAGGTCGGCCGGCCCACCCGGCCTGATTCGACCCTGGTCGCCGTCCAGCCCGACCGCCCGCGCCGGTTGCAAAGAGGCCATGCGCAAGGCCTGTTCCGGCTCGACCCCCAGCCTGTCGGTTGCGTAGCGTACGGCCGCACCCAGGTCCAGCACCGACCCGGCAAGGCGCCCTTCTTCATTGACCAGGCGATCAGAATCGCGACGGACGCGATCACCCAGCAGCGTAAACTCCTGCTGCTGCGTTCCGACAGGCGGCATGGCGTCGCTGACAAGAACCATGCGCCGGCGGCCGGCACAATCCAGCGCCAGGCGTGCTGTCAGCGGATGCAGGTGATGGCCATCAAGAATTAGACCGCACCAGCTGTCGGGATGCGAAAGAGCCGTCCCGACCATGCCGGGGTCGCGCGCCGTCAGGGGCGACATGGCATTGAAAAGATGCGTAAAACCGCTGGCACCAGCCTCCAGGGCGGCACTGACAGTGTCGGTATCGGCATTGGAGTGCCCCAGAAACACCACCACACCAGAATCCACCAGTTCCCGAATTCGGGTCGGCGGCACCACCTCCGGAGCGACCGTCAAGAGCCGTACACCCACCTCCTCGCGGGAATAGAGATCCAGCTCACGGTCGGCCAGCGGGCGGATATGACGCTCAGGATGCGCGCCGCGCTTGACGGTGGAAATATGGGGGCCCTCGAAGTGGACGCCCGCAATGCCTGGAATGCCGCGGCGGCGCGCCTCGATGGCCAGCTCAATCCCTCTTGTCATAGCCTCGAGGGAATCGGTGATCAGCGTTGGCAACAGGCTGGTGGTGCCGAGACGGGCGTGGGCCGACACCATGCGGGCCAGATCGTCTGGCTCCCGGGCGGTATTGAACAGTACGCCACCGCCACCGTTGACCTGGATGTCGACAAAGCCGGGGGCCAGTACACCCGGGAGCGGGCTCTCGCCAGCATCACACGGGGTCACAGCCGTAATTCGGCCCAGGTGCCAGGCGACCCGGACATTGCTGTGCCAGGTATCACCGTCGAACAGCCGCCCAACAGAAAGTTCAGAGGGCATCGCAGGCCCTGGCCCCTTCGCTGGTGGATTGATGCGCAAACCATACCGCGCCCCACTCCGGCGCAGCTTGCGGTTCGCACAATCGAGGCTGAACGTCGTCGGCCAGAAACGGACGGATATTGCCGGCCAGCCCCCCGGACAGGGCGATACGGGCCGGGTCATATTCGAGCAGGCGATAGGTCATGTTGCTGATGTGCATGGCCGCCTCGTCGACAATGGCCTGTGCACAGGCATCACCGCGCTCGGCCCACTCGAACACCAGCGGAGCATGGCGGGCGTACAGCGCCGGCGTGGCATCGGTGAAGTACTGAGCCAGACCAACCTGATCCTGGCACTGGCAGCTTTCCAGCAGGGCCTGCGTCAACCGGGTATCGGGTGTGATACGGTCCATGCTCAGCAACACCTCACGAAGCATCTGCAGCCCCATCCAGGCCCCACTGCCGTTGTCGCCATGCGGAAACCCGTGCCCGCCCACCTCGGCCACCCTGTCGCCGCTACGAACCTGGCCGCAGGATCCCGTGCCGATGATGATGACTCCCCCGTCCAAACCACTGTGGGCCCCCAGGCAGGCAATGTGCAGGTCACTGGTCAGGTGAAACTCGGCAAAGGGATGATCCCACTGCCTGAACAGGGTGTAGAACTGGGGCAGATTGACCCCCGCCAGGCCTGCGCCGACCACCAGGTCGGCCATGGCAGACTCCGCCAGACCCGCGCTCTGCAAGGCCTGACGCGTGGCATCCAGGATCGAACTGATCGCGGCATCCATGCCACGCACCGGGTTACCCGGCCCGGCAATGCCCTGACCAAGCAGCTCCTTTCCATCCGCGGAAACCAGAATGGCGCGGCACTTGCTGCCACCACCATCTATTCCCAGGATATAGGACGCCTCCCCGGTTTCCTCTGACGTTTTACTCATTCACCAACCTCTGGATTCAATTCATTGATGACACGGTCTGCAAGAAGCACCTGGTTCCGGGGCAACCCTGATTGACAGCGTTGTCATTCTGGCTCATAGCATATATGATTCAATGCAAATGGCAATACCCGCAGCAAGCCGAAGCTGGCCGAAACCCTGGAACGCTGCCTGCTGCAAGAATGCCGGACGACCTGAAGCTTTCTTTTACATTCAATGTTTTGCAGACCTCCAAGGCGACCAGACAAGATGACTGCACAAGCCACCACGGCAACTGCCACGCGAATTCCGGGACAGCGCACTAGTGGGCGGAGGGCGTTCCATGCCTGAGCGTATTCTGATACCGATTCTAGCCTGTGCGCTGTGGGCATGCAGTCCGACTGCACAGCCGGATCGCAATGACGATCCAACACGCTTCACCCGGGAAGCCAGTTGGCATTTCGGCGTGCAGTCCAACCGCCTGGACGTCCCGGAGCGTTTTCGCGCCTATATCGAGGTCGACAATCATTCAGCTCACGACTTGCCTTCGGGAAAAGGGGATTGGGCATGGTACTTCCATTCGATCCGGCGCATCGACACAGTTCAAGACCATGGAATCACCCTGGAGCATGTCCAGGGTGACCTGCACCGCATCACCCCGACGTCGGACTTTCCCGGACTTGCACCGGGTGATCAATTGCGCATCGACTTCGAGGCCGCCCCGTGGATCGTCAGCTACTCCGACTGGATGCCCAGGGCCTACATGGTTCAGGGCGGCTCGGAGCCTGCGATCTTCGCCAACACGGACAGCGAACGCTTCGAGGACTTTGTCCATCCGCTGAAAAGCCCGGAGCAGCAACTGCGCAACTTCGAGGGCGGCGACCATGAACCCATCGCGACTGCGGCGCGCCGCTTCGAAGCCCATACTGGCGAAGCGCCCCTCCTGACCGACACCGAGGTCAGTCAGCGCATCATCCCCTCGCCGGCTGAGACAATCCTGGGTCAGGATCAGGCCGTGCTAGGACCAGACTGGAGGATGGACGTCCAGGGCGCTGTTTCCCGGGAGGGCGACTACCTGGCGGCACAATTGGAAGATCTGCTTGGCCATCCGCTCACCGGCAGCGACAGCGCCAACAGTATCGTTGTCGAAATGGACCCGCACCTGGACGGACCGGGTCCTGAAGGCTATCGGCTGGTTGTCGAAACCGACCGAATCGTGATCACCGGCCACGATGAAGCCGGCACTTACTACGGCATACAGACCCTGTTGGCACTGCTGCCCGCAGCACCACAGAATGTAGTCGAAATTCCCACGCTCGAAGTCATCGACAAGCCACGTTTTCAATGGCGCGGCATGCACTACGACATGGCGCGCAATTTTCATGGGCTGGATGTCACGTTGCGACTGATTGAGCAGATGGGACGTTACAAACTCAACCGCCTGCACCTGCACCTGACAGATGATGAAGGCTGGCGACTCGAGATTCCAGGCCTGCCTGAACTCACCGATGTTGGAGCCCGGCGTTGTCACGACCTGCAGGAACGGGAATGCCTCTTGACCCAGCTGGGAACCGGGCCGCATCCCTCCGGCACGGGAAATGGCTACTATTCCCGTGACGACTTCATACGCATACTGCGTCATGCCGCAGCTCACCATATCGAGGTGATTCCGGAAATTGACATGCCCGGGCATGCACGTGCCGCAATCAAGGCCATGGAAGCGCGCCAGCATCGGCTGGAAGCGCAAGGCAAGACTGGCGAAGCGCGCCGCTTCCTGTTGTCCGAGCCCGGTGATGACTCGGTGTACCGTTCAATACAGCACTACGATGACAATTCAATCAACGTGTGCCTGGATTCAACTTACGCCTTTGTCGACAAGGTGCTGTACGAACTCCAGGCCATGTATCGGGAGGCTGGACTACAGCTTGACGTGTTTCACATGGGCGGCGACGAGGTCGCATCTGGCTCATGGGAAAAGGCACCCGCCTGCCAGCAGCTGATCGCCGATCCGGTCAACGGTCTATCCGGCATCGACGATCTCATGCCGTACTTCATCGACCGTGTCGCCTCCATCACCAACCAGCGCGGTCTTGCACTGGCCATCTGGGAAGACGGCCTGATGTACGACGAGCATCATGCCTATCCGCGACAACGCTTTGATCACGACCGGGTGATCGTCAATCCATGGAACAACATCTGGGAGTTCGGGCACGGAGACCGAGCCCATCAGTTTGCCAACGACGGCTACGAAGTGGTTCAGTCGGCAGCGACTCATCTGTACTTTGACCACCCACAGGAAGCTCACCCGGCCGAGCGTGGGTACTACTGGGCCACTCGCTACACCGACACGGGAGATGTATTCTTCTATCGCCCAGACCATTACTTCAGCAACGCCGAACGAACCCGGGATGGTCGTTCAATCGTCGATCTTGAGGCGATGCTGGGTCGCGCCATGACGCCACTGAAGGAACCCGACAATATCCTTGGAATACAGGGACAGGTCTGGAGCGAAACGATTCGCACCGCCGACCAGCTTGAACAGATGGTCTATCCACGTCTGCTGGCCCTGGCCGAACGTGCCTGGCATCGGGCTTCCTGGGAACCCGACCGGCAAAGCAGTTCGGCGCACCGGGACTGGCTCGGTTTCGCCCAACGCCTTGCACAGGTGGAAATACCCAGACTGGTAGGGGCCGGTATCGCCCCCTATCTCCCGGTACCCGGCGGGCTGCACAAGAACGACGCCCTTCATGCCAGTGCTGCCTGGCCGGGATTACAGGTCGAGTTCAGCCTGGATGCGGGTGAAACCTGGAGTCCGTACACCGAGCCCGTGCCCGACCCACCTGTCAACGCGCTGTTGCGGACACGAACGGCGAGCGGGGTGACCAGCCGCACGACCACGGTGCAGCGCCATCCGTGATGGCAGCGATGACTGTGGCCTGGATGCCTGCCGGGTTCATAGAAGGTAGAATCCGCTGCTGGCCCCATCGGGAGCCTCTGCACAACTCAGTTCGGGTTCAGCAGCGCCGGCAAATGCACGGGGCCAGCCTGTTTACCAGCCCGGATGATCTGGAGTGGGCCCCTCGCGTACACCGGTACGGAGTTGTTCAGAAGCTCCCTGAAAAGATGCTTCTTCATGGACAGCAGATTATGAAACCTACAATCAAGGATGTTGCAAAACTGGCCAATGTCTCCTTCAAGACCGTATCGCGCGTCATCAACGAGGAAAGCGCGGTCGGCAAGAAGACCAGGGACAAGGTCTGGGCAGCCATACGGGAGCTGAACTACAGCCCGAATCGTGCGGCTCGCGGGCTGCGAGGCACCACCTCTTCCATCGCCTTCATCTACGACAACCCGAACAGCAACTACGTCATCGCCATGCAGCACGGCATTCTCGGTGAATGCCGCAAACAGGGCTATGAACTGGTGATTCATCCATGTGATTCATCACGAAAGGATCTGGTCGAGGAGGCGCTGGAGATGATCGAACGCAGCCAGGTTGGCGGCCTGGTACTCACTCCTCCGATCTCCGAAAACGATGAAGTGGTCGATGCTTTTGTCGAACACGGCATCCGGTTCGTGCGAATTGTATCGGGCTCTCAGCCGCCTGACGATCGATCATCGTGCATTTTCATCGATGACCGACAGGCGGCCTTCGAGGAGACCCGACACCTGATTGACCTGGGACATAGCGATATCGCATTCCTGGGTGGTGATGAAGAGCACGCTTCGAGTGGTGAACGTCTCAAGGGCTTTCAATTGGCCATGCAGGAATACGGGCTTTCGGTCGAGCCGGAGCGCATACTGCCAGGACAGTACTCTTTCGAATCCGGCGTCGAAAGAACACGTCGACTCCTGCGCCCAGGCAACAAGCCTCCGACCGCGATCTTTGCCTGTAACGACGAAATTGCCGCCGGGGCCCTTTTCGCTGCGCGCATCCAGGGCGTCGATGTGCCACGCGACCTGTCTATCGTCGGATTCGAAGACAGTCCGTTTTCCCGGCAGTCCTGGCCCAACCTGACCACCGCCCGACAACCAACGAGCACGATCGCCTCCAGGGCAGCAGCCCTGCTGATCGACACCATAAAGCGCAAGGACAGACTGGAAGGACCCGCACCCAGCGAGGGCTTTCTGCCCCACCTGGTCGTGCGTGACTCGACGTGTCCGCCACCGCGACCTTGAGAAGTGCGCATGGACGGGTGCCGGGGAGAACCTTGCCATATCGAAGCATACGGACGCTTCGGTGACAAGACAAATGACGACCAAGGCTAACCGACCATGACTGAAGTAACCATCGCACTGAAACCGCTCGACTACGCCATCATTGTCAGCTTCATCCTGCTGATCGTGTCCATCGGGCTGTTGTTCAGCAAGCGCGGCGGCAAGAGCACCAGCAACTTCTTCCTTGGCGGGCGCAGCCTGCCCTGGTACCTGGCCGGCACCTCCATGGTGGCCACCACTTTCGCGGCCGACACGCCCCTGGCCGTTACCGAGCTGGTGCGGGAAGGCGGCATCGCCGGCAATTGGCTGTGGTGGAACATGCTCGCCGGTGGCATGCTGACCACATTCTTCTTCGCCCGCTATTGGCGCCGTGCCGGCATTCTCACTGACGTGGAGCTCGTGCAGCTTCGCTACTCCGGAAAGGAGGCCCGGTTTCTTCGTGGCTTCAAGGCCGTCTACATGGGTGTGTTCCTGAACGCCGCCATCATCGGTTGGGTCAACCTGGCTCTGATTACGCTGTTGCAGGTGTTCTTCGGCCTTTCCGCGACAGAAGCACTGTGGTGGACACTGGCAGCCATGGTCGTGGTCTACATCTACTCCGGGCTTTCCGGACTGCTGGGTGTCGTATACACGGACTTCGTCCAGTTTATTGCCGCCATGTCCGGTTCGATCATTCTCGCAGTACTGGTGGTTAACAGCAGCGACATTGGCGGTATTGAAGGCCTCAAGGCCAGCCTTCCCGACTCTGCGTTCAGCTTTTTCCCCAGGGTGGGTGAAGAGGCCGAATCCACCGGCAACGCTGTATCCACGGTCAGCGTGCTCAGCCTGGGCCTGGGCAGCTTTCTGGCACTGGTCTGTCTGCCGTGGTGGAACAGCTGGTATCCCGGTGCTGAACCCGGTGGCGGCGGCTACGTCGCGCAACGCATGATGAGCGCGAAGGATGAGAAGAATGCGGTCTATGCCAACCTCCTCTTTCAGATCCTGCACTACACGGTCAGGCCCTGGCCCTGGATCCTGGTGGCACTTTCAGCCATTGTCCTGTATCCCGAGCTTTCCGGCGAAGAAGCCCGCATGGGCTATGTTCTGGCGATGAAGGAGTATCTGCCGACCGGGCTCAAGGGGATGCTGCTGGCTGCATTTTTTGCCGCCTACATGAGCACCGTGGCCTCCCAGCTCAACTGGGGTACGAGTTATCTCATCAACGATTTCTTCAGGGCGTTCATCAAGCCCGATGCCAGCGAGCAACAGCTGGTGCTCGCTTCCCGCATTGCGGTATTCTGCATGATCATCGTGGCGTTCATCGTCACCTCGCAACTGACCACCATTGCCGCGGTATGGAATTTCCTGATCCAGGCCGGCGCGGGTCTTGGGCTGGTTCTGATCCTGCGCTGGTATTGGTGGCGTGTCAGTGCCTGGAGCGAGATTTCGGCAACCGTGGCGCCGTTCATCGGCTACGGGTTTGTCCAGTTCGTTCTGGCACGGCATGTCGATCCCGTCTGGGGCGAACCCATCATCAGCGACCCCAGGGGATTCCTATTCACTATCTCGTTCACGATGGTGACCTGGCTGACAGTCACGTTTCTGACCAAGCCCACCGACCGCAAGACACTCGAGGCGTTCTACAAGCGCGTACAACCGGCCGGCGCCTGGGGACCGTTTCGTGAAAGCAGCAGTGTCCGGAAGCTGTGGAAGCTCGCGGCGGCCTGGATCAGCGCGGTCATCATGGCCTATACCATCCTGTTCACATCCGGCAGCGTTCTATTCAGGCACTGGGGTGAAGCTCTGGTGTATGGCGCCGTCTGCATTCTCGCATTTCTGTGCATGCGCCATTTCTCCTCTCAGGTCAAGGTCTTCGAGTAGCGCTTGCGGCGCTGCCCCGCTCAGCCTGACTGTACTCGATCAGGTCTCACACCGGCACCGGCTCTGCTGACGCAACCGGGAATAGGGCTGGAGCCGGATGGTAAGACCCCCTGCCCCGACAGGAAATGACATCGTTGTCATTTCCTGTCGGTTCTGCTAAAGTCAGTCCCGTCCAAGTCCCGGAAATCAATGGAACAGCGCTTATGCGAGTGGTCATCCTGCCCAATGCCGAAGCCGTCGCCCGGTTTGGTGCCGACCTGGTCGTCGAGCAACTGCATACCCGGCCCGACAGTGTTCTGGGCCTGGCAACGGGATCGACACCCGTAGCCCTGTACAAACGGCTGGTGCAGGCCTGCCGCACCGGCAGGGTCAGTTTTTCTCGAGCCCGCACGTTCAACCTGGACGAGTACCTGGGCCTGGAGCGCTGCCACCCGCAAAGCTACCACCAGTACATGCGCCACCACCTGTTTGCCCATATCGACATCCCGCCGGAACACACGGCCCTGCCGGCCGGAGATACCGAGGATGCGTTTGCCGCCTGCGAGGACTACGAGCGCAGGATTCGCGCCAGTGGCGGCATCGACCTGCAACTTCTGGGCATCGGACGCAATGGTCACATCGGCTTCAACGAACCGACCTCCAGCCTGGGATCACGCACCCGAATCAAGACGCTGACTCAGGCCACAATCGACGACAACGCGCGCTTCTACAAGGACGACGAATGCCAGCCGCACATGGCAATCACTATGGGGATCGGTACCATTCTGGAGGCCCGGCGCATCCTGTTGCTGGCCACCGGCCCGGCCAAGGCCAAAGCCGTATCACGCATGATCGAGGGACCACTCGGCGCCTTCTGCCCCGCTTCCGCCCTGCAACTGCATCCCGACACCATCGTCGCCATCGATCAGGCCGCGGCCTCGAACCTGGTCCATGGCGATTTCTACCAGCATGTCGAGAAAGAGCATCAGCAGTTGCTTGGGAGAACCGGCCGCCACTCAGCCCCGCTGTCATTGCCCACCACGAAGCAATGAAAGCAGCGCAACCCTTTCACATCTTCGCAAGGACGAGATCATGACGATGCAACCAGCCTCCCTGCTGGTGATTTTTGGTGCCACGGGCGATTTGTCGCGGCGCATGCTGCTGCCCGCGCTGGTCGGCCTTGAGCGCGATGGCCTGCTGCCCGAGAGGCTACGAATACTGGGTGGGGCACGCAGCGAGATGTCGTCGGAGTCCTTTCGCGACAGCATCAGCCAGTCCGTGGAAGCCGAGCTGGAAGGACTACCCGACAGCGGGCAATGGTCGAAAGCCCTGCACAGCTTGCTGCAACGTCTGGACTATCACCCGGTGGATCTTTCCTCGGAGCAATCCCTGAACGAGTTCACCGCCACGATTGCCGAACGGCGCGGGGACGGCAACGTACTCTTCCACCTGTCCACGGCGCCGGACTGGTACACCACGGCCTGCGAGGCACTGGCCGACGCCGGCCTCAATGACAGCCGCTGCCGCATCATGCTCGAAAAGCCCATCGGCGACAGCCTGGACAGTTCCAGGCAGATCAACCGTCGTATCGGCCAGGCATTTCGCGAGTGGCAGATCTTCCGCGTTGATCACTACCTGGGCAAGGAAGGAGTTCAGAATCTGCTGGCCCTGCGTTTCGGCAACGCGATGTTCGAGCCCCTGTGGAACTCGCGTCATATTGAGCAGGTGCAGATCACCGTGGCCGAGACCGTGGGCCTGGAGGATCGGGCCGGCTACTATGACCAGTATGGCGCCTTGCGCGACATGGTCCAGAACCACCTGCTGCAACTGGTCTGCCTCACGGCCATGGAGCCGCCGGCATGCTTCGACCCCACCGCGGTTCGCAACGAGAAACTCAAGGTGCTCAACTCGTTGCGACCCATTGACAGCGAATACCTGGAGTCTTGCAGCGTCACCGGCCAGTACACCTCAGGCGCGATCAACGGCAGCGTGGTGCCGGGCTACCAGGATGAACTCGGCCGGGAAAGCCATTCAGAGACCTTTGTGGCCCTGCGCGCCCACATCGACAATTGGCGCTGGTCCGGGGTGCCGTTCTACCTACGAACCGGCAAGCGCCTGCCGCGCCGGCTCACGGAAATCTTCATTCGCTTTCGCCCGGTCCCGCATTCCATCTTTGGCGCCACTCCGGTCAGACCCAATGCCCTGATCATCCAGCTTCAGCCCGAAGAACACATTTCGCTGAGCCTGATGAACAAGGAGCCCGGGCTGGACCATCAAGGGGCAAGGCTTTCACCGGTCACCCTGGACCTCGACCGTCACTCGGCCTTTGAGCAGACTCGTCGACGCATCGCCTACGAGCGGCTGTACTTTGACGCCATCAACGGCAACGGCACCCTGTTCGTGGGCCGGGACGAGGTGGAAGCGGCCTGGCAATGGGTCGACGCCATCATCGACGGGCGCCAGCGCCTGGCATTGAGGCCCAGAACCTATCCGGCAGGCACCTGGGGGCCGGCGGCGGCCATCGCACTGACCGAACGTCACGGACACAGCTGGCGGGACTGAACACGAACATGCTTGAACTACACCAACATCGCAACCCCGATACGCTGGCACAAGTGTTGACCGAACACCTGGCAGGCCTGGCCGGCAGCGCCATCCGACGCCGGGGAGAAGCGACTCTGGTACTCGCCGGCGGCACCACACCGGTACCGGCCTACAGGCGGCTGGCACAGCACGACCTGGATTGGTCGCGGATGAACATCCTGCCCGGCGACGAGCGCTGGGTCCCCCACAGCCACCCAGCCTGCAATCTGAGTTCGCTGCGCAACGCCATCGACCAACCGGCCCGATATCTGCCGCTGACACCCGTTGCCCCCCAACAGGAGCCCGACCTGACCACGGCGCAACACTCGCTCAGGTCGATCAGGGGCCGCCCCGACGTGTGCCTGCTGGGCATGGGCAGTGACGGCCATTTCGCCTCATTGTTCCCCGGTGCACCGGGGCTGCAGCAGGCACTGGATCCGGCCGGGAAAGAAGCCGTGGCGGTCATTCACCCCGGCACCCTGCCCCTGGAAGCGCCTTTTGCCCGAATCTCCCTCACGCTCAGTGCCATCCTGGAGTGCCGGATGCTGATTCTGGCCCTGCGTGGCAACGACAAGCGTGAAGTGCTCGAACAGGCCGCCGAACACGACGAGGCAAGCCGCTACCCGGTCGCCGCCCTGTTGCAGCACGCCGGTGCACGGCTGGACATCCACTGGAGCCCATAGGAACCCTCATCATGCATCCGACCATTACCAAGGTGACCGAACGCATCGCCAGGCGAAGCCGGGAGACACGTCAGGACTATCTGGGTCGCATTCGTCGCGTTGCCGACAGGAATCCGACCCGGGGCCGTATCAGCTGCGGCAATCTCGCTCACGCCTTTGCCGCAGCCGGCGAGGACAAGCCGGCGCTCAAGGCGCTGCGCCGTCCCAACCTCGGCATTGTCACCGCTTACAACGACATGCTGTCGGCCCATCAGCCACTGGAGAAGTTCCCGGCGCTGATCAAACTTGCCGCCCGCTCGCAAGGCTGCACCGCCCAGGTGGCCGGCGGTGTCCCGGCCATGTGCGACGGTGTCACGCAGGGCCAGCCCGGAATGCAGTTGTCGCTGTTCTCGCGTGACGTGATTGCCCAGGCCACCGCCATCGCCCTGTCCCACAATGTGTTCGACGCCGCACTGCTGCTGGGCGTTTGCGACAAGATTGTCCCTGGCTTGCTGATCGGAGCCCTGTCGTTCGGCCATCTGCCGGTCATCATGGTACCGGCCGGCCCCATGCCCTCCGGACTGCCCAACGAAGAAAAGGCGCGGGTCCGTCGTGCCCATGCCGAGGGCAAGGCCAGCCGTGAAGCGCTGCTGGAGGCCGAAGCGCAGTCCTACCACGCGCCCGGCACCTGCACGTTCTACGGCACGGCGAACTCCAATCAGATGCTGATGGAGGTCATGGGGCTGCATCTGCCCGGCAGTGCCTTTGTCAACCCCAACACGCCGCTGCGCGAACAGCTGACCCTGGCCGCGGGCGCGCGCGCCTGCCAGATCACCGCCCAGGGTCGCGAATACACCCCGCTGGGCGAAACCATCGACGAGAAAGCCATCGTCAATGCCCTGGTCGGACTGGCCGCCACCGGCGGTTCGACCAATCATGCCATACACCTGGTCGCCATCGCCCGTGCCGCCGGACTGATCATCGACTGGAATGACCTCGACGAGGTGTCGCGCGCCACACCCTTGTTGACCCGTCTCTATCCCAACGGCAGCGCCGACGTCAATCACTTCCATGCCGCCGGCGGGATGGGACTGGTCATCAGGGAGCTGCTGAGCGCCGGCCTGCTGCATCCGGATATCCGTACCGTGCATGGCGGCGACCTGCGCGCCCAGGCGCGAGAACCCGTACTCGATAACGACCGGCTGACCTGGCGATCACCGCGCAGGCAATCGGCCGACGAGAGCATCGTCCGTGGTTGCAGCCGGCCTTTTGCACCCGAAGGCGGCATCCGTCTGGTTAGCGGAAATCTCGGCCGTGCCATCGTCAAGATATCGGCCGTTCGGCCGGAACACCGCCGCATCGAAGCGCCAGCGCGCATCTTCGACAAGCAGGAGGCCCTGCTGCAAGCCTTCCGCGACAATGAACTGGAAGGCGACTTCGTCGCCGTGCTGCGTGGGCAGGGCCCGCGCGCAAACGGCATGCCCGAGCTGCACAAGCTCACGCCCACGCTACAGGTGTTACAGGATCGTGGCCAGCGCGTGGCGCTGCTTACCGACGGCCGCATGTCCGGTGCATCCGGCAGTGTACTGGCCGCCATCCACCTGGTCCCCGAAGCCGCCGCGGAAGGCATGATCGCCCGACTGGTCGACGGCGATACGCTGATCATCGATGCCGATGCAGGTCGCCTGGGCTGTGCCGTGGACAGCGATACCCTGCGCCGACGCCCCCTGAATCCGCCGGAGCTGGCCAGCGAACATCGTGGCTGCGGCCGCGAGCTTTTCGCTCCCATGCGAGCCGGCGTCGGCGATGCGGAATCCGGTGCCAGCCCCTGGAGCGAAAATGCCTGATCCATGCACACACTCGGCTCGCATCGATGCCATCCTCGGCGGAGCAGGCATTGTGCCGGTGCTGACCATCGAACAGCTGGATACCGCCGCACCCCTGGCCGAAGCATTGCTGGATGGCGGGCTGACGGTGCTGGAGGTCACGCTGCGCACGCCAGTGGCGCTGGAAGCCATTGGCGTGATGTCGGCCATCGCAGGGGTCACCGTCGGCGCCGGCACCATTCTGAACCGGGCAGACCTGAAGCTCGCCGCACAGGCCGGCGCCGCATTCGCCGTTTCCCCGGGTTGCACTCCGGACCTCTACCGGATGGCTGCCGGCAGCCGACTGCCGCTGCTGCCCGGCGTGGCCAGTGCCAGCGAAGTCATGCTGGGTATCGAGCATGGCTTCACCCGATTCAAGTTCTTCCCGGCCCGGGCCGCCGGCGGCGCGGCCATGCTCAAAGCATGGCAGGGGCCCTTGGCAAAGGCACGCTTCTGCCCCACCGGGGGCATCGACGCCGGCAATGCCGCCGATTACCTGGCCCTGGACAACGTACTGGCCATCGGTGGCTCATGGATGGTACCCAAACAAGCGCTGGCCAATCGTGACTGGCTGGCCATCAGCGAGCAAGCCACCAGCGCCCGACAGATGGCGGCGTCTGTTTCCTGAAACGGCCGGCAAATCCCCCCTTCTCACGCCGGTGTTTCGCCCACAGGTATAGTTGTGAGCACACCAGAACGTGGGAGTAACCGACATGCAGTTGCCCGACAAGGGTCGTATCGCCAGCTTCGATGTGGATGCGCAACGCACTTTCACGCCGCTATGCCCCGACGAACTGCCCGTTGCCGGGGGCGAGTGCATTGGGCCCGAGCTCAATCGCCAGTCCGAGCTGGCCGGCTGGCGGCTCGGATCAAAGGATGCGCACAGCCCACAAGCCGTGTGGGTCACCAATAACCCCGACCGTATCGGCCAACCGGGTGTTGAAGGCGACAACGTCGAGGAACACTGGCCGGTTCACGCCGTACCCGGCACCGAGGGGTTCGAACTGCTACCCGAACTGCCCCGCCCCGCCGACTACGACTTTTTCGTATGGAAGGGTGTGGAGCTGGACATGCATCCCTATGGCGCCTGCTACCACGACATCGCCGAGCGCATGAGTACCGGCGTGATCGAATGGCTGAAGGAGCGCGAAGTCAGCCATGTACTGGTCGGCGGGCTGGCCACCGACTTCTGCGTCAAGGCCACGGCCCTGCAGCTCAGGCGTGCCGGGTTTTCCACCATTCTCAACCTGGCTGCCTGTCGCGGAATTGCCAGTGACAGCGTGACCAAGGCACTGGCCGAGATGCGCGAGTCCGGCATCGTCGTGATTGACAGCCTGGACCAACTGGAACCGGCCGCATGATCATCCAGTCGCTGCTCGATACCGACATCTACAAGTACTCGATGATGCAGGCCGTACTGCACCAGTTTCCCGGTGCGGAAGTCGAGTACCGTTTCAAGTGCCGAACCAAAGGCGTTGATCTCAGACCGCTGGCGAAAGACATCGAGCGAGAGATCGAACACCTGTGTTCGCTACGCCTGGACCCCGAGGAGCTGAACTATCTCAAGAGCCTGCGCTACCTGACAGACGACTTCATCGAGTTCCTGCGGCTGTTTCACCTGCAGTCGCGCTTTGTCGAGCTGGACGAGGAGGATGAACAACTCACCCTCACCATTCGCGGGCCGTGGCTGCACACTATCCTGTTCGAAGTACCGCTGCTGGCCATCATCAGCGAACTTTATTGCCGCCAGACTTATCCGGAGCACGACTTCGGCGAAGGTCGCCGGCGGTTGCATGAAAAGATCGGCCAGGTCAAGGCGCTGGATCGCCCCGATGAATTCATCTTTGCCGATTTCGGCACACGACGCCGGTTCTCCAGAGAGTGGCACGACGAAGTTGTCGGTGAGCTGGCCCGCGAGATTCCCGGCAGCCTGCGGGGCACCTCCAACGTCAGACTGGCCCGCGAACACGGGCTCGTCCCCATCGGCACCATGGCCCACGAATTCATCCAGGCCTGCCAGGCGCTGGGACCCCGGCTGGCCGAGACCCAGCGCTTTGCCTTCGAAGCCTGGGCACGGGAGTATCGCGGCGATCTGGGTATCGCACTGTCGGACACATACAGCCTGCCGGCCTTTCTGCGCGACTTCGACATGTACTTCTGCAAACTGTTCGACGGCGCCCGCCAGGACTCGGGCGACCCGTTCCACTGGGCCGAAGCCATGATCGAGCACTACCGCAAGAACCGGGTGGACCCCAAGACCCGCAACCTGATCTTCTCGGACTCGCTGGACATCCCCAAGGCCGCGGATATCTGGCGCCGGTTTCGAGATGAGACCAATGTGTCGTTCGGCATTGGCACCAACCTCACCAACGACACCGGCGTCGACCCGATCAATATCGTCATCAAGATGACTGAGTGCAACAGCCAGCCCGTGGTCAAACTCTCCGACTCGCCCGGCAAGGTGATCTCCACTGACCGCCACTACCTGGCCTGGGTTCGGCAGGCTTTTGATGTGGGAGAGGCGTCGGAAGGGGATGGGTGACGGGGGGTGAAAGGTGAAAGGTGGGAAGAGGGGGAGACGGGAGACGGGAGATGGGAGATGGGAGATGGTGGGAAGCATTGGGGAGGCGGCCAGGAACCGTCGTCCCGGAATCGCCGCAGGCGATATCCGGGACCCCGCACATTGGAAATCGGCACGGCTCGACGCCGGGTTCAACCCTGTGCCCGCTCATGTGTGCGAGGCCCCGGATCATCGCTTTGCGCTGTCCGGGGCGACGAGGTTGTGAGGGAAACGTGGCGCCCAACCCCATCGGTCGTCCCGGAATCGCCGCAGGCGATATCCGGGACCCCGCACATTGGAAATCGGCACGGCTCGACGCCGGGTTCAACCCTGTGCCCGCTCATGTGTGCGAGGCCCCGGATCATCGCTTTGCGCTGTCCGGGGCGACGAGGTTGTGAGGGAAACGTGGCGCCCAACTCCACCGGTCGTCCCGGAATCGCCGCAGGCGATATCCGGGACCCCGCACATTGGAAATCGGCACGGCTCGACGACCGGGTTCAACCCTGTGCCCGCTCATGTGTGCGAGGCCCCGGATCATCGCTGCGCGCTGTCCGGGGCGACGAGGTTGTGAGGGAAACGTGGCGCCCAACCCCATCGGTCGTCCCGGAATCGCCGCAGGCGATATCCGGGACCCCGCACATTGGAAATCGGCACGGCTCGACGCCGGGTTCAACCCTGTGCCCGCTCATGTGTGCGAGGCCCCGGATCATCGCTTTGCGCTGTCCGGGGCGACGAGGTTGTGAGGGAAACGTGGCGCCCAACTCCACCGGTCGTCCCGGAATCGCCGCAGGCGATATCCGGGACCCCGCACATTGGAAATCGGCACGGCTCGACGCCGGGTTCAACCCTGGGCCCGCTCATGTGTGCGAGGCCCCGGATCATCGCTGCGCGCTGTCCGGGGCGACGAGGTTGTGAGGGAAACGTGGCGCCGAACCCCATCGGTCGTCCCGGAATCGCCGCAGGCGATATCCGGGACCCCGCACATTGGAAATCGGCACGGCTCGACGACCGGGTTCAACCCTGTGCCCGCTCATGTGTGCGAGGCCCCGGATCATCGCTGCGCGCTGTCCGGGGCGACGAGGTTGTGAGGGAAACGTGGCGCCCAACCCCATCGGTCGTCCCGGAATCGCCGCAGGCGATATCCGGGACCCCGCACATTGGAAATCGGCACGGCTCGACGCCGGGTTCAACCCTGAGCCCGCTCATGGGTGCGAGGCCCCGGATCATCGCTGCGCGCTGTCCGGGGCGACGAGGTTGTGAGGGAAACGTGGCGCCCAACCCCATCGGTCGTCCCGGAATCGCCGCAGGCGATATCCGGGACCCCGCACATTGGAAATCGGCACGGCTCGACGACCGGGTTCAACCCTGTGCCCGCTCATGGGTGCGAGGCCCCGGATCATCGCTTTGCGCTGTCCGGGGCGACGAGGTTGTGAGGGAAACGTGGCGCCCAACCCCATCGGTCGTCCCGGAATCGCCGCAGGCGATATCCGGGACCCCGCACATTGGAAATCGGCACGGCTCGACGCCGGGTTCAACCCTGGGCCCGCTCATGTGTGCGAGGCCCCGGATCATCGCTTTGCGCTGTCCGGGGCGACGAGGTTGTGAGGGAAACGTGGCGCCCAACCCCATCGGTCGTCCCGGAATCGCCGCAGGCGATATCCGGGACCCCGCACATTGGAAATCGGCACGGCTCGACGACCGGGTTCAACCCTGTGCCCGCTCATGGGTGCGAGGCCCCGGATCATCGCTTTGCGCTGTCCGGGGCGACGAGGTTGTGAGGGAAACGTGGCGCCCAACCCCATCGGTCGTCCCGGAATCGCCGCAGGCGATATCCGGGACCCCGCACATTGGAAATCGGCACGGCTCGACGCCGGGTTCAACCCTGGGCCCGCTCATGTGTGCGAGGCCCCGGATCATCGCTTTGCGCTGTCCGGGGCGACGAGGTTGTGAGGGAAACGTGGCGCCCAACTCCACCGGTCGTCCCGGAATCGCCGCAGGCGATATCCGGGACCCCGCACATTGGAAATCGGCACGGCTCGACGACCGGGTTCAACCCTGTGCCCGCTCATGGGTGCGAGGCCCCGGATCATCGCTGCGCGCTGTCCGGGGCGACGAGGTTGTGAGGGAAACGTGGCGCCCAACCCCATCGGTCGTCCCGGAATCGCCGCAGGCGATATCCGGGACCCCGCACATTGGAAATCGGCACGGCTCGACGCCGGGTTCAACCCTGTGCCCGCTCATGTGTGCGAGGCCCCGGATCATCGCTTTGCGCTGTCCGGGGCGACGAGGTTGTGAGGGAAACGTGGCGCCCAACCCCATCGGTCGTCCCGGAATCGCCGCAGGCGATATCCGGGACCCCGCACATTGGAAATCGGCACGGCTCGACGCCGGGTTCAACCCTGGGCCCGCTCATGTGTGCGAGGCCCCGGATCATCGCTTTGCGCTGTCCGGGGCGACGAGGTTGTGAGGGAAACGTGGCGCCCAACTCCACCGGTCGTCCCGGAATCGCCGCAGGCGATATCCGGGACCCCGCACATTGGAAATCGGCACGGCTCGACGACCGGGTTCAACCCTGTGCCCGCTCATGGGTGCGAGGCCCCGGATCATCGCTTTGCGCTGTCCGGGGCGACGAGGTTGTGAGGGAAACGTGGCGCCCAACTCCACCGGTCGTCCCGGAATCGCCGCAGGCGATATCCGGGACCCCGGGCGTGGCGGAGCTGCACGGCGTTGGGTGTAGGCGGATGGCTGGAATCGGCGTAGAATCTTGTAGCGATGAGTGACTGGCTTTCGGGCAAGACGGTGTCGCTGGTCCTCGGGTCCGGTGGGGCGCGAGGGTTGGCACATATCGGTGTGATTCGGGCGCTCGAGGCTGCCGGGGCCAGGATCGAGGCGGTGTCCGGCAGTTCCATGGGCGCGCTGGTGGGCGGCATTTACGCCACCGGCAAGCTGCAGGCCTACGAGGACTGGGTCTGCGGGCTGGAGCGCTCCGACGTACTCTCGTTTGTCGACTGGTCGTTTGCTGGCGGCGGACTGATGCAGGGCCGCAAGATCATCAACAAGCTTGAGGAGCTGGTCGGAAAAACCAACATCGAGGAGCTGGAGATCGATTTTACCGCCGTGGCGGTCGATATCGACCATGGCCGCGAAGTGTGGCTGAGCCGTGGCTCGCTGTTCGACGCCATACGGGCTTCGATCGCCATTCCGGGTATTTTCACGCCCCACCGCTACCGGGGCCGCACGTTCGTCGACGGCGGCATTCTCAATCCCGTGCCGGTAGCACCCACGTTGAGAAACATGACCGACCTGACCATCGTGGTCGACGTTAACGGGCCTGAATCCGATCCGGCTCCGCTGGAAGAAGGCCCCCCATCCGACAACGAATCCGAAGGCGTCATGAACCGCCTGCGGGAGTTCGTCGACGGATTCCGCTCCGATCGGCAGCCGGAGGAAACCCGGCCGGGCCTGCTGGCCGTGCTGATGCGGTCGCTCGACACCATGCAGTCTGTAATCGCGCGCCAACATCTGGCCGTATTCCAGCCCGACCTGGCCGTGCTGATTCCCAAGAATGCCTGCATGGTGCATGAGTTCTACCAGGCACGCGCAATGATCGATCTGGGTCGGGACCTGGCTGAACAGAGTTTCAGGTCCAGGGATCGGTATACTGTTCAGCCCGCACCCTACGACAAGGCGGAGAATGAGACCGATGGTGAATGACGACCAGATGCTGTTCGACGAAGCGGCCGACTCAGTGGTTGATCTGGGCAACCGGATCGCAGAAAGCAACCCCGGGGCCGATCCCTGGGCGCTGGCCGACGGACTGATTGCCGGCGCTGTCCATTTCTGGCTTTACGCCCATCAGCCCGAGCGGCCCGTGCCGTCCGACGATGACCTGCTCACGGCCCGAGAGCGGGTACAGGAACTGGTCGACCTCATCATGCAGTCCGCCGAAGACAGCGAATACCTGCACTCCCCCCTGGACAACGACGTCGGACGAGCTTGAAGGGCAGGTTCGAGGCAAAGACCTAGAACCTCGAACCTAGCTCCTCGAACCTAGTCTCCTCGAACCTCGAACCTGCCCCTTACCGCTGTGCGTCGCGGATGGCCTTGAACTCGTTGCCTTCGTACCACTCCGGCCATTCTTCGCTGTCGGCGAGATGGCGGCCTACCTTGTAGAGCAGCTCGAAGTCTTCCATGACGCCACGCAGGTCCCAGTCGGGATCATATTCATCCGCGGGCTTGTGATAGCGGTTGTCGCGGTAGTCCCGCGCCCAGGCCTCGCCGTACTCGCGGCCGTGCTCACGGTGATCCTCTCCACCCTTGGCGTAGAGCGCCGGAATGCCGGCCCGGGCAAAGTTGAAGTGATCGGAGCGGTAGTAGAACCCGGCCTCGGGACTGGGCTCGGGCTCGATGTAGCGGTCCTGCGCCTCGGCCGCCACGGCCAGGATGTCCTCCAGTTCGGAGGAACCATAGCCAACGACCACCACGTCACGCATGGGACCGGCCAGGGTCATGGCATCCATGTTGATCGCGGCCACGGTGTTTTCGTGCGAAAAGACCGGATCGTGCACGTAGTGGGCAGAACCGAGCAAACCGGACTCTTCCAGGGTCACGGCCATGAACAGGACCGAACGCTCCGGCGTGCCGGCTTCCTGGAAGGCACTGGCGATTTCGATCAGTCCCGCCGTGCCCGAGGCATTGTCGATGGCCCCGTTGTAGATTCCTTCCGAACCCGGAATGTCCTCGTCGCGTCCGAGATGATCCCAATGCGCCATGTAGACGATGGCCTCATCGGGCCGCTCCGTGCCCGGCAGCAGTCCCAGCACGTTGTAGGACAAGCCCTCGCGTATGTCGTTGCGCACACTGGCAGTCGCCGTGGCACCCAGGTTGACTGGCGTGAAACCGCCGGCACCGGCCCGCTCCCGTTCCTCGTAGAAATCCAGCCCGGCATTGGCAAACAGTTCCTGTGCGGCATCCACGGTGATCCATCCCTCGATCACCGATCTGGGCTCGTCACCTTCTTCGGCGAGCACGAACTGAGGCGTTGACCAGGAACCCGTGACGACTTCCCAGGGATAGGAAGCCGGCTCGGTCTCGTGGACGATGATGGCGGCAGCCGCTCCCTGTCGGGCGGCTTCCTCGTACTTGTAGGTCCAGCGACCGTAATAGGTCATGGCCCGACCACTGAACACGTCCTCGTCGCCAGCGTCATAACCGGGGTCGTTGACCAGAATGACCACCGTCTTGCCTTCCACGTCCAGACCGGCATAGTCGTTCCAGTCGTATTCCGGGGCCACGATGCCGTAGCCGACAAAGACGACGTCGCTGTCTGACACGCCGTGCTCCTCCTCGCCAAGCAGGCGCGTGTTGATGATCATGTCACCCGGGTAGACCAGCTCAACAAGCTCATCATCGAATGCAATATCGAGGGAGGATCGATGCCGATTGGTCAGCTCCAGGTTGGGCACGGGCTGCAGGTAGCTGTCCCCGTAGCCGGGCTTCAGGCCCAGCTCCGCGAACTCGCGCACGAGAAAGTCGACGGTCAGACGCTCTCCCCGGGTACCGGGTGCGCGGCCCTCGAACTCGTCGGAAGCCAGGATCTGGAGGTTCTCGTCGTAACGATCCATCAGCATCGCACCGGCGGGCACCTCCGGCATGGACGGGTCCATGACTTCGGGCTGCTCGGCTTCGGTGACCTCAGGTGCCGGCTCGGCGGGTTCGGCCGGCTCCTCGGCAGGCTGGCAGGCGATCAGTGCCAGGCTGGCGCACAGGCAGAAAAAGATTCGGTTCATCGGAAATCCAGCAAGACTATTGACCAGATCGCATTGTAGCCCCGAGCGCGGCCCAGTGCGAGTTAGATCAGGCCGGACTCCAGGGCCTTGAGGACCGCCCGGGTACGATCCCGCACTCCGAACTTCGACAGGATGCTTGAAACGTGGTTCTTGATCGTGCCTTCGGCCACATTGAGCGCATTCGCGATCTCCTTGTTCGAGTAGCCGCCGGCCATCAGGCGCAGAATCTCGGTTTCGCGCCCGGTCAGTGGATCCGGCGTGGGCAGGCTGGAAAACTCGGTTCGCATCTGGCCCAGGCCCTTCATCAGGCGCTCGGTCACAGCGGGCTTGACAAGCGTTCCCCCGCTGGCCACGGTTCGTACGGCCGTCAGTAGCTCCTCCAGAGCCACATCCTTGAGCAGGTAGCCACGAGCACCGGCGCGAATCCCGGCCAGCACCAGCTCTTCATCATCAAAAGTCGTCAGAATAATGGTCGGCGGCAACTGATCGCTTTCGCCGAGCTCCGTCAGCACGTCGATTCCGTTTTTCCCCGGCATCCGGATATCGAGCAGCAGCACATCGGGCGCCAGCTCGGGCACACGCTCGATCGCACTCTCCCCATCAATTGCCTCGCCGACCACCTCTATATCGTCGGCCAATTCCAGTAGCGAACGCACGCCCTGCCGTACCAGCGTCTGGTCGTCGACCACCATTACCCTGATCATGATGCATTCTCCTGTGGAAGCCAGGCCTTAACCTGAAACCCGGCGCCCGGCCGGGTGGCAATATCCAGCCGGCCACCGATCTCCCTGAGTCGTTCCCGCATACCATTGATGCCATTGCCGGGAAGAATATCAGGCGCCCCCCGGCCATTGTCACGTGCCCGCAACACCAGACCATCCTCGCCCATGATCAAGCTGATCCACAACCGCGTGGCCTGGGCGTGGCGCACCGTGTTGGTAATCACCTCCTGAGCGCACCGCAACAGGATTTGCGCCCGACGAGGGTCGGTTGCCGCCACGCCATCGGGTATGTCCAGCGTAATTTCGAGATCCGGCACACCCTCGGCCAGGGTTGTCAGGGCCTCACGCAAATCAACCTGGTCATCCCGGCGCATGTCGCTGACCACCTCTCGAACGTCCGACAACAGCAGGCGGGCAATCGAGCCGGCCTTGTCCACGTGGTCGCGCGCCTTGCCTTCCGACAGGTGACTGGCAACCTCCAGATTCAAGGTCAACGCGGTCAAGTGATGTCCCACGAGATCATGCAGGTCGCGCGAGATTCTCACCCGCTCGGCAATACGTGTGTTTTCGGTCAGCAGGGACTGGGTGGCGAGCAGTTCAGAGTTGACCCGACGCAGCTCGGCGCGGGCCTTGACCTGCCTGAGGGCCAGCAATGAGGCCACGAACGGCACCGAGGTCATGGCCAGGTTCATCAGCAGGTACACCAACACCACCTGCCAGTTGCCGTCAGGCACCACCAGCACCCAGACGCTGATCACGACCGCCAGCACCGCCGCCCAGGCCACGCCAATGACCAGTGGAAGCAACCAGGGTAACAGGGCGGCTACCAGCATGGCCAGCAGGCTGCCCAAGCCGGACCGGGTGAAATAGCTAACCGCGCAGGCCCCCAGCGATAGCAACACCAGCACGAACACCCGCTTCCAGAAAGCGCCCTGGCGCTGGCGCGGAATGACCGGGTGCCAAAGCGCGACCAGAAACAGCAGTGCGCCCGCCCACCAGCCGGCAATTCGCACCGTCTGGGCCCCTTCCGGCATGAGCAGGGGAAGAATCAGCAAGGGCAGTGCCGTCAGCACCCACAGCAGCGTGCCCACGTACCGCAGCCATTCGATGGGCTTGAGCTCACCGAGTTGCTGCAGGCGACCGAAAAAGCCGTTGACCCAGTTGATCCACATGATGCTATTTTAACCCGGCCCTCGCCATACAGGATGAGCCAGTGGTCATGGCCCAAACGAAAACCGCCGGGCAGAGCCCGGCGGTTTCGGATCATTTCGGGAAACTCAGTTCCCTGTAATCGGCCCTGTATCAGGCGCGGAAGAAGCGGATACCGATACCACCGGCAATCAGCATCATCAGCGCGAACAGGATCAGACCCCACTTCTGCATGGTCGGAACCACCAGAGGCTGACCGGAGCAGGAGAAGCTGTATTCCACGGTCTCGTTGTTGGGGTCATTCGTGGTGCACGACAGCGTGGCCGAATAGCTCGCAACGTCCGGAAGTTCACAAGCAATCTGGAACCCGAAGTCTTCGCCGCCGCCAATCGATTCGTCAATACTGGCCGGAGATAGGTCAAACACGCCATCCGGGTCATCCAGGGAGCCACAGCTCAGGTCCAGATCGGCATTGCCATTGTTGCTGACAGTGACATTCTGGCTAAGGACGGCACCAGGCTGGCTCATGCCCAGATTGACATTCGGGCCCGGGTTGGTCGAGAAGCGGGCTTCGGTGACGCCTTCGCCCGTGGCCTCCGCGGTATCGGAACGGGTATCGCCATTGCCATCTTCACCGCTGACCGTCAGCGTGGCCGAAACCGCACCATCGCTGGTCGGCGTGAACTCGACCGTAACCGAGCAGGTGTCTCCCGGCGCAAGCGACGTGCCATCGCAGTCTTCGGTATCGATGCTGAACTGTCCATCACCTGACAGCGAGACAGTATCAATGGCCACGGCCGATCCGCCGCTTTCATTGTTGGACACCGTGAAGGTGTGCTGCTCGGAGTCCTCGTTGGTCAGCAACTCGCCAAAGTCATGATCGGCGGAAATCGTGATGTCGCCTGCGGGGCCGGGGGTACCTTCGCCGCTGAGAGCAACCGAATCATTCGTGGTCTGACCGGCATCGCTCTGAACGGTGATAGTGCCTTCACGGTTACCGAGATCACCTGGCTCGAAATCAACGTACTGCTGGCAATCTTCACCATCGGCAAGCGAGAACGGGAAGGTCGTTGGGCAATTCCCACCAGAGACCAGAGAGAAGTCTCCTGCATGAGTGCCGCCGATGATGATGTCACTCACTTCAAGATCGATATCGTCAGTGCCTTCATTGCTGATGGTGAAGGGTTGCGCACCAGCGGGGCCCTCACCCACTTCCTGGGTCTGGAAGTCCAGGCTGGTTGGTTGTACGTTCAGGACAGCGCTAATATCTACGACATTCACTGCACCGTCGTTCAATGTTACGTCAGCATCACCCGGGAAAACTGAACTGATCGACAGTTCAAGCGGTGTGTCATCACCAACCTCGGCCGAACCATCAACATCGAAAGTAATCGTGCCACCAGGAACGAAATCCGGCAGATTATTTGGGGAATTATCCAAGCTCACTCGAATGACCGACGGATTGCCATCGTCAATGACAATACAAGCTGCGTTGCTAATGCCACTCACGTTGTCCAAACAACCATCGGGGACATCCTCAAAGACACCCGGGAACACCTCTTCCTCGGTGACCTGAGGATCAATGTGATCGGTTGAAAAAGTTATATCAAAGAAGATTTCCGTAACATCTTCCGCCGAGTTCTCGAAGGACCATTCAACGGTCGCTTCGGCTGTACCTTCGGCAATATTTGCCTCCGAAACCGTGACCGTCGCACCGATGGCCTGGCTTGTCATAAGGAGGCAACTCGCCGCAAAGACCGTTGAAACAAAAAGACGTTCTAACATCACTCTTACCTCGCCTAACATGATTTGTGAATTCTAGTTTATTTGGCCCAACTCAGCGCAAGACTTCGCAGGAATTTTGACCCGTAGCCATTGCAGCGAAGATGGCGAATCTGTCGTCGGAGTTGACCACTCCATCCTCGTTGAAGTCGGGTTGCCCTCCCGCGGGAGTACCCCCTCCAGTGGCCATTTCCACGAAAATGGCTTGACGGTCATCGGAGTTCACTTCTTGCCAGCCATCGCTGGCCGGCGCACGATCAGGATCTGTCAATCCACGACACAGACGGCCGGGACGTGTGTCGCGACGTGAGTCGAAGTCGTCAAAGTCGATGTGGGCATTGGTACCGCCATCCGCACCATTGATGTTGCCCAGGAAGGTTCGAACCAGGGGCACGCCGCTGGTGTCATGGGTTGTGACGAGGTCCTGCGTTTCATCGTCATGATTGACAGCAAAACGAATCTCGGCGTTGTCATCGGATGCCCAGACAAGCTGGACTGAATGCCAGCCACCGCCAATCCCATCAGCCGAAAGGGAAACGGCGCTACCGCCATCATCGTAGACCTGCAACACCAGGTCTCCATGATCATTACCGGGCTGGAACCAGACCTGAATAACATCCTCGTCGTTCTGATCTTGAGCCGCGAAGATCAGGACATCCTCGTCTCCAGCATAGTCAAGAAAGACATAGAAGCGGGCCTTATAAGTCGTCTCATTATTCGGCGAGTCGGTGCCCACATATCGTTCTGACCCATCTACCGGCACACGGAGTCCACACGGCCCGCCGTAACGACGATTGCCGCTGCCCTGGTAACCCGTGTTGCTGTCATCCAGACCCTCAGTAAGGCTGTTGGTCCACCTTTCAACCGTGCAGGTTGGCAATGCATGGGCCTGCAGGGACAAACCAAGGAAGGCAGCTGCGGCGCTGCCGATCAGCAAGCAGCGGGCCAGCCGCCGGGTGCGATTCATGTTCATTTTCATTCCTGACCTCATTTGATTGAGCACTCCATGGAATTTCATTCTGGTGACCGGCTGGTTGCCAAAAAGCTGGCATGACCCTCCGACCACGACTCCCATCGAGGCATGACATTGCGAGTGTATATCAGGCACGGCCTGGTCGCAAGCACGTAAAGACAACGGCCATCACGGAAAATTCAATACCCGTGGGCATTTCGGCGATACCGCACGCCGATTCTTCCGGCCCGTTGTTGCCTCTCACTACCTCTATACGCAATTCGTCGGGAAAACGGGTCATCGGATTTCGAAGTTTTCGGGTCGGGAGGGGTATTGACGCGTTGCTCCAGCCAAGTACGAGGATCTCAATTGGGGCTCGCCGGTGGCTTCGTTGCATGCCGTGCAGAAACGCTGCGCCGGACGGGATTGCTGCGCCCGCCTGCGGCGGGCTTGTCCTTCGGACTGAAGCGCTTCGCGCTTCAGCGAGCTCGCCATGCTGCGCATGGCTCGGTTGACTGCGCGGCCTGCGGCCGCTTGCCCTCCACGCGCGACGGCATTCCGGATTCGCTTCTTGCGCTGCGCGCAAACCGCGAAACCTCCACTACCTCCGCTTCGCTCCGGGTAGCTCCGGCCGCTACGCGGCCTGCGCATCGATCCCTCTCCCCCAGCCAGATACGAAAAAACCCGCGCAAGGCGGGCTTTTTCGTATCTGGCTGGGGGAGAGGGATTCGAACCCCCGCTGACGGAGTCAGAGTCCGTAGTCCTACCACTAGACGATCCCCCAAGAGATCGTTTGCGGACAGTCTCAAGACACGTAGGTCGGGGTTGCATCCCCGACGGACGAGAGCTCGGCAGGCTCCGCGTGCCGGGGACGCAGCCCCGGCCTACAGTGTGTGCTGGCTTCCGATTATCGCTTGGAGTACTGGGTGGCTTTACGGGCCTTATGCAGACCAATCTTCTTCCGCTCAACCGCACGCGAGTCACGCGTCACGAAGCCGGCCTTGCGCAGCGGGCCGCGCAGTTCTTCGTCGTACTCCATCAGCGCTCGGGCCAGACCCAAGCGAATAGCGCCGGCCTGGCCGGTGGTGCCGCCGCCGGAGACGGAGACGTTGACGTCGAAGTTGTCGATCATTTCGACCAGTTCCAGCGGCTGGCGCACGATCATCTGCGCGGTCTTGCGGCCGAAGAACTCGTCAAGCGGCTTGCGGTTGACGGTGATCTGGCCGTTACCCCGGCGCAGGAAAACTCGTGCGCTGGAGGTCTTGCGTCGGCCGGTGCCGTAATACTGTTCGGTTGCCATCTTCTTACAATTTCCTCAAAAATTCACAGTTCCAGCGGCTGCGGCTGCTGCGCGACATGCGGATGCTCGGGGCCGGCATAGACCTTGAGCTTGGAAAGCATGGCACGACCCAGCGGTCCGCGCGGCATCATGCCCTTGACGGCCAGCTGAATGACCTTCTCGGGGCGCTTGTCCAGCTGCTTTTCCAGGCTGATGGACTTGAGATTGCCGATGTAGCCGGTGTGATGGTGATAGATCTTGTCGCTCATCTTCTTGCCGGTGACGTGAATCTTCTCGGCATTGATGATGACGACGTAATCACCGGTATCCACATGGGGCGTGAACTCGGGCTTGTGCTTGCCGCGCAGGCGACGGGCCACTTCGGTGGCCAGCCGGCCCAGCGTCTTGCCCTCGGCATCGATGAGATGCCATTGACGACGCACGTCCTGCGCCCTGGCGCTGTAGGTTTTCATGGGTTCAATCCGCTCGCAGATAAAGTCGCTGTAGCAAAGAGCGGGAATTCTACAGGAAGAATGTCCGGCCCGCAACAGCACCGGATGCGGCGATTCAACGCCCCTCGGCACCCTCTTCCGGTTCGGCCAAGCGCAGGCGCGCCACCGGCCGGCCACCGACAAGGTGCGACTCGATGATTTCGTCAAGATCGGACTCGTCGATGTAGGTGTACCACACTCCTTCCGGGTAGACCACCAGGCACGGCCCCTCTTCGCAGCGGTCCAGGCAGCTCGTGGTGTTGGCCCGGGCACCGCCCGGCCCGGCCAGCCCCAGTTCTTTCAGTCGCGCCTTGGTGTAGCCGCGCAGTCGAGCCGAGTCGCAATGGCCGCAGGAAGGGCGTTCGGCGCCATCGGCACGCTTGTTGGTGCAGAAGAACAGATGATGCCGGTAATAGTCCATGGCCTGACTATGCCTCAGTTGCGCCGGAAGTTGTAGACCAGGTTGGCTGTCGTAAGGGTGTCGGTGTTGCGGGTTCCCGGCTCGACATCGGAATTGTGGCGAACCGCCAGGCCGGCTTTCAGGGCGAGACGATCATTGATGGCCACCTGCACCGACAGCTCATTTTCGGTAAACGTGTTGTCGGTGGAACTCTCGACCAGCAGGCGGTTCTTCAGCTCGGCGGTCTCGGAGATTTGCCAGGAGTAGTTGAGAAACCCGCGGACGATGAAATCGGTGTCGTTCTCCCCACTATCGCGGAACTCGGCATAGCGCACACCCGGGCCGATCTCGCCACGAAGCTTGTGCCGGTCGGTATCAAAGAAGCGATGGCCGTAACCCAGGGAGGCGGTGGTCTGGTAGCTGAAATCGGTAAAGCGATCGCGATCGTAACGCAGCGCACCCAGCAGGTAGCTGCGCTCACTCAGATTGTAGTCGGTCTTGTTGCCCAGCACCAGGCGGCTGGCGCGGGTTCGGTCGGCATCGCGTGAGTACACACCACTGATCACCGACTCGTTGGCCCAGCGTTCGCGCGTGTAATCGAGTTCGATGCGGCCATTGACGGTATCGGTCTCGGTGTTGCCGCGCGCGGCCACCACGCCCAGCTCTCCCAGGCCGGTCCAGTCGGCCATGGCCGGCGCCGACACGCCCAGAATCAGCAGCGCGGAAAGGGTTGTGCGGAGCATTGCTCCTCCTGAGTCGGTTGATATCAGCGCGCGATTATACCTGCTGGCCAGGAGCACTCGATCAACGGACCATGTAGCGACGAAACTCCTCAACCACCCGCAGCTCGATCCAGCTCTCCAGCCGCCAGTTGGCCAGAAAGCCGCAATGGCCACCATGCGGCAGCACCTCCAGGTCCATCGCATCGATTTCGGGCAGCGCATGAAAATCCGAGATGGGAATGATGGGGTCGTCTTCGGCGGTCACCACCAGCGTCTCCGTATCCAGCCCCAGAAGATAGTCGCCGGCCACCGAGTACCCCTCAAGGTAGGCGTCCAGGTTCGAGAACTCGGTCAGGTGCTCGACCAGCCAGTCGGTCTGGCTGCGCAGGTCACGCAGCCGAAACCACTCGGCCAGATCATAGCGTTCAGGGTAGAGCGCCTGCTTGATTCGCAACGAGCGGCGCCACTTGCGAACAAAGTAACCCTGGTAGAGTGGCATGCCCGATTCCAGCGAATCCAGCACGTGCCGGGGGCGGATGACCGGGCAGACGGCCATGACCCGGTGCAGTTCCACACCCCGGGCCGGAGCATGCCGGGCGATGCGCAGGGCGAAGTTGCCGCCCAGAGAAAACCCGGCCAGGAATACCGGGCCTGCCTGGTACCCGGCCTGCACTTGAGCGACGGCATCCAGCACCTCATCGAGGCGGCAGGAGTGAAACAGATCGACATTCAGGTGATGCGAGTCGCCATGATCGCGGAAATTGAGCCGAAAAGTGTCGAAACCGGCGGCATCCAGCACCCTCGCTGTACCCAGGAGGTAGTTTGAATCGACACTGCCTTCCCAGCCATGCAGCAGGATGACCAGGGCATCGCGGCGATTGTCCAGGGCACGATTGGCAAACCCCAGCAACCGGGTGCCATCGGCGGCTTCGATGACCCGTGGCTGGCTGCGCCGCAGGTAGTCCCGGGCGGCACGGCGGATGCTACGCCGGCGCCATGGCCCGGAGGTCAGCACCGACTGAACGTGCCGATGGGCCAGCAGGCCTCGCGGCCGGAACGCGGGGATGGACGGATCAGTCATCGTAATACCTCTTGACGATCTCTCTGGCGCGCGCGGCAAGCCGGCGTCGTCCATCGCCCTGATCGATCAGCGGCGGGCCGATCATCAGGCGACCGACCATGGGCGGCTCGGCCATGACTCGCAACAGGTTGCGCAGGAAATTCTCGCCTGGCGCGAACACTACGGTGTCGTGCAGGTTGCCTTGCCCTTCGCGCTCGAAACGAATGGCCACGGGCACCACGGGCACACCGACTCGAATGGCCGGCCCGAACAGCGGCGCATGAAACAGCTTCACGCCGGCCTCGCGCCGAATACCGCCTTCCGGGAAAATCCCCACTCGCTCTCCGCGCTTGAGCAGCGCACTCATTCGCCGCGCCACACGTCGGCGAGATTCCGTGCTGCCGCGAGTGATGAACAGGGTGCCGGCCAATCGCGCCAACGCGCCAATCAGCGGCCAACGGGCGATTTCAGCCTTGGCCACCAGCCACATCGGCCACAGCGCATGCAGTATGACAATATCCAGCCAGGTGATGTGGTTGGCCACCACCAGGCAGGGCCCGTCGGGCAGTCGTCCGCTGATGCGCAACCGAATACCAAAAATGCGCAACAGCAGCGATTGCCAGGTCTGGTGGGCGCGCTGCCGGATGGTCATGGGTCCGGCCGGAACCCGGCCCACGGCTGGCAAAAAGCAGAACAGCGTCACCGGAATGCCGATCAGCACATGCAGGAAAAATAGCGGCAGGCGCCAGATCAGGCGCCAGGGTTGCCGAAAGCGGCGCGGGGGTTCACTCATCCCGGCCTCTCGGCGCGCCGCAGCGCCAGCAGGCCGTGAACTGGCCTTCCAGTCGTTCGCCACAGCCCCGGCAACGCCAGGACTGTCCCGCTTCGCGACTGCGATCGCGCTCGCGGATGATGGTTTCGGCTCTTTCGCGCTCATGCTTTCGCACCCATACCGAAGGTCTCGCTCCTTCGGCAAAGTAGATTTCCACCGCTGCCGTCCACAGTTCCATGCTGCGCACCCGGGTCTCGATGCCCTCGGCCTCGAGCAGGCCGCGCACAAAGCCGACTTCGACCGGGTTGTCGGCGGTGAACACTCGCGTCCAGTCCTTCACGATCGTCTTTCACAATCGGGGATTTGCGCCTTTTGCTGGCAGAAGAAAATGCGACACATTACCATTACCCGGCATTGATCGCCGGCAGCGTACCATCGCGTATGGTAAACGACCCTGCCCCATGACCCACACTCTATTGTCCGTACCCCGTGAATCCATCCAGAAGAAACCACAGGATCCGCATTGCTGCAAGCGGCAAGGAATTCAGCGCTCGGCCGGGCGAAACCGTTCTTGCCGCAGCGCTCCGCCAGGGCATCGTTCTACCTTACAGTTGCCAGAACGGCACCTGTGCCAGCTGCAAGTGCCGGCTGGTCGAGGGGCGAATCGGATACCCCTACAATCCGCCGGCCGCCCTGGAAGATGATGATTTCTGCAGCGGCCAGGCCCTGACCTGTCAGGCGGTGGCCCACAGCGACCTGGTGGTCGAGGCGCGCGAGATCGAGCAGGTCGCCGACATTCCCGTGCGGCTGCTGCCGGCCCGTGTCGAACTGATGGAACAGTTCACGCCGGAAGTCATGTGCCTTCGGCTCAAGCTGCCGCAAGCGGCAAGGCTGCAGTTCCTGGCCGGGCAGTACATCGATATCCTGCAACCTGGCGGCAAGCGACGTGCTTTTTCCATTGCCTCGGCACCCTCGGAGCCCGACTTCATCGAACTGCACGTCAAGCATGTCGATGGCGGCGGCTTCACCGGTCACGTTTTCAACGATATGCAACTCAAGGAGATTCTGCGTATCGAGGGTCCGCTGGGCACTTTTTTCATACGGCGTTCGTCGGATCGGCCCATCATCATGGTCGGCGGGGGTACCGGGTTTGCGCCGCTCAAATCCATGATCGAGGAACTGATCGAATCGGGCGATGATCGGCCACTGTCGCTGTACTGGGGTGTGAGCCGGGCATCCGATCTCTATGCCAGCGAACTGATTGAAGGCTGGGACAGGCAACTGCCCAACTTCCGTTTCGTGCCCGTCCTTGTCAAGCCGGATGAAGGCTGGACCGGCGAACGGGGTTTCGTGCACGAAGCCGTGGTCCGGCACCACCCCGACCTTTCGGCCTTCGATATATACATGTCCGGCCCGCCGGCCATGATCCACGCTGCCCGACATGCCTTCGTCGATTCCGGCGTGCCGGAAAACCGCCTATTCTACGACAGTTTCGATTTCGCACCGGACGTTCCGCCTGTGCGCGACTGAGCAGGCCATCAAGCTGCTGCCAGAGATGCTGGCAATCGGAATGGCTGGCCTGACGGCAGCAGAACTGCTTGCCTGTCGGATCGCCAGGGCTCGGATGAACCAATGCCTGCCGCAGCCGACTACTCGAAGCGATCTCTGAAGATCACCGGACCCAGCCACTCGAAGGCCCCGACATCATACCTTGTCGATGTCTCCTCCGAGTTCGGGATTCCGCGCTCCATGCCGTCTATATCGATGCCCGGCGGTTGCAGCACCGCAATCGGACCGTCCACAATCCAGTCGCACAAATCGACCGCCGGCGATCCGGGCTGTGGCCGGAAATTACCCTGTTGCGGGTTCTCAAGCATCGGCTCATCGTCAATCAGCGCAATGACCAGGGCATCGGACTCGGCCTGGTTCTCCAGGAACTGCGTGTCCGGCCCGACGATGCACGCCGCCCTGCGCAGCTTCGCCTCGCCGGCATCCAGCGTTTCCATTGCCAGGGTGGCGGGACGGGAGTCATCCAGAACCAGCCCTTCCAGAAACAGCTCGATTTCACCATCAGCTGACGAGCGCGCCCGAATGAAGGGGTGCTGTTCATGATCTGCATGATGACCGGCCAATGTGGTCCAGCGGATGAATGCACTGGTGGGCTGGCTAAAGGAAGATAGATAGATCACCTCGCCTCTTGCAACTCCCGACAGAGCATTGTCAACGATCAGCGAATTCTCCATCAGCAGATCGGATTCGTTGTCAAGCCACACTACCGGACCATTGACCAGCTGGTTGCCACTGATCTCCGTGCCCAGCACACTGGCATCGGTCCGGGAGAAGAACCGAACCACCGGGGAAGAGCCCACCCCGGCAACATTGTTGATTACCTTGGAACAGGTGCTCGATCCTCCGGGCACCAACTGCAATCGGCAAGGGGCGTCGGGTTCGGAACGCATCATGATGGAGGCATTGAATACGCTGAGTGCCGAAGGTGCGCCACTCGAGCTGGTTGACTCGTTTCCCTCGAGCACAGTATTGACCAGCTCGGCCGAACTGGCATTGCGGATATTGATTCCGCCGCCACCACCGGCAGACGTGTTGCCGGCAATGGTCACAGGATGGGACGGATCACTCAGCTGCTCGTCTGCACCGTCGAGCACCAACTCGCCATTGCCTTCGAAATAGATTCCACCACCCCGGCCCTCCTCGGCCTCGTTGTTGCGGATACCGAGGTTTCCGCTTCCTCCGGAGGCAAACTCCACATCACAGTCTTCCGCGAAGATTCCACCACCATCCAGACGTGCCGTATTGTTGCGAATCATGGCGCCCTGGCCGGCGCGAACCGCTGCCCCGCCCCAGCAAGCAATGCCTCCACCACTGCCCGCTGCATCATCGTCCTCCTCGTCGTTGTCGGCCCTGTTCAGGGCGATATCATTGCTGCCTTCCAGGCGCAGCAGGGCACCATCATGGACGGCAATGCCACCGCCATTGCCTTCGGCCCGGTTAGCTCCAATGAGTGTCTCGCGCAGGGTCACCTCATGAGGGCCCGAGATGATGATGCCGCCACCATCGGTCAATGAAACGCCAGCCGCAACATTCAGATTCTCAAGTTCGACGTCCAGGCTGACCGTCGAATTCGGATGGGAAATTTCGATGACTCTGGAGTTGAAGGTCGCTGAAAGATCGCTGCGATTGCCGGGGTCACGCCCCTGTCCGCAGCCGTCCCACCCACCCGAGACGGTCAAGGACTTGTCAATTTCATAAGGTGTGTTGCGATAATCCTGATCCCGCGCTACCCGAATGGTGTCACCTGGGTCAGCCGCGCTGATGGCCTGCGCCAGGCTGGCGTGGTCGCAGGCGGTAGAATCATTGCCAACCCACAGCATCGACGGACTCTGCCGCGGGGGCGACTCGCGACCGTCGTCTGCCGGGACTGCTTGCATCATCAACCCCAGGATTACCACGACCACGGCACCCCCTTTCAGACTAAATTCCTTGCAAGGCCTCACCTTACTTCTCCGGTTCATGTCTACCCGCTTCAAACGAGATCGGCGGGACGTTGCTGCCATTATTAACCCGACATGGTGCATCCGGAACTCCAAGCAAGCCATACTGGATATAGGAAATTTCCTACAACCCAACGGGGCAACTCAGCCTGTATCGACACTCTCGCTTGTGTCATCATGAAAAGCGTGGGCTGCGTGGGGCTCGGACCAGCACCCACGGGCAGGAGCGGGCACTTCGAGTCGCCGGGCACGGGCAGTCGCGCCATGGGCATCCGTCCCCGGCTCGGGTATTCCAGGGTCGTGCTGTGAGGCAAAAATGGGAGGCTTTACGCATACCCTGGTATGCCGGTCGTTCAGAGCCCGCGAATGAGGCTCCACCTGGCAGGGGCTCGCCCCCAGAGCTGGCGCCGTTTAATTGTGAAACGGCCCGGCAGCGGCTTCGTCCGCCATCGCCGGGTCAGACCTACTTTTTTAATCATGAGGGAGAGCATCGAGATGGACCAGGCAGTCCGCAAGGAACCGACACTGAATGCGGAAATCGAGTCGCAACCGGAAGTACTAAACCACAATTTCAGCTTTTCGGGCACCGCGGGAGAATACTTTCGTATCTGGATCGTCAATGTGGCTTTGAGCATCCTGACCCTGGGCATCTATTCTGCCTGGGCCACGGTCAGGACCCGACGATATTTCTATGCAAACACTCGCGTGGCCAATGCGCCATTCGAGTACTCCGCCCGTCCCCTGCCCATCCTGCTGGGACGCCTGATTGCCTTCACGGTATTCGCACTGTACGTCGTTTCAGAGTATTTCTTTCCACTGCTGACGCCGGCCCTCTTTCTTGCAGTAGCGTGCCTCGTGCCCGCACTGCTGGTCCGAAGCCTGCGCTTTCGTGCACGCTACTCGTCCTGGCGCGGAGTCAGGTTCCGTTTCAACGGCAGTTATGCCGGCGCCTACAAGTATTACCTGTTCTCCATCCTGCTGGTGATTCTCACCCTAGGCCTGGCCTATCCACTGATCAAGGGCTGGCAGAAGCGCTACCTGGTGGGCAATCACTCGTTTGGCACTCATCGCTTCGAGATCGGCAACCTGACGCGGCCCTTCTATGAAACCTACCTGATTGCCTGGGGTTCGATCATTGGCATGCTGGTGGGCGTCGCGGTGCTGATCGCCCTGGCGATGCTTGTCATGTTCGGCCTCGGCGATGCGGGTGACGACATCATCTTTGCCGGCCTGACCGGCCTGATGGGTGTGGCTTTCTACCTGGGGGCTTTCCTGATCGGCATATTCGTCTACACGCGAATCACTAATACCGTCTACAACAACACCCGCCTGGACGCCTACCAGCTACGCTCCAGCCTCAGGACTAGAGAAATGGCCTGGCTGTTGATCAGCAACGCCCTGGCCGTGTCTTTCTCGCTGGGCCTGGCGATCCCCTGGGCACGCGTACGAATGGCTCGCTACCGCGCTTCGTGCCTGGCGCTGGTCGGGCCCGATGATTTCGAACACTTTGCCGGCCAGGCCGCCGCTGACGAACAAGCCATCGGGGCAGAGGTCGGCGACGTCCTCGACGTTGATATCGGCTTGTAATGGAGGCGTTTTATCAAGATGGTCTGAGCAGTCGGCGCCACCCGGTTCGGGTGGCGCGATTCGGCGATGTCGTGCGCGTCACGGGGCAAGACCTCGATCTGGAATACCGGGCGGATGAAATCCATGTCCCCACCAGGCTGGGAGACAGCGCACGCAGTCTTGAGCTGCCCGACGGCGGACTGATCTTCAGCGAGGACAACGAAGCGATAGATGCTCTGTTTCCAGGCTCATCCGGCCTGGAACGTCTTGTCCACCGACTCGAGCAACACTGGGGCGCCGCACTGGGCGCGGTCGTGGTGACCGCGCTGGCCTCGGTACTGTTCTTTACCCACGCCGTACCGTGGGTAGGCGATCAGGCAGCCAAGCGTTTGCCCATGGAGGCAGAGCATTTGCTCGGGCAGCAGGTTCCCACCATTCTCGAGCTCATGGGCATGCGAGAGTCAGAGCTCCCCCATGCAACCCGGAATCGGCTGCAGGCAGCGTTCAATGAACTGCTCTCCGCCCTGCCCGAGAATCGCGACTACGAACTCAGGTTTGCGCGTTGGGGCGATATGCCCAATGCGCTGGCCTTGCCCGGGGGAGTCGTGATCGTGACCGACGGGCTGGTGGAGTTGTTTGAAGAAGACCGTCTGACCGTAGCCGTCATGGCCCATGAGATCGGTCACCTTGAACATCGCCACACCATGCGATCCGTGGCCCAGTCGGCTTCGGTTTTCGTGGTGCTGAGTCTTGCACTCGGTGACCTGAGCGGCGTGACTGCCCTGACTGCCGGTGTGCCGACGTTTCTGGCCAACAATCACTACTCCCGGGACTTCGAGCGCGAAGCCGATGCCTTTGCACTGGAGCTTCTGAAACACACCGGAAACTCCCCGGAAGATTTTGCCGAAGCGCTGGAACGGCTGGTTGACGATAAAGACCGGGCACGAGAATCCGAATTCCACTACCTGTCGTCACACCCGCCAACCCAGGAACGCATAGACCAGGCGCGCGCTTCAGGTTCGGACTATTAACCCGGCAACCAAACAGGTTGCTGGGTTAATGCCCGGCCGGAACGGCCGGGGCCGCGAAAAGAAGGCATTTTCGGACATGTCCCGCAAATGCCGCGCAACGAATACCGTAGGTATTTCGTTGCCGGTTGAATATTAATATTAATAGCCTGCTCTTCTTTACCCAGCACGTGTACGCTAAACTGCCTTCTTGTCTCAAGTGGCAGCAGGCAGACACGCATAAATCATGAAGCATTGGATTTGGCGCAGTATCGTGGCGGCATTGGCGCTAGCGTTGGCAGGCAGCCTGCACTCAGCCAGCACCGACGGCCTCCCCCTGATGCCCTGCCCCCAGAAACTGGAGCGGCTTGAGGGTCACTTTATTCTGGATGCTGACATGGCCATCCACTTTGGCAGCCAGGGAACCGAGCAGGCGCTCGCTGCTGCCATTGAACGTTTTGCCGATCGGCTGGAACGACAGACCGGCACCAGGCTGGCCGACCTGGAGCCCGGCGACCAGCGCAAGTCGTTGAATATCTCTGTCGAAGAGCTGATTGAGCCGTTCCAGCGCATGTCACAAATGACACCCAATCAAGAATCCTACCGCTTGCGCATCGACCGACACGGCATCGACCTGCATGCACAAACCCAGTTCGGGATTTATCACGGCCTGGAAACGATCCTGCAACTGTTCGGCACAAAAGAGGCGACGCAGGTGTCAGTGCCGGCAGTGAGTATCGTCGATGAGCCGCGCTTTCCCTGGCGTGGTCTACTGCTGGATTCTTCCCGCCACTTTTTCTCGGTTGAGACGGTCAAGCGCCAGATCGATGGCATGGCGGCGGCCAAGCTCAATGTCTTCCACTGGCATCTGACCGATGATCAGGGGTGGCGCCTGGAATCCAGGGCCTACCCCAAACTGCACGAAAAGGCCTCCGGTGGCCAATACTACACCCGAGACGAAGTACGTGAGGTCGTGGCCTACGCCGCCGAGCGCGGCATTCAGGTGATGCCGGAAATCGATATGCCCGGACACAGCACCGCCATCGGCGTGGCCTACCCCGAACTCATGTCCCAGCCCGGACCCTATGAGTTGGAAGAGCGCTGGGGGGTACACCGCCCGCTGCTCAACCCGGCCGAAGATGCAGTCTACGATTTCGCCCGCACCATCCTGGCCGAGGTCGCCGAACTGTTTCCCTTCGACTATGTGCACATTGGTGGCGATGAGGTCGACCCACGCGACTGGGAGGAAAACCCCGACATTCAGGCTTTCCGCAAGTCCCGGGGCCTGGCCGACTCCGACGCACTTCACGCCTACTTCAACCAGCGTATCAGCGACATTCTCGCCGAACTGGACCGCAAAATGATCGGCTGGGACGAAGTGCTGCACCCAGATCTGCCCCGCCACACTGCCGTTCAATCATGGCGCGGCGCCGACTCGCTGGGCCAGGCGGCCCGGGTCGGGCACCCGGCTATTCTCTCCACCGGCTTTTACCTGGATCAACCGCAGCCAGCGGGCTACCACTATCGCAACCGCTTCTTCGCCCAACCCCTTGCCGGACGGGACCAGGTAGCAAGAGATGAGTCCTGGGAAATCTGGCAGTTTGAGCTGCCGCGCAAGCGCGGTTCCGCCATTACCGGCAAGCTGACCCTGATAGAGGCCGGGCAGGAGCAAGGCCGAGGCTTTATCGACTTCGATGGCCGCTCCCGCCAAATGATGGACAATCTCAGGGTCGAGGCGGGCTATGTCTGGTTCGAGCTCGACACCTGGATGGGCCCGGTGCGAGCCCGCCTGACCCTTGAGGACGACCAACTGGGCGGCGACATGATCGTCGGCAACGCACCCTACCGGGCTTACGGCGAGCGCGTTGCCCACTCCGGCGAAGATAGCGCTCAGCCCCCGGAAGGCAAAGAGCCCGTTGTACTCGATGAAGTGAGTCGGCAGCGGGTGCTCGGGGGGGAGATCGCACTCTGGAGCGAAATCATCAACGAGGACAGCATTGACCGCCGCCTCTGGCCGCGCGCATTTGCTGTCGCCGAGCGCCTTTGGTCAAACAGCGAGCAGCGCGATGAGGACGCCATGTACCGACGCCTTCAGGCGGTATCCGCCTGGTCCGAAGCCTCCGTCGGATTGCAGCACTACGAGCAAATGCATCGCGGCATTGCCCGGGTGACCACCGCCGAGCAGTATCCGCTCGCCCGGGTACTGGCAGAGGCTGTAGAACCCGCCCAGTACTACCATCGGCATCACGAAAAGTCGACCTATGAAAGCTATTCCCGGCGCGACCCGCTCGATCGCTTTGTTGATGCGCTGCCCTCGGAAAGCTTCGCCTTGCGCGACTGGCAAGATACCTTGAACCAATGGCTACAGGAACCGGAGGAGAATGCCCGCTTCGAAAAGCTCTATGGCGACTTGCAGCGCTGGGAACACCATTCCCTGAGGTTGCTCGAAAAGATCGAAGAGCAGGGCGACCCGGGTAGCCTGGCGACGCTGGCCGAACGTGTCCGCACCACTGCGGCCTGGGGCCGGCTGATGCTGGAGAACCACGTGCAAGGCGAGACGGTCAGCGCATCGCTCCTGCATCGTGCTCGCGCCGAGCTACACCAGGCACAGCAGATCGAAGAAGAAGTTGTCGTCGCCCTGGCCTACCCGGTCGAGCAGTTGGTCAATCAACAGCTGCTGCTTCAGGCACAGGCCCAAAGCGACGGCAACGAATCATACTGACCGGAGTCCGTTTCATGGCCAAACGCTCATCTTTGACGCGATCCGAAGCCGATGGTGCATCCAGCTCCCGGCTCTTGCCTTCGGCCGCGTTGGCCTTGCTGGCAGCCAGCATTGGCCTGCAAGGCTGCTCACTGCCCAGGCACGAAGAGCAGTCGACTGATCAGCCCCAGATCCGCGATCGGGTAGAAGTTGAAGAAGGCTCACTGGCGCTCTCTACCGACTGGGTGGCCGAGGGCACCTTCACCGACGGGATAGAAGGACCGGCCATAGGGCCGGACGGTCACCTCTACGCGGTAAACCATGAGCGTCAGGGCACCATTGGCCGGGTGACAGCCAAGAATACCAGTGAGACCTTTCTGGAAATGCCCGAGGGCAGTATCCCCAATGCCATCCGGTTTGACGAAGACGGCGCCATGTGGGTGGCAGACTATACCGGCCACAATATCTTCAAGATTGATCCGAACGACACCGCCATCCTCGAACGTCACCACAACAGTGACATGCACCAGCCCAACGATATCGCCGTCGCCAGGTCTGGCTGGATTTATGCCAGCGACCCGGACTGGGCCAACTCGGCCGGACAACTTTGGGCATTGAGCCCCGATGGTGACTTTGTCCAGATTGAGTCGGATGTGGGCACCACCAACGGCATCGAGCTCAGCCCGGATGAAACCCGCCTGTATGTCAACGAAAGTGCACAACGGTTGCTGTACCAGTATGACGTAGGCGAAGACGGGCTACTGAGCAACAAGCAGGTCATCTACGAGTTTGTCGACGCCGGACTGGACGGCATGAAGGTCGATTCAAAAGGCATTCTCTACATTGCCCGCTACGGCGCTGGCACCCTGGCGGTCTTCGCACCAGACGGTCGACGCCTGCCAGACATCCCCTTGCACGGCCGCTTCCCGACCAACCTGGCGATCGAGGAAACCGGTGACAAGCTGCGCTTCTACGTCACCATGCAGCAGCGAGGAAACATCGAGACATTCGAGATTCAGCGACCCGACCCGACACAGCCGCACCTGGGCGACCTGCTACCCAACACCCTGTTTGATGAGCTGTTCCCGGAGCGCAAGGAGCTGTACAGCTACAGCGGCTTGCTGGCGGCCTCGGGCCAGTTCCCGGCATTCGCTACCACTGGAAGCAAAGAGGTGCGCAAACGCGAGATTGCCGCCGCCCTGGCCAACTTTTCCCACGAGACCTATGCGCTAACTTACCTCAAGGAAATCTATCGCGGCGACTACTGTTCCGACAGCGCCACTCCTTGCGGCGTCTGTGCGCCCGGCAAGCAATACTACGGGCGCGGCCCCATTCAGTTGAGCTGGAACGCCAACTACTGTGACGCCGGCAGAGCGCTCGGCCTGGATCTCTGGGGCCAGCCGGAGCTGGTTGCGGAAAACCCCACCATCACCTGGCAAACCGCACTCTGGTACTGGATGAGTCGCAAAGGCCCCGGCACCATGACCTCGCACCACGCCATGGTCAACGAAAAAGGTTTCGGGGAAACCATCCGGTCCATCAACGGCAGCCTCGAGTGTGAGGGCGGCAATCCGGAGCAGGTTCAAAGCCGGATCGAACTCTATCAGGACTATGTGCATAAACTGGGCGCCACGCCGGGCAACAAGCTCATGTGCTAACCCGGCACAAGAACTCGCATGCCGGGTGATTGCCCGGCCACAGTGGCCGGGCGTTCACATCGTCAATAGGCGACTTGAAATCGAATACCGTACATCCGTGGCGGGTTGAACGAATTGAAAGTGAAGCCACCGGTCAAGCCCTGCCCCATCCAGTTCTTAACCACGTTGTTGGTCAGGTTTGTTCCATAGGCTTCGACATGCCAGTCCGAACGGACTGAGGCCAGCCGGAGAGAGGCATTGACGTTGGTATAAGAGCTCTGGAAATCACCAATATGCGGGTTATCCAGATTTCGAACGGTAAAGTACTGCTTGTCCTTCCAGGTCACACCAAGCCACGGTGTCAGGGTTAGGTCTCGCGCCAGATCAAAGTCCTGCGACAGATTCACGCCAACGGTGAACTTGGGCGTGCGTGGCAGACGATGACCACGGACATCCAGGATTCGACGGCCACGCTTCTCAGTCTCCGGCCCCATGTAAATGTCCGCGCACGGCTCAGCACCCATCTCTTCACGATAACCGCACATCCAGTTATCATCAAAGGTTGGGTAGCTGTCCACATTGCTGTCCATCCAGGAGAAAAAGCCGTTGATCCGGCCACCGTCCCATGGTACTGCGTTGAACTCAATCTCCAGCCCCTGAATGGTCGCCTCACCAATATTCTCGGTCTTCCAGGCATCCACAATATCGCACGCAGGGTTCCAGTCCGGACACTCCTGAGCGGGGATATTCTGGCCCACGGCGTGCATGGCCGTGAAATGCATATCCTGATAGCGGGTATGGAAGTAGACCGCGCTGAAGTTCAACCGGCGATTCAAATGGCTACCCTTATAGCCAATCTCAAAGTTTCTGGTACGCTCTGCGTCATATTCCAGATAACTGAACCGCTCTTCTGAATCGGTCAGGTCAGGGTCGGCACAGGGCCGGCCACCACAGGTATCAAACCGGTCGCCAAAACCACCCGGCCGGTAACCCGTCGCCAGGGACGAAAAGACCATACGTTCATGGTCGATTTCATACTGCAGGCCAACACGATAAGTGCCCTGCTCCCAGCTCTGGCTAAAGGTATTGATAGTCGGCCCTGGATAAGCGCTCGGGCCCGCAAACGGCCCCATTCCCAGGGTCAGGTCATTGCCGCTGTGCGCCGCCGCGAAACCCAGGTTGGGGGGGACATGCAGGCCATTGTAGTACCAGCCAAAATCGTACTCGGCAAACTCACCATCGTCCCATGCCCCGTAAGTCGCGCCTTCGTTGTCACTGCGCCTGTCCCAACTATGTCGATAGCCAATCGTGCCGGTCAAGCGGTCTGTAAAGCGATAGTCCGCCTGGGCAAAGGCAGCACGCGAGTCAATGACTCGGCTGGGCTGAACATAGAGATTGCCATGCGGCATGCCCCAGGGCGCCTCAACCAAACGATCCTGAGCGAAGACAATGGAGTTGTCTTCATGCAGCCAGAACAAACCGGCAACATAGTTCAGTCGATCAAATTCCTGGCGGAACTGAAGTTCGTTCACCCATGACCCAAAGTCGGATTCCAACGTGAAATTGGCACGGTCAATCACATGTTGACGCCCCCAGTTGCCCCACGGATGCATGATATCGACATCTTCTTTCAGGGGATGAAGACCCGCATCCGTATCATGCTGCTGATAGCGTTGCTGAAGCGCATATCCGACCCGATATTCGATGTCTGTTGAATCGTTCAGATTCCATTGGTACAGCGCCCGGAGGGTGTCAATGGTCATATCGATTTTCCCAGGCACATTAACCAGCGCGTACCACTGCCCGTGCTCGTTACAAGCCCAGCGGGTTCCCTCGGCGGCATCGCAGTCCTTCATGCCGATGCCACCGGCCCCCATGTTCTTGAATCGTTCGTAGCCCAGGGTCAGGCGGTGATTGGCTGCAATCCGCCACAAACCGGTCAGGCGGGCACCCCACTGATTGGAGTTGTGGTAGTACTCACTGGGATCAAGCTCACGATTGAAGCGCTGGTCGACATCAGGATTTCCATCCGGAGTAAAGTTACCGCCTCCTTCACCATCGGAAACAAAAGGCCCACGATCAGTCAGGTCACGCTCCTGGTGAATAAAGCCGTCACGCTTGTCAATCATCAGAGCGCCTCTTAGAGCGAAATTCTCCGTGACAGCCAGGTTGTATACAGAACGAAACTGCTTTCCATTGAAATTGCTAAGCTGAAAGCTGGACCAGCCATAGCTGTCATCAAAATCCGGCCTGGCCGGAACCACATTGACCACACCGGCTGTTGAGTTCCGACCGAACAATGTTCCCTGTGCGCCGCGGAGGATCTCCACTCGGTCCAGGTCAAACATCAGGGCCAGCGCACCTTGTGGACGAGGTGAATAGATTCCATCAATGTGGACACCGACTGCTGGATCGCCAATCTCGGTGAAATTTGTGGACGTAACGCCTCGAATACCAATTTGCACCCCAGAATCGCCTTGCGAGTGACCGAACTCGATATTGGGCGCCATGCCGTCCATGTCCTGGAGTGTCAAGGTGTTCTGACGCACCAGCGCCTCAGAATCCAGCGCGGTGATGGCAAGCGGGGTTCTCATCAGGTCCGTCACGTTACGTGTTGCGGTCACTGTGATTACTTCGAGTTGTGCCCCATCCGCTTCCTCTTCGGACTCCGTCTCATCCTGAGCGTACAGGACGCCGCACTGCATTCCAATCAACCCGGCGCCAATTGCCAGGACCAATTTTCTTGTGAGAATAGATTCTGAGAACACTAAAACTTCCCTCTTGTCATGTATGTCGAGTCGTTCCTGCGAACAGGACATTGGCCATCTCAGGCGGACGAAACCCCTAGAGCAAAGACCCACAAACCAACGGATATTCAAAGACTTGTTGATGGCAATTCGTCTTCGGACACCCTCTGGATGGGCACCAAACAAAGTGGAGAGCCTCATCTCATGACAGAGATGCCAAATAGCATGACAACGCTGTCATAATTTCTTTATAGCGGATTTGCGTCGAGTATGCAAATGGTCTCGATCATCAACGAGCACCGGGAACTGGCAAAGCATGATCCGGTTTGAGGAAGTGATATGCTCCAGCCGCAATGCTGCCGGATCCAGCGCTGACCCGGTTCACGACCAGTCCCGTGCTTGCTTTTGCAATCCCCAATCAACAAGGGAACGGTGACAGCGTTGTCATGCAAGCCGGTGATTTCCGGCCTTTTTCTCTGCCGGACTCAGGCGACACGAACATAGTTCGCGCTCGGCTGCAATGTGCGCTTCGGCCGTAACGGTCGTCTACAAACTGAAAAGCCGGCGCCACCCGGTTCGGGTCGTGAAACTCGGAGATGGTGTCCGCTTTGCGCACCAGGGTTCCAACTGGATCGCCCCGGGGCGGAGACCATTGGAACCTCGTTGCTTACCAGGTTCCGGTCAGGCTCAGCCAGGCCTTGAACACATCCGAACCGCCCCTGTCCGCATCGAACCAGGCGGTCTTCACATCCATGGCCAGACCAGCGGGAAGGGACCGGTTGATCATCAGGCCATACTCATTGCCCAGATAGCGGCTGCCGTGATCGGTCGTGAAGTGATGCACTTTGAGCATCCCGGACCATTCGCCCATGCGTGTGCCGGTGGCAAAATGCGAGTCGAGCAGGCCCTGGTCCGGGGTGGTCAGGAAACGGTCGGTCCAGCCATTGTGGGCGTGCAATGTCGCCAGGGGGGTCTGGAATGCCCGGTTACCGTCGCCTTCGAGACGCTCGTGTGCGGCAAACCAGTGCCATTGATCATAGCGCCGCTCGACCCGCAGGTGCAGGTAGTTGTTCGAGGAGAGGCCGGTAAGCTCGCGCAGCCCTTCCTGCCGGGCCAATTCCACCCGGTAACCCAGGTCAGCCCAGCCGAGATCACCCGTGGCACGGACGCCGAGATTGCGGTGTGAGGCCGGTCGATCATTAAACACCAAGCGATGCCCGTACGCAGCCAGCGTATGATCGTCGGCGGAATAGGCAAGCATTGCGGTCCAGGCATCGAGGTTGGCCCCGGCCAGAAGCGGATTGGGGTTGGAGCGGCCGAAGATGCGATGTGCCTTGTCCAGCCAGTTCACATCGACCCGCACCGCATCGGTCGGCTTCCAGCCGACAGATACCGCGTCGAAGGTCTGTTCAAGCTGACGAAAGCCGACATTGCCAATAAACCGATGATTGTCTTCCGTGATGCGCTGCCGGCCCACCCGGACTACGAATTCATCATTGGCACGGTAGCTGGCCCAGGCCTCGGACACCCCCTCGTCGTCGGGATCTGCCACCACCGGATACTGGGTCCGACTGTTAGCCGTGGAATTGAAGCGTTCGGAGCCGACACTTCGGTTGCCATGCACAGTTGCACCCACCTGCCATCCTGACCAGTCTGGACTGACAATCCCGGCCCGCAAGCGCAAAGTCGAAGCATTGGCGTCTCGATCAATGCTGTCTTCGTCTACATGTTCGAAGCGGTAACGAAGGTCCAGGGATGGCTGCCACTGGCTGGTATCGCCGGCCAGGGCAGGCAGTGAAAGGAGGGCGGAAAGGCTGGTGAGAATGGCTACTGTTGTCGGTTTCATGATCAAGCCTCTAGATCTATTCCACGCGTATGACGCCGGTCATGCCGCGATCTTCGTGCGGCTCGCACAAGTAAGGGTATTCACCCGGCTCATCGAACGTTCGCTCCATGGACTCTTCCGGAAACAGGTACTCACCGGGCTCCTCGCCAAGCTCACGGAACCATACATTGTGAAACTGACGCCGCTCATGATTCTCCCAGCGCACAGTCCGACCAACCTGCACCGTTACTTCCTCAGGTTTAAACGCCATATCACGCATCACCACCACAACAGTATCATCATCAGCCACCAACACCCCACCCCACCCCAAAGCCACCACCATCACCAAACCAATCAACAAACTCTTCATAACCTCTCCCAATCCTAACTCCAACACCACCTAACACCTAACACCTTCACACTTCTTACTTCCCACTCATCCACCCCTACCGCCCCACAACATTAAAGTCCACTTCCTCGTCATCCAGCCCCATCCGGTAGCCCAGCGAGACATGGTGGAAACGGCCATCAGCATGGTCGTCGTGGATGGCAAAGCTGAAATTGTATGTCTCGCCCGGTTGCAGGCTGACATCACCGGGCTGATCGGATTGCAGCGGGCGTTTCATGTCCACCTGCCAGTAGCCGCCACTGCTGCTCACACTGGCCTCGAAGCCGGCGCCGCCGGTCATGATGCGTTCTTCCAGTACATGGCCATGCTCGGTGCTGCCGTCAGCGTTGATACGCATCAGGTCCATGAACTGGCCCGAGGCCAGCAGGTCGGCAAGCACGTCTTCGTCTTCGAGCTTGTCCCAGCCCCCCAGGGTGGCACCGCGCCGGCCGGCCTCCTCGACCTCCGTGCGCGACTCCTTGAGATACTTGGTCACCCCGCGCGAGAAGTCCAGCGGCAGTCCGGAGGCTTCCGGGTCGTCGGGATGGGCCGGCATGTCACGCAGATCATGGTGGCAGGCGGCCCAGCAGCCGGCCTGGGCGGCATACTCCGGCTTGTCGGTCGACAGCATCACGGCCACCTTGATCGGGTTGTCCGGATCCATCTTGCCGCCATCGACGAAGTCGACCGGCACGTGATCGGTCATCGGCCACTCGAATCTCAGGTACAGATTTTCGCTGTCATGCGCGGCCTGGACGGCGACCGGCATGGAACCGCGCTTGCCGGGGATGGGGTGTTCCTCGGCGGTCTCTCCGGTGACGATCTTCTCGCCCATCTCGTCGGTCTCGCGTCCGTGGCAGGACTCGCAGGTATCGCCAAACCGGAAGGCGCGCGCGCCACCATGCATGCGGCCGACCAGCGTCCATTCCATTGACGCCTGGCCGGGGAAGAACACGGTCACTTCACGCTCGGGCACGCCAGACCAGTCGAAATCGATGTCGTCGGTCGCCTCGGGCGCGTCGTCGGTTTCGACGGCGCGTTCGGCCAGGGCACGGTCGACGGCTTCCTTGATGCGTTGCTCCTCGAGCCGTCGACGCTCGCGTTCACGCTCGGCCTCGGCCTGGCGAGCCGCTTCTTTCTCAGCTTCGCGTTCCTCGGCGCGGGCAATGCCGGCGAGGAAGGATTCAGGCACCTCCTGGCGGTGCTCGGGACGCGGCGCGGTCAGCTCCTCGAGCTCCTCGTCGGAGAGCCGGTCGTGTACATCGCTGTGGGCCAGGCCCATGTGACAGTCGATGCAGGTGTGCCCCTGCTCCATGGCAAACTTGTGCTGGCTGCGCGCCCGCGGGCTCTGGAATTCGGGGTTCATGGAGTTCCAGTCATGGCAGTTGCGGCATTCGCGCGAATCGGTGCGCTTCATTGAATCCCACACCCGCTCGGCCATGATCAGCCGCCGCTCGTCGAACTTCTCGGGAGTATCGACCGTCCCCAGTGCCTTGTGCCAGAGTTCACGCGTGGCATAGACCTTGCGCACCACCTTGTGATGCCATGGATCAGGCACATGGCAATCCGAACAGGTGGCGCCGACACCGCTGGGATTGATGTCGTGGGGCGTACCCTTGTATTCGGCATAGACATTGTCGGCCATCTCGTGGCACGACGTACAGAAGGTCATGGTATTGGTCGCTTCCATGGCCCAGTTGAATCCACCCCACAGGACAATGCCGGTGAGCATGAATGCGAGCGCCACGCCCAGCGAGGTTCCGAAGATCACGCGACGCGACAGTATCCTGGCCAGCAGCGACTTGTCTTTCATGGTGGCTTTCCCTGTTCTACTAAACATCCGGTAGCTTTCTTGGAGTTGGCGGACGGGCATTGGCCCGTCCGCCTCTTGCTCACGTCAACCGGTCATCAGGTGACGTGGTTCTTGCGGCTGTAGACGTTGAACTTGCCGGTCGGCGTGGTCAGGCCCTTGATGCGAGCCTTCTCTTCCAGCGTCTCGGCGTCGTAGACCACGATCTCGCCATTGGCCTCGCCGGCGTCACCCTGGTTCCAGACCGACACCCAGACCTCGGTGCCATCGGCATTGAACTCCATGTGGGTGGCAACGGCCCCCGGGTGATCGGTGACCTGGATGGTCTTGACGATCTCGCGGGTTTCCTTGTCGAAGACCTGGACGAACTGCTGCACGTCCGGTTCCGGATGGATGGTCTGGTCGGCCCACACGTACTTGCTGTCCGGATGCGTGCGGATGAACAGGCCGGGTCCATCGGTCTCGAGCTCGTAGCAGATCTTCCAGGCCTGGTCGGCATGACCTTCCGGATCACTGCCCCAGACGCTGACCAGGCCGAGACCCAGGTGCGGGGTGCCGGAGACCGGACCGCATTCCGGATCGATCCAGTTCGCGCCCGGACCCGGGTGCGGCAGGGACTCGGTTTCTATCAGGGCTTCCAGTTTGCGGGTCTTGGTGTCGACTACCACCATCTTGTCGGAGGCATTGGCCGCGATCATGAAGTAACGGTCGGTCGGGTCAAAGAAGCCGTCGTGCAGGTACTTGGCGGTATCGATCTGTTCGATCCTCAGGTTGTCGATATCGCTGTAGTCCACCTGCCAGATCTGGCCAAGCTCCTTCATCGCCACCACCCAGCTCGGGGCATGCGGGGTGTCGTAGATGGCCGCCACGCGTGATTCCTCGACGTATTCTCCGTCAACGTTGATGCCGCGTGAGGACACCACCTTGAGGGGATTCATGTCCTTGGCGTCGACGATCACGAAGTGCGGTGGCCAGTAGCCGCCGCCGATGACGTAACGCCCATCGCCGGAAACGGCCACATCGCGCGCGTCATAGGCAATCTGGGTTTGCGCCACGAGCATATTCTCCGGCTCCTGCCACAGATCGATCTTGGTCATGCGGCCATCGCGACCCATGGTGTACCAGAAACGACCGACATCCTTCTGATCGGGGAAGGCATGGTTTTCCTTTACCGACTTGATCACATGCACCGCGTAGCCGGTCGGAATGTGGGCCACGATCTCGTGGCGATCACCATCGACGATGGCGACCTGGCCGGCGTCGCGCTCGATGACCACGAAGAAGTTCTGCCAATTGCGATCGTGCAGCGGCTCGTCAGGATAGTCCTCGAGTGCGACATGCTGCTCGGTGAGCTCGCGCATCTCTTCTAGCGTCATCTCCGGCGGCTCGGGGGGCTCCTTCTGAATGAAGGTGGCCACCATCTCGATCTCTTCGGGCGTGAAGATGTGATCGAAGTTGTTCATGCCGCCTTCAGTGCCCAGCGCGATGATGCGTTCGAGTCGATGCTGGCCCAGGTCACGGGTGACCTCGGGTTCAAGACTGCCACCGGTCGCGCCCTTCCTCAGGACGCCGTGACAGCCGGCACAACGCTGAAAGTACAGTTGCTTGGCGTGCTCAAAGTCTTCGGGCGAGAGGCTGGGTTCGTCGGCCAGCGCACTGGTCGCCAATCCTCCCAGCCCCAGCACCGCGGTCAGGGCGGTAGCGCCCATCAGGTGATGCATTTTTTTGCGGTTCCGGGTTCTCATTCGTACTACTCCTTACTGTGGGTGGTCGGGGTAGCGTTATTTTCATGTATTTTTTATGCCTTTTTCATTGACGATGGTCAAGCACCAGCAGAAATTTCCATACGGTCAATAGCTGGAAGCACCTGACCAAGTCGAAAGGCACGCCCGTTGACCACTGGCGCAAACACCTCTCTCTTGATCATTTCAAGCAAACTTGACCCCAAACAATTCATGTATTTGCGCTGCATGTTACTTTTGATTCAACCGTGAGCTGTACCAAGGCCCCGGCCTCGAACCAGACAAACCCATCAATTCACGAGGACCCAAACCGTGTACAAGATTGCCATTGTCCTGCTTGCAGTCATGCTCCCTCTGACCACCCATGCAGAGCCAGACGCCGAGGATCAGCGCGAGGAGTACGTCCGGGATTTCGACACGATCACTGTGGTGGCACACCGTCAGCCCCGTTCATTAAGTGAAGTGGCCGGCACCGTCACCGTTATCGGTCGGGAGCACATGGAGCGTGACATGGTCGTGGATATCGCCGATCTGGTGCGCTATGAACCCGGAGTGGAGGTTGACAGCGGCAGCACACGCTTTGGATTCAATGGGTTCCGTATTCGCGGCATTGGTGGCAACCGCACCGCGGTGATAATCGACAACGTGCCAGCCCCTGATCGATTTACCGTCGGCAGCTTTTCCGATACCGGCCGAGGACTGATGGAGCTGGGTCTGGCCGAACGCGTCGAGATCCTGCGTGGGCCCGCGTCAACGCTTTATGGCTCCAAGGCCTTGGGTGGTGTTGTCGCGGTAAGCCTGATCGATGTCGATGACCTGCTGCCTGGTGACGGCAGTGCGCACCGCATGACCACCGCCGGCGGAACCGATAGCGACCGGATGCGAGTGACATCGACAACGGCTCTGCGCGCCGGCAACCGAAGTCTTATTCTGGCCGCTGCCGGGCAACGTGGCGGCGAAGTCAATGTAGCCAAGCGACCGCAAGACCTGCCACGCGACGAACTTGATCGACGCCATGGCGGCGTACTGTTACGCGGAGGGCTGGATACCGCCGTTGGTCGCTTTCGCCTTTCTCTTGACGGGCTGCGCGAGACTCGCGACAGTGATCTGCACGCCATTCTCGGCCACGAACGCTTCGTCGACACGACATCATTGAAAGGAGACGATCGACGCCACCAGTGGCGATTGATTCTCGACCATCATTTCGAAGGTGCCGGTGTTGCAAGTCGCGGTCACTGGCGGGCCTGGCACCAGCAATCCGATACCCGCCAGGAAACTACCGAGCAGCGTCTCCTGGCGCCCACGCCGGTCGAGCTGTTTCGGCGTTTCGAGTTCACTCAGGATATGACCGGTGTCGGCGCCGACCTGGAAAGCGAGTTCTCCATTCTCGGCCTGGATCACCGCCTGGGCTATGGTCTGGAACTGACTCGTGCCGACATCACCACACAGCGCGATGCCATGCAGACAACACTCGAAACCGGCCAGAGCGCCCGTTTCGTGCTGGGAGAGCAGTTCCCCTTGCGCGACTTCCCTGCCAGCCGGGTCACCGAGCTGGGTGTCTACCTGCACGACGAGATCAGCCTGTGGCATCGTGGGCCGCGGCTCAGCCCCGGGATTCGCTTCGAGTACTACGACTTGTCGGTGAGAAACGACCCGCTGTTCGAAGCCCGGTTCCCCGATGCACAAACCACCTCGTTGAGCACCACTTCATGGCTGCCTCGCCTCGGCCTGGTCTGGCCGATCAACGACAGCATGGAACTGTTCGCCCAGTATGCCCGTGGCTTTCGTGCGCCACCATTCGAGGACGTCAACATCGGCCTGGAAATACCGATGTTCAACATTCGGGCAATCGCCAACCCCGACCTGGAACCCGAGCGCGGTCGTACCGCCGAGGCCGGATTGCGCTGGCGCGGTTCCGACGCTCGGGCCGAACTGGCGGTCATTCGCAATGACTACCGGGATTTCATCCAGACCCGCGCACCAATCGGATTCGATCCGGCCAGCGGCTTTCTCGAGTTCCAGTCCATCAATCGCGATTCGGTTCGTATAGAAGGTGTCGAAGCCCGCTACCAGCAACAACTTGGCAGAAACCTTACTGCCGAACTGGCCGCCGAGTGGACCCGGGGACGCGATCGGGTTGATGAACGCCCCCTGCCCGAAGTATCCCCACCCAGGCTGATCTCCGAACTGGCCTGGCTGTCGCCCTCGACAGACTGGGAAACGCGACTGATCGTCAGCGCCGTCAAGTCACAACGCGAGCTTCGGGATGAACAGGGAGACGCCCTGTTCTCGACTCCGGGGCACGCGACCGTGGACTTGCTCACCCGATACTTTCCTCGTCAGGACCTGAGCGTTGGTGTAGGCCTGTTCAATCTCACCGACCGCCAGTACTGGCGCAACGCCGCCGTACCCGGACGAGCGCCCGACGACCCGCTGCTTCCGCTGCTGGCCGAACCGGGTCGCTCATTAATGGTCACGCTTACCTGGCAGAGCCGCTGAGGCCGGGGGAGCGGTAGTACCGCCCCACCATTGACCCGGTGCGAATGCAGATCGCATGCGGCCGGGTCAATCCTCCTCGAACCGATCCCGGAACAGCAGTGGCATGTCCACTATGAAGGCACCGAGGTCGTAGACCCCCCCGGGCTGTCCATTGGGCGGCCGGATGGGGTTGGATTCGGTCAGTTCACCGCGCAGCCGACCGTCCAGATCGCGACCGGACGGCTGGTCTTCCGAGTCCGGATTGCAATAGTCGATGGCCGGCGAGATGTCACTGATCCGAAAGTCACCGGCGTCCGGGTCGACAAACTCCGGGTCGATCTGGCTATAGTAGCTGGCGGCGGTAAAACCCGACCCGGCCTCCGGCTGGTGACCAATCACGCACTGGGCCGTCGCAGTCTGCTCAGAAGCATCTTCTATGCTGACTAGCTGGGTGCCCGGCGCCCACATGATGCTGCCCGTTAGAGAGAAGTTCAGGGGACCGTTCGATGATTCCAGCCGGATTACCGGCTCTGAACCGGACTCTTCATGAACAATGGTAGACCAGCGCACATCAATGTCGCCATTCCTGGATCCTAGGATCAGGTGGCCTCCTTCGTTGTCGTGAAATAGCACTGACTCGAAGGTTGTGGATGTTGTGCCCTCCACATACACAGTATTATTACCCTCATGGCCGCTGATGTAAGTGCGCCGTACATCAAGTTCTCCACCCCTGGTTCGCAAGCCGTCACCCCAACCACTGTCCACAGTGTTGCTCCTCAGCCGACTGCATGGTGTCAGGTCACCTGCATCAAAAGTATCACAGGGTTCGTTTCCGGTCCCCATCATCTCAACACGGCTACCGGCCGGCCCGGTATTGATGCCACCTCCTCCAACGGCTCTCGCACTGTTGAGATGAACAACAGTATCGAACAACTGAACTTTGCTTCCATGCGAGACCTGAATTCCACCCCCAAGCTGGTCGGCATGGTTACCCACGATCTCCCCCGCACCATTGGAATTACCAAACTCCTGGAACTGGGATGCCCGCACTGAAATCCATCCGCTCTGTGGTGTACCGGAAAGCCCGGAAAAGATTCCGCCCCCTATGTAATCCGCATTATTCCATGCAATGCCTCCCAGGCCGGTTGTGCCCTCACCGGAATAGATAAAGATATTGCGACACCCATTGACCATGATACCTCCCCCATACATATGGGCATGATTATTGTCGATGGTCGCGCTGCCCAGGCGAATGATCGTGCGGTCTTCGGGCAGATTGTCCGTTGCCGTGCAGGCCAGCCCGCCCCCGCTATCGGCCTGGTTATTGGTGATGCGGCTTGCATTATCCACGGTCAGCATTGGCGTAAACCCTTCGCTGTCGCCAGTCGTCTCGACATGGATACCACCACCCCGAACCCGTGGGTCACTGGTATCCTGGCGCTCGGCGGTATTGAAAGATACAAGCACATTCTCCAGCGCCACCGCCAACAGCCCCGGCACCCCTTCAATCCTCAGTCCTCCACCGCCACTTTCCAGGTCGGTCTCGCCTCCGGTCAGCACCAGGTCGCGGAGAGTCACCTGCTCCTCGCCACTGGCCGTGATCCACATCACCCGGCCTTGCCCGTCGGCATCAAGTACGGAACGACCGCTGAAGGTCGGAGAACCCGAGCAGTCCTGCAGCCCGCCACGAAGCGTCACTGATCGACTCAGAATAGTGTATCCAAATGCAGGGACATTGGCCTCGTAATCGGTATGGATACGAATCTCATCCCCCTCACTACTCAGCTGGATAGCATTCTGTAGATTGGTGTGATCACAACCTTCATCGGAAGGTCCCACGGTGCGCGCGCCACTGCGCTCGACCTGTTCAATCATTCCCCGATCTTCGATCACCCCGGTGAGCCCGGACTGGGCCAGCATCAACCCGGCAACCACCATCAATCCGGCCGGTCCGGCCTCCATGGACAGTACTTTCATGAAGCTCCTCCGTCTTGCCATTTCCTACATAAGTAACAGCGCCGGCGATACCTCCGAGCATCGCCGGAATTCGCCATTTGTCTTCCCTACCAGTACTTAACGGAAAAAACGGAAAATCAGGACAGGCAAGCCCGCGATCACACCCAAATCGGCCCGCAATGCCCTGATATCAGCGACTTTTGGCCATCGATTGATTACAGATGAGAGGCAAGCTAGTAGACCATGCGGTCAATTAGAGAAGCACAATCAGCACCCCCAGAACCACAACCAGCAGACACATGGAAAGGATGACAGGCTCGCCACGGGCCAGCTGCCTGCCAAACATTGAGAAGCAATCAAGATACTCCGCTCGATGTTTCAAGAAGGGAATCAAATGCCGCTCAAGGTCTTCAGCCTGATTCAAGAGATGACTATACTGCCACTTGAGTGGTATCTGTCGTTTGCCCCAGAGCAAAGTGCCGTCTCCATATATTAGCTCGCGCGGCTCGATTCGATGGACAGCACCAGTTCCTTCCTTGAGCAGCAGCACATCACTCTGCAAGCCAAGCCGATAGCCTGTCCAGCGACGAACTTCAAAGAATATCAACATTGAGAAGGATGCCATGGCTAATGCCGCAATCCACAGATATGCCACAATCCGAATGGCATCCGACAGATCGGCATCCGGATCATCGCCGGTGAAAAGCAGCATCGTCACTCTAACCAGATAGTAACCAAGCGCAAGAACCAAAAGCGGAATCACCCAGCAGCCCAGGCGAAGGAGACGTAAAAGCCTGATGTTGGGCTGGAACCAGATGGGACCTTCTGGATATGCCTGCATGGTCACAGCGGCCTCTGCCCATGGTGCCGCCCCATTGGAGCTTGCTTCGGAAAGGCGAGGCTACTGAACCGGCATGAGTTTAGATCGGATTGTCGATTCCTGCCGTTGATAGCGGATGGAACAGATTGCGGAACCCTCCAGGACCTGAACTTCACTTCTGCTTGGTCAGGTGCCGCTTCATCAAGAAACCGAACAACAGGCCACCTGCCAGCCAGAGAAGCGCATGTACACCTATGGCACGCATACCAATACCTTCCAAGTATGCTATGGGCAGGGAAAGAACACAAAACATCACCAGACCAAAGACAAGACCCATTCTGACCCAGTTGACAGTCTTCGCCTCAGGCAACCCGGATGAAACGACCTCGGAGAATCGGCGCTTCTGCCATTCAACCCACTTCTGCTCGGCAAAGAGCTTGATCCAAATCCATATCGGAACGGTAACGGCCAACAAAAGAAGGCTGGTAATGTTCCAGAGACAGGGAATCCTGCCATGACATTCAGGGCAGATTAGTCCAAACCAATGCCCAAATGAATTCCCTTTTGACCAAAGGCGGCCATCATTCACAGCGCTGCATTCAGGACAAGGAATATACTGCCTCTCCATTAGCGGTGCATCACTGGTCTGGTCAATCAGGGTAACCTTTGGAACCCGCTGGCCAAGCACGAGCTCATTGAATGCAATTCCAGGATTGATGATCCAGTGCAACAACATTGGATGGGGCAGCTTCCAGACCTTGTACTTATTAGTGTCAATTTCCATCTGTATTCCTTGATCTGACATCGCTGCGGTTATGCTTTCTCTTGCATATGTGCAAATGAGATTGGCCGGCAGCCGGGGATCAAATTCATATCGGCGACGCAATAGAATACCTACGGCAAAGCCTACCTGCAAGCACATTGTTCGTGTACAAGGTATAGCGGATGAGGGGACACAACAGTCCAGGTTTCGGCACGTCATCACTTTTCATCACACTCACTCATTGCATGCCCTGCAATGCCGTAATCGAATACGGCACGCAGCATATCTCCAGCACTCATGCTGCGGCAGAGAAGCTACGTTTGCAGTTGTTAAACCGGCAACGAAATACCTACGGTATTCGTTGCGCGGCATTTGCGGCACATGTCCGAAAATGCCTTCGCTTCGCGGCCCCGGCCGTTCCGGCCGGGCATTAACCCACCAACCTGTTTGGTTGCCGGGTTAATAACCCGACTTGCATCCAGTCGGAGAGCAACGTCGGTGGAAGGCGGCTTCAGGAACTCTCGCACTGGTCCCTTGCTGATAATCGGCCTCAACTCAAGCGGGCTCCGGGGCCCGGCCATTCAAGCGGGTCCAGAGCCAACCGTTTGCATCACGAAAAGAGAGCCTTAAGCCATTGATTATCCTGCCCTTTAGTGCCTTGACAGAGAGTGGGTCGATTTGCTAGCCTCCGGCACGCACTAACGATAGTGAAGAAAAGGGGGGCGCTATCGAAGTGTTCTCAAAGCCAATCTGAGAAGTAGGAGAGTGACTTATGAGAAACACATCGATATTGGCCTTTTCGACACTATTGCTTGCCCTGGTGCTCGGCGCTTCGTCAAGTGCTATTGCGCATGAGAATCAGCAAGTCGGGCAACCACAATCCCTGATCGCCTACCCTTCGAATGAGATCCTTGCCGAGCACGCCCACCTGCTCAAGGAAATGGGCAGGTTGCACGGCGTGGAGGTTTCGGACGTAAGCTTCCAGCAAAGCGCCAGGGATGAGGGGGAGCATGGCTTGATGGACACCAGCTGCACTGCCATGGCAACCATCAGCATCCCGGGCGGAACCGGGGTTGAGGTATCTGCCACCGCGCCAACGTGTGCCGAGGCCGTCGAGATGCTGATGGATGTAATCGAGGCTTTCTGATTGGCCATGCGGTTCGCTTGGCTCTGATGTGAGCCATGGAGATTTGAAAGCCCCGCCGTTGCGCGGCGCCGTCGCGGCGGGGCTTTCTTGTTTGCTGCGCATGATGTTCAGTATTTCCTGATCAATCCCATGCAAGCGGCTGGCATTGCAGGTCTCGTCATGCACCTACTTACTCAGCGATGACCTTGACCGTGCCGGCATCTGCATCCACTTCTATCATTGGTTGATTCGACAAGGTTGTTGTTGCACCCTCTATGCCGGCCACGCAGGGCAAGCCCAACTCCCGGGCCACGATGGCACCATGCTGCAAGGTGCCACCTACTTCGAGGACGACTGCAGCGGCATTGGCAAACAAGGGCGTCCAACCCGGATCCGTGGCATAGGGGACCAGCACATCGCCCGGGGCGAGGCTTGCCGCTTCGGGTGAGTGCACGACGCACGCTCGCCCTCTCGCCACCCCTGGCGAAATCCCGACACCCTGAAGCCCACCAGCACTATCGGTGTCCAGAACCTGTTGGAGGATTCGGCCGCGCGAATCGATCAGCGGCGGGAAGTTGACAACAGCAGATTCCAGCATGGGCTGCCAGTCGCTGCGTTCTTTTATTCGGGACGTCAGACTGGGTTCGGTGTCGTCAAGCGCTTCGACCAGCTCTTGCCATTCGAGCTGAAAAGCCTGATGCGGCCCGTCCAGATGTCCACCTTGATGAAGTTAACGACCGGCGGCAAGAAGACGGCCACGAAGCGACTGCATGATGAGCAACAGATGTTCTTTCGGTGTGTCGCGCAGGCCGCCGTATCGCTCGATGACCTGGTGGAGATGTCTCAGTATTCGTCGCCGGACCGGCCCGGCGCGCCCGAGCAGCGTGGCTACCGCTTCTCGCCGGTGCCGGATTCGCTTTTGCCAGGCGCGTTCCGGATCGAAGGAGCATCGGTCAGTCGGCATTCGGACAACCTACTGAGAGATCACAGTTAAGGAGCCCTGTCTGCCTGTAGTGTTACTCGAACCGGCTCTGGAAGATCCCGTCCTCCAGCACGGGCCAGTTGGTTTCGTAAGCACCGATGTCGTAGGGGCTATTGCCACTCCAGGCCGGCGGATTGACAAGCGGAGAGCCGGCATGCGCACTGCCACGGGAACGGCCGGCCAGATCGCGGTTGCTGGCCGTGGATCCATCACAAAAGTCGATAACCGGTGAGGTCGGAGACGGGTAGTGGAGGCGAGTGGCATCCTTTTCCATCAGGCGCGGATTGTTCTGCTGGTATCGATCCCAGGAGCCGTAGATCTGTGAATGATGCTGGTGGCCCATGACACAACGGGTCAACACATCAAAGTCACCGTTTCCACCGGCACTCACCACGTCGCCAGTCGTTTCATGAACGATGCTGCCAAGCAACCGAACCCGGGCGCTACCGGTATTGGTGAACGCACGAACCGCACTGGTCGGGCTGACATTATCGGTAATGGTGGACCAGCCAACGGTCAGATCGGAGTGGGTCCATGCATAGAACAGGGCATTGCCCGAGTTTCCGAATACCAGACTATTGGAGAAGATCGCCTGGCCGGGGTGGCCTTCGGTACCGCGAACCGTGACCACACTGCCTTGAGTCGTGGCATCGTTGCCACTGATCTGGGTATAGTCAACCGATAACTCGCCACCATCGACGAAGGCAGCACCACCACGTCGGCCGGCGGTATTGTTACGTAGCCGACTGCATCTGGGGATTGTGGTGATCCCGGCACTGCTCTGCGAAGGCTGGCACGGCGCTGTCGGACCAGTCGGACCGCGCCGCATCTCGACAAGGGCACGATCGTTGACAAACAAGCCACCGCCATCGTCATCGGCTGAATTGGCATCGATGATGACATCTTCAAGCATCAGGCGGGTTGATGGACCGGTAACATACGCTCCACCGCCCATATCGGCCTGGTTGAATGTCAAACGACCAGCATTCAAATCGCCAACGGAAATACCACTGCTGGTCCCCGAACTACCGCGAAAGTTCATTCTGCTGCCATCGCTCAGGTAGATGCCGCCGCCAGAACCAGTGGCGGAATTGCCGAAGATCGCGGAGTCGGGGACAATCAGAAACATGCTGCCCCCGCTATACCACTGAATGGTGGCACAATCGACCGCGGCAAACCCTCCTCCGTTAGTGGCCTGATTGTCGATGATATTGGTGCGATCAATGACCATCATATTGGAGATCCCGACGTTGTAGCCCGACAAATTCATGCAGGCGAGCCCCCCGCCGTAGTGGCCTGCAACATTGGAACCGATCCAGGTGTCAGCATCGGTGACCAGAACAAGCCCACCGTGTCCGGCAATGGCCTCATTGATCAAAACCGCCACACCCCCGCCATTGGCTTCGGATTCATTGTTCTCGACCCGAACGTTATTCAAGGTCACGGACAACGCGCCCGGACGCCCCTCAATCAGCACCCCACCACCAGACTGGGACGTGTAACCGTTTGTAATGAGCAGATTCTCCAGTACCACGCTGTGCGGCCCGTCCTCACCTTTCGGCATCCAGATATCGAAAATCCGATCCTGGCCATCGGCATCCAGAATCGTTTGACCCGTCGACTCGGTGGCCGTACAGGATGCGTAGCCACCGCGAATGGTCAAGCTCTTGGCAAAAATGTAGTAGGAGTTACCACGATAGTGATCAGCCTCCCCCGACAGAAGGATAATATCCCCGCCACTGGCTGAGTTGATGGCGGCCTGAAGACTGACATAGTCACATTCTGCGTCATCCGACCCGACTCGGATAATATTGCCCTGCCCTGCTGTAGCTGAAAGACTCGCCAGAAAAAAATTCGTGGCAATACACATAAGCGCCGTAACTATTGAATATCGCTTGATTATTCTCATTCTTGTATTCCTTTGGAAAGAAGGTTTTTCTTGCTTATCAGCGCCTATTACGAAACCCTTTCAGAATTCCTGCCACAAAGATCCCATGATTCCTGAAAAGCGCTCAGAGCCCAGGCTCCTTACGAGTCTCTGGGCCACAAGCGCTGCAACGAATCTTGCTCCTGCGAACTGGTAATCCCCCCATTTTTCGCTCCCCCATCCGCCAACTGGCTATTATTAATAAAAACCTGAACTGCTCAAGCCGCCACCGCCCGATTGGCCGCCCATTGCCGAAGTTCAGTGATCGGCTCGGCCATGGTTACCGACAACGGCCGGGTGTTGTGGATTTCGTTCATCAGGTCGTCGGTAGTCAATGGCTCGCCCCTGGCGTGGGCGACATACAGTGCCGCCACGACCAGGTGCTCCAGTTCCGCACCGGAAAAACCCTCGGTCGCCCGGGCAATGTCGTCCAGCGGATAAAGCTGCGGCTTGAGTTCCCGACGGTGGAAATGAATGGCCAGAATCTCCGCCCGTATCTTTTCATCAGGCAGGTCAACGAAGAAGATTTCGTCGAAGCGCCCCTTGCGCACCAGCTCCGGCGGCAGGATGCTGATGTCGTTGGCAGTTGCGGCGATGAACACGCGCGAACGGTGTTCGGCCATCCAGGTCAGTAGAGTGCCCAGCATTCGCCGCGACGTACCGCCATCGGTATCCGACACCGCCAGCCCTTTCTCGATCTCGTCGATCCACAACACGCACGGCGCCATCAATTCGGCCGCCTGCAACGATTCACGCAGATTGCGCTCGCTTTCACCATGGAAACGATTGAACAGGGCTCCGCAATCCAGATGCAACAGGGGCACACCAAACAAACCGGCCGCCGCGCGTGCCGCCAGTGACTTGCCACACCCCTGCACCCCCAACAACAACATCCCGCGCGGCATGTCCAGGCCCGGTGGCGGCTCGGCGGCCGCAAACACCGAAGCGCGTGTTTCCAGCCACTGTCTGAGTCGGGGCATGCCGGCGATCTGACTGAAGCGCGCCGTTTCCAGCTCGAAATTCAGTATCCCACCGGGATTGAGCAACTCGAACTTTGCCTGCATGACATCTGGGAGGTCATCCTCGTCCAGCGCACCGTCATCGAAGATGGCATTACGTGCCAGTCGCCGGGCATCTTTCAGGGTCAGCCCTTCCAGATTGGTCAACAAGCGCTCCAGCGCCTGCTCGCAAATGGCTGCACCGCCTGAGCCTCGCTGTTTCTCCCAACGCTGGGCCTCTTCACGAACCATCTGCTTCAGTGTTTGGCGATCAGGGGGCGCGATGCGAAAACACCGGGCCTGGCGCTCCAGTTCCGCTGGCAGTTTCAGCGACGGACTGATCAGCACGACCGTACGCGGGTTCGCCCCGTCGTCCTGACGACTCATCTCGCGCAGATGTCGCACCACCACCGGGTCATTGAGGTAGTGATGAAAGTCCATCAGTAGATAGATGCCCCGATCAGGCCGCTGTCGAAGATGCTCCAGTGCCTTTTCGGGATCGGCAAACTCCGCGGCCAGCGTCTGTTCCCGCTCCACCCACACCAGGCCCGTGGCAGCTGTCCACTTTAGCAACGGCCGACTCATCTGCCGCCGGAGCTCGGAGAACAACGTCATCGCCTGGGGCTCATCATGACACTCAATGGTAATCAACGGCGTCCCGGCACGAATCATCGCCGAGAGAGCGGCCAGCTCGGCCGGGTTGACGCTAGCTTCTGCCGAAAAGGAAAAATCGTTCAATTCTGAGCACCTCATCCCAAGTCCCACGCCATTGTGAGGCAAAGTCGAGACAATGTCACACATCCCAAAGACGAGTTGACTAGGTGCTGGGGAGAAGGCGGAGGGTGGTTGAGGATATCGGAGGCTCTGCGAGCCCCTCAGAACTCGAAGCGGTCCATGAAAAGAGTATCGGTAGAACGAATGGAATAGGCACCAGCAGTGAAAATCACCGGATTCCCCGGCAGAGTCGTCAGGACCCCGCGCTGGCGCCCAGCAAGGTCCAGCTCGTCGTTGTAGAAAGCACCACTGCACTGAAAGGCGGGACTGGACATCGAAACCGTCCAGTCCTTATTGGACGGTGCCCCGAAACGAGGATCATTGCCGTCTACCTGAATGGCACTGTTGGCTACTGCTGTGACCGCATCAGGATCATGAGTGATCAAACAATTGACCTGATCGACTTCGGCCGTATCGTCGACTCTGAAGTAGTCGCTAAATTCATCTCCTGGCTGCCAGATGATGCTGGAAACAAGGTCCAATGGCGCCGTGTTGGTACTGGAACCGGCAATCCAGATCAACTCACCGGGATTGGAAGGTGCCGAGGATACATTGTTGGCAACGGTCGTCCAGGCGATTCGCACCTCACCATTTCGTGAATTGCGCAACAGTCGCCGAACCTTGTTATTGACGATCAGCGAGGAGTTGACATGCAGGGTCGGTATCACACTATCCGAGTTATTCTGGATATAAAAAACGCTGCTCGCCAAGGAGCCCTGATTATCCCTGATAACTGTCCGGCTGACCTTGACCTGGGCACCAAGACCTACTGTGACAGCCATGCCGCCAATGAAAGCGTTCGGGACTTCTGACTGAGCGTTAGCCAAAATCTGCGAACAACCGTCTGGCCCATTGGGCATCGTGCACTGACCATCTTCCGAGTGGTCGACACTTAGCTTTGACGAATTTCCGGCTCGCAGGGCCGGAGAACTTCTGGCCGAGTTACCTTCCAGACGGACATCTCGCAACCGGACCTCTGTCGCGCTGTTCTCCGAAGCGATCGCCCCACCGAAACCACCGTCAAGGACGCTATTGCCGACAATATGAATTGATTGTTCAGGCGGGGAATAGTCGCGATTGCCACCATCGATTTCCAGGACCGTGCCGGAAACGGCACCGATCCCACCAGCTCTCGGCGACTGCGGACCAGGATCTTCTGCCCTGTCCTCCGCGACGTTGTCCTGAATACCCTGCTCCGACCCGCTTGCATAAACTTCGACATCACAACCGCGAAGCCACATTCCGCCTCCCCACCAGGCTCGGTTGGCACGAATAAGCCCGGCAGTCATGATGAACTCGGGGCGATCATCGTCCAGGTTGGTGCAGTAAACGCCACCACCCAATCCGCTGACACGATTGCTGTCTATCAGCGGCTGGTAGTTGACCTGCAGGGCCGGCTCAAGCAGCACCTCCGACGAGCCGCTGACATAGAGACCTCCGCCATCACCCTCGGCCTCGTTGTCATATATGCCCGCTGATACCGTATTACCCTCTCGCTCACCGGTTCGCAAAGTCAGGTTGCAGTCCTCCAGGTAGATACCGCCACCATCTTCAGTCGCCCGATTACCTTGAATCAGGCCGGCATTCAGCTCGATGACGCCACTGCGAATCGTACCAGCGGATTCTTCGCAGTAGATACCACCACCCTTACTCGCCTGATTGTCGAAAATCTCGGTACCCGGATCGTCGATCGAAACACGTTGCCCGATCGGACCATTCATAAAGACGCCCCCACCACGACCCGTAGTCTCGTTGCCGTGGATCAGCACATTTTCCAGCGTCAGATGAGTGCGATTCCCTAGTCGGATGCCCGCACCATCACCCGATCCACTGGCACCGGTGATCTCAAGATTGATTAGGTTGAGTTCATGGGTCGACGTCCCGAAGCGAGTATTGATGGCACGGCTTGTATCACGCCCCAAAGTGGTCCGCCCGCTAGGAGTCGAGGATGAGCAGGTAGGAAAACCTCCGGCTATGGTGAGTGACTTCATATCGATGGTAATTTCTATACCATCATATGACTGGTTGTTGGCCACCAGCACCGTTCCACCATCGTCTACGGCATTAATGGCGTCGGTCAGACTGGTGGTATCGCAAGCCTGATCTGAGCCAACTTTGATTTGCTGGGCGGCCGAAAGCGGCGCGGGAAGGGAAAAGCAAAGCAGGGCCAGGAGTCCCCAAAACACCGTAACACTAGAATCTGACGTGCCTTCAGCCTTCATGTTCGGAAGCATTTGAGCATTGAAATCCAAGAGCCCTCTTTATACTAGTTTGGCTGCGAGGGAGTGGCGTGTCAAGAACTTCTTGGCCCTGGAGAACACCCTACTGGAGTCAGGCCTTGGCAGGTACAACCGACAATGTCGATTTTGCCGGCACCGCTCATACAGGGCATCACCTTGATCCGAATAAGCTGAATCATCCCGGTCAACAAGGCTTGCCAGCCGGGTGCAATCTCCGGGAAAACACGCGGGTTGTGCAACCCACCCGATCAAGGTAACGCTGAATCAGTCATTTGAATCTCCGGCGCTGTCACTATTCATCGATGTGAAAGCGCTTGCCTGATATTGCTCTTCCAGCGGATCTTCCAGCGGCTCACCTTCTTCGTTTTGCAACTGGCTGTCGTAGGCCGCCTGGAGGCCACTCTCATCGTCACCCTCTTGCTCCTCTGCCGAAGCGATGGCACCGGGATAAAACGGCGACAGCATGGCCACAAGAATACCCAAAGCCGCAAACATGGCAAAAGCATCGCCGTAACCGAAACCGTCGGCCAAAGTACCGACCAAGGGAGAACCAGTCGCCTGCCCCAGGGACACGGCCATGAAGGGCAAGACCGGTCCGGCGGAAGGGCGCCCGGGCAACAACCGAATGCCCGTCAACAGATACAACCCCGTCAGACTCATGTAGGCCAGGCCGAAAACCAGCGCGGAAAAGGCGGTCAACAGTGGCTGGGCAGGACTGGCCACGAGCAGCGCGAGGCTGGCGGACAGCATCATCAGCATCAAGGCCTGGGTAATGGGCGGGTTGTTTCGATCAGCCAAATCGGCCACTGCCGCACCACCGAGACCGGCCACACCCACGGCCAACCAGAGCCACGCCGTGGCATCGGCGGGCTGGTCGCCAAGCGTCACCACCAGATCGGGCGCAAAGATCCAGTAAGCAGAAGAGATAAAGCCCATCAGATAGGCAAACAGCGCAAGACTGACCAGACGCGACCATGGCAATCGAGTCAAAGGCGGCGGTAGCGCGGCATCGGCCGGCATGATGCTCGACACCGAGGGCAGCAGGCGCCATGCGGCCACTACACCGAGCAGCGCGAGGATGGCAAACGAGAGATAGGCGGAACGCCAGGCACCCGCAAGGATCAGCACCATGGGCACGGCCAGCATTACGCCCACACTGGTGCCGGCATTCATGACTGAACTGACACGCCCGTGCAGTGAACGCTTCACGACCACCTGCATGGCGGCCGTAAGGGCCGGCATCATCAGTCCGGTGCACAGCCCGCAGGCGAAAACCCCGATCCCCAGGAGCAGCGCATCACCAGCGAGGCTGATCAATCCAAGCCCGACAGCCCCCAGAACACCGGAAAGAACAGCCGTGTTGCGAGAACCAAGCAAAGCGGTAACCAGCGGCGCCACTGCCGTGGCCAGCAGGAAGCTGACCAGAGGGAGAGCACCGATAAACCCGATCACAGAGGCCGAAAGACCGAGCTCTTCGCGGATCGGCGGCACAAACAGTCCGAAGGCAAAACGGGCCAGACCGTAGCTGATCGCAACCAGCACGGCCCCAAGTATCGCGAACTGCATGCTCGAGAGCCTGGCTATGCTTGCTGTCATGTAATCTCCAATGAAGCGCCCAGGATGCCTGAACTGATCAAGCCACCACCAACCGACTGGCGCTTATTGCCGAAGTTCAGTTGTCGGACTGACCATGGTTACATGGCAACGGTCGGGTGTTGTCGAATTCGCTCATCAGGTCGTTCTTGGGGCCGGGGAGAGACCATCAGCTCGACTCCTCATGGTGCTTTGACAGCCAGCCACTAACCTCTTCTTCAGGCATCGGGCGGGCGAAGGCGTAGCCTTGCACGATCTCGCAGCCCAGCTTGCGTAGCGCATCGGCATGTTCCGGAGTTTCCACGCCCTCGGCCACCACGCGCAGGCCGAATGCTTCTGCAAGACCGATCACGCTACGCACAATGTTGTAGTCGTTGAGATCGGTCAGCATGTCGCGCACAAAGCTTTGGTCGATCTTGACTTCATCGACTGGCAGGCTGCGCAGGTGGCTGAGCGAGGAATAGCCGGTGCCAAAATCGTCCAGCGAGATCTGAAGCCCCAGGTCGCCCACTGCAAGCAATACGGCGACGGCCCGCTCGAGGTGGGTGACCGCGGCACTTTCGACAATCTCAAATTCCAGGCGCTCAGGCAGCACGTCTGGGTAACGACTGAGCAAATCCTGCAGCCTGTCGACAAAGCCCTCGCTCAAAAGATGCGGGCCGGAGATGTTGACACTCAAGCTCAGATCCAGTCCGCCCTGCAGCCAATGCTGAAGCTGCTGCAAAGCCTGCTCGATAATGTAGTCGCCAAATCGCGATTCCAGCCCGGTGCGATCCAGCGCCGGCAAAAACCGGGCCGGTGCAAGCACGCCGGACTCGGGATGGTGCCATCGCACCAACCCCTCAAAACCCTCAACCCGCCCACTAGCCAACCTGACCTTGGGCTGGAAATGCAGGCGGAACTGACCCTGCTCCAGGCCGGCTTCAATCTTGCGCAGGCGCTCCCTCTGTTCACTGACCCGAGCCTCGATTTCTGTGTCAAACAAGCTGAACTGGTTGCGCCCCATGGCCTTGGCTCTGTACATGGCCTGATCAGCGTGACGAAGCAAGGTGTCCGGGTCGGTATCGTCCTGTGGGAAGAGCGTAACACCAATACTCCCGCTCACCTGAAAGTGGCGCCCATCCAGCTCAATCGGTCGCGAGATGCCGTCAAGAATGAACCGAAGCCTTTTCTCAAGCTCCGGACCATCGCCGATACTATCCATCGCCAACACAAACTCGTCGCCACCGAGACGAGCGACCAGGTCACTGCCGCGAACCAACCGATGCAGGCGTTTTCCGACCTCGACCAGCACGCTGTCACCAACTTCATGGCCCATGGCGTCATTGATCGGCTTGAAGTCGTCAAGATCGAGATAGCACAGCGCGAACGAACTTTGCGCGCGCCGAGCCCGGACCATCATCTGTTCCAGCAACACCCCCATCAGTCGCCGATTAGGCAGACCGGTCAACGCGTCATAGTTGGCCATGCGGTCCAGCGCATCCTCGTGCGCTTTGCGTTCGCTCAAGTCAATATCAACGCAGAACAACTCGGGCTCGCCTTCAGCCCGGCGCAGCACGGTATGACTGGAATAGACTGGAACCCGACTCCCATCCTTGCGCATCAACTCCAGCTCACCATTCTCGATGTCCTCGCCTTCGAGCATTCGTTGCAGGTTCTGACGGACCTCCTCACGCATCTCCGGCGGGACGATTAACTCGACCAGATTCTCGCCAATAGCCTCCTCCGCAGAATAGCCGTACAGCTCTTCGGAAGCACGATTCCAGTAGCGAACCTGGCCATCGGCATCGTATCCTTGCACCGACACCCCGTCCACGTCTTGCAGAATGCGACGGAACCATGCCTCGCTTTCGCGCAGGCGATGCTCCGCGGCGCGGCGTTCGGTAATATCAAGGCACACGCCCAGCACACAGGTACGCCCGCTGAGCAGGATTGCAGTCAGGGTCACGTGATGCCAAAGAACGTGGCCATCAGCATGCCGTGACGACCACTCGAAACGATCACTACCGCCTCGAGCCGCCAGCCGCAATCCTTCCAGCGCTTGCTCCTCACCATATTCAGGCCCCATGAGGGCGTGCGGCTTGGCTGCCTGAAAGCTTTCGATCGAATCATATCCCCAACCCGACCAAGCCTGCCGGTTGGCATCCAGCACTTCGCCAGTATCCGCATCATGCAGCATGATCGCCAACGGACTTTGCTCAAACAGCACGCGAAACTGAAGCTCGGCCTCACGACGGTCGGTCACGTCAGTGGTGCAACCAGGCCAGGTAAATTGCCCATTGACCTCGCGTGGCCAGGACTCGATTCTAAGCCAGCGCTGACGACCCTCGACGATGAAGCGCGCCTCGATCGTCAAGGGAGTATTCTGCTTGCGCGCCGACTCATGATTCTGCAAGACCTGCTCGTGATCATCCGGATGCACATTGGAGAAAGCGGCGTAGAGATCCTCCTCGGCCTCGAGACGCGAGACGCCCATCAACTCCAGCGCACGATCGTTGACATAGATGAATTTGGGGCCGACATCTTCATCATCGACTACCTCGTGCAAACCGATCGGGAGGTTGCCAGCCATGTTTTCATACTGTGCGAGCCGTCGCTGTATCCTGCTGGCTTGCCACCGGGCACGACCAAGTGAGCGCCATAGCAAGAGTGCCATGGAGGACGAAACCATGGCCAGCAGCCCCAGGACGGCGACGATGAGCGGGGTCTGGACAACCGAGGCAACACTGGCGGATTCCGCCGACCAGGCCGGCGCCGCTGTCGTCAGGCCCGTCAAGATGACCAGACCCCTCGTGGCCGGCATCCTGCATCCCTCGGCACCCCTTGAACCATTGCCACGGCAATTCATTCTGGCACTCCCATTTCCTCGCGCCTGCAGCCGCACGACTTGAAGACCAATGTAGCATGCTGCGCATCCCGGTACTGTGTAGTACCAACCCGACAGGTTCAGGGAGCGCAGAAAGCTCACCCTTTTTCTGAGGACGCCCGCCAGACGGCCTGGGTCTGACTGAAGCGGCAGAAGCGGAGGCATATTGGTCACCCCGCAAGTGCTGGTCAAACTCACACCCCGCCTGCCTACACCCCAGTGATGAATCTCTCCGACGGCAGTGCAGAAGTCGCTTACGACAGCGAGCCTGGTCGTGTCTTTGAGATCAGCATGACCGGCGATGGCAGCGTCTGGGCCGCCACCGAAACCGGGCTGCTGCACCGCCGCACGGATACACCGGCCGAGGATTTTGAGCTTGTAACCCTGCCCGGCGTTGATAAAAACGAACGCATGGCCAGTCTGGCAATCACAAATGACGGCGCGCTGTATGTCGGTACGGCCCGTGAGGGTCTTTTCCGTATCGACAGAGAGGGTGAAATCACTCGCCGGCATGTCGAGTGCTTCAGTGGCGAATGGGTCTACTCCCTGGCCGAGATCCGCCCCGGCGTACTCTGGCTGGGCACCTACGGCCAGGGCCTGATCGAGATATCCGAAAGCGGTGATCATGCCTGCCGGTAGCACCCGGCTGGCCGTGGAATTTGCCTCGCTGACCTACGCCATCTCGTCGCCATCGCGCTACCGCTACCGGCTGCATGGCTTTGATCCCGACTGGCGTCACACCGATCAAGAGTACCGCATGGCCCACTAGGGTGCGTCAACCTCGAAACGATCGTGCAGGATCTCAATCGAGGTTTCGGTCCACTGGTAGTTCAATGAGATATGGCCCTGATCATGGGAAACCCCGGCAACGGCAACGTAATAGCGCTCGTCAGAGCGGGTGGCGAACTCCACCTCGTTGCTTGAGCCAGCTGAATCATCACAAGCGACCAGTGTACGCTCATCCACGGCGTCGCCAGTATACACAGCAATCAACAAATCAAAGTTGCTGCCCTCGGTATCGATACGCAGGCGCCCGGGATCAACTCGTGGGGGAAAGGTCCACCAAACCGAAGTATCTGTAAAATTTCCACAATGTAGAGATTCACCAATCTCACTGGTGGCACCCCAATTGTCTCCCGCACGGGCTCCAGCAGTACCCGGAATGTTCAGCGCATCTGCAAAATCGTCGTTCTCTGGCGGCTCTATGTGCCATTCAAGCGCGAACGATCCTTCGGCACCTTCAGCACCGTCAACGACAACAGCGTGCTGAACTTGGAAGTTCGGAGTGAAAGTTACGGTGTTGTTGCCCCCAGCACTGTCATCACAACCCTGTAAATTCAGAAACCGAAGGTCAGAGCCCCGATAGGCGGCAAGGATCAAATCCATATCTGACGAAATTGCCGTGAAGGTGACCGGGCGAGACACCGGAGGGGTCCAGGTCCACCACATGCTTCGCCCGGCATCGTCATTGCCGCAATGATTGGGCTCGGACACCTGCCGAGTCGCGCCGACATTGTCGCGCACCATGAAGCCTCTGCCGGCATTGGGCAGATCGACTTCACCGAAATCATCGGCCAGGGTGGGCGTACCCGGAGGAGTCCAGTCCAGCCAGTTCTCAATCAGGCTCTGGTTCTGGCTGACCAGCCGGGGGCCCCAGTTGATCTCGCTGGAATCACTGCCACAGCAATGAACCGCAATCACCCGTCGATCAGGGCTGATAAAGCGCCAAAGTGGTGATCCACTCTGTCCCCCACTGGAGTCCGCGTCATGGTAGAGGAGCCGGTCACTGGTGCCACCAATCGAAGTCGAATCACTGGTGTTGTACCATTGAGCCATGCTCGGATCTTCCTCCTCATTGGTTTCTTCATGCACCAGACGCGGATAGCCCGATGTATTCATGGTCTGGGCACCGGAGTCCTCGAAAACCAGGGGCATGAAAGTGGTGATCTCGGTAAATGGCCGACTAAGGTTTAGGCCTGCATAGTCAAAATGCCAGGCCCACTCATCGCTTGTCCAGCCGGTATTCAGCCGCACCCGATAAACTGGGTGGGTCCCATAGGGCCGGATGACATCCTCGCCCTGGCCTGCCGAGAATTGCCCTGGAGAAAGCTCCGCAGCGCGCACGGTTCCGCCTTCGTCATCACGTTCGTCGTTGTATACGCAATGGCCATTAGTCAGTGCCAGGTGCGGGCCAACCAGGAAGGCGGTACATCGATAGCGATTCATGGTGGGATACTGCTGGCTAAGGAATCCGATCGTGTTCCATGGGTGAGACTGAACCTGGACCAAGCTACGGCGAACTCGGTCATCTTCATCCCCAATCACGACTTGCGGACCGCCTTCTGCCCGAGGCTTGTACTGCTCTATCTCAGTGGACAAGTCGTATTTCGGTCGGGGAGCAGCAAGCCCCCTGTATGAGGATTCGGCTGGAAAGTACTCAGTATCCGGCTCGTCAGCGGATGGACTGACTTCCCGCCCGGGCAACTCGCCTGATTCTATAGCCGGTGGCGGCAGATCCAGCTCCGGCGCGTCGGGCGGCAAGATCTCCCAGTATTCGGGATCAGGCAAATACACCTCCCACGTGCTGGAACGAGCCATCAATTCACTGGCCTCGTCAGCGCTCAGAATCTGGAAGTCAGGCCGCTCAAGGATGACACACATGGATATGCCATCCGCAAGATCGTATTCCGCCCAGCGATGAACAACACCGTCAATGACCTGCAGAACCCTTCGATGCGGATTATAGTCACGGACAGCCGAGGGGCAGTCCATCAACAATCGACCTTCCAGGGATCTTGCCTCTAGTTCATCACTCTCGCCCGCGAGGCTCGCCGACTGGCCCATCGCAGCCATCACCATAAGGACAAGGAACATCGCTGCTGTTGAAGGGCTTCTGCCCACCGAAGTATTCTTTCTTATCTGCATAAGGGTTCCTGAGCTATCGACCGATGAGGCTCGTCACAAAAGGCCTCTCCCCCTCTTCAACGGATTCTATTCAGATTCGCGTCAGAGGAATACTCCGCATGCTGAATTTCTCGAATTGATCCCTTCGCACCCATCATGATCCGCACGTTTCATTGTGAGCATGATGGATCACCACAACTGAAGATCTTGAGATCGTAGTTTCTATAATCGACGTAGCTGATTATTGGAAGTCCATCATCTCGAATGGCGATGGATGTGTACCGCCCAACATCATCACCCCTATCGAGCACGCGGGTTGGGGGCTCGCCCCACGAGGAGCAGGTAACATTTTTACAATTTCGGATCATGAGATTGCCATCGGTGCTGTTATAGTAGCTGATGATAGGTAGCCCATTGTCTCGGATGGCGATGGAGCTATATCTCCCGGCATCTCCGAACCAGTCTATGTCTCGATCGTTGCCTGAAGAGCACCCGGCATCGCCGCAGAGGTAGACCTTGGGCCGACCCCGACCGGAATCTCGGTAACTGATTATCGGAAGCCCGTTGTCACGAATGGCGATGGAGGTGAACTTCCCGACATCGCCGTCGCTATCCAGGGTACGCGCAATGCCCGATGAACAGGAAACATCGGTGCATGCGTAGGCCATCAGGCTATTATTTCCACTATCCCGATAGCTGATGATCGGCAGCCCATCATCCCGGATAGCAATGGCGCTGTACTCTCCGACAATCCCACCACTGTTGAGTGTACGCTCGGTGCCCGATGCACACCCGACGTCGTCGCAGTCATAAACCTTGAGGTCGCTATTGATATAGTCGAAATAGCTGATGATGGGAAGGCCATTGTTGCGAATGGCAATGGAGGTCCACATTCCGACAATGTCGTCGTCATCGAGGGTATGCACAGCACCCGAAGAGCATTGAGCATTGTCGCAGTCGAAGACTTTGAGGTCCGAACGATTACTCCCGAAATAGCTGATGATGGGACGCCCGTTATCACGAATGGCAATAGAGCTGAAATGGCCCATATTGATATTGGAATCACTGTAGAGGGTACGCACGGTTCCTGACGAGCAGACAACATTATCGCAGTCGTAGACTTTTAGGGCGCCAGCGGTTCGGTCGGAATAGCTAACAACAGGAAGTCCATTATCACGAATGGCGATGTCGTTATGAAGGCCAACTTCGCCCTCGCTTTCAAGAACGTACGCTACCCCGAAGGGAAGGCTCTCGCAGACAACACTACCGTCAGCATTGACACCGACCAGGGTTGTTCCTGGCGCGCAGGTCCCGGTAATGCGAAGCTGGAGCTGATCACTGTCAACCTGGTTTACCCCGACTGCGCCGGGGGCAATCTGGGCTGCGCCAACGCCAGCATCGGCAATGCTGATCGTTGTCGAGCCGCCGAGTGGCGTTTCACCCCCTCCCTGCAGACCAGTACCACTTCCGATACTGAGTGAGTCGCTTTGCAGTTCGTCAGTCCCGACCGCGCTGGATGCGATCTGGTTGCTGCCGACTGCGCCAGTCGCAATCTGGTCGCTTCCCACACTGCCGGCGGCGACACCCAGTGCCTGATGCGACCAGGGAGAGCCAGTGATCCTTTGCCTCGGCACAAGCGTATCGCCGGCAATCATGATCTCCAGATAACGCTGGCTGCCGTCAAACGCGCCCTCACCGAAATCCAGCTCGACCTGGAACAGCCCCCCTTCGATTGTCACGGCGGAAAAGACCTCGGCATCGCCAACTTGATCACTGCCGTTCAGGCTGCCAAACAGACGAAACTCCATACCCGGGTTGCCTTCGTACGGTTGGCCATCGTGGTGGAGCTGGCCCTGGTAGGTAATGGTGGACTCGGCGTGGACGGCCATGGCCAAAGCGCTGGCGACTATCAGCATGAACAAGCGAAGCATGTTTCCTCCCATCGAATTCCCAAGATGGCGCGCTCCATTTCCAGATCGAAATGGGGCTCTACTCCCTATAAACGTCGAAACCAGGAATTTGGGACACGATGCTGGAAAATTCCGGTTGAGTCGACTTGCTGGCGAATCGATGCAGCCCACGGATAGGCTCGCGGCGCGAGCCTATCCGCGTTCAAAGGAACTATCGGATATCGATCTCGTGTGGCATTTCCAGCGCATGAGGCTGATCGAGCACGCCGGCGCGCCGGAGAGCCCGCGCGACCGGCTGCACCTGCTCAAGCACCTCAACCGCAGCTTGCACCGAAGCCGATACCTCCGGCTCCTGGCTACCCTCCATCAGACGCTGGTACCAGGGAAGCTCGGCCGGGAAGCCTTGCACATGTAGCGGCGCATCTACTTCCAGCTCCAGCAGCTCGCGCACCGCTGCCCAGGCTTCGCCAAAGCCACCGACCTGGTCGATCAGGCCGCTCTCAAGTGCCTGGCGTCCGCTCCAGATGCGACCCTTGGCCAGCTCATGCATGGCTTCCCGGCTCATGCCGCGGCCGGCGGCCGCTTTGCCGGTGAAGTCTTCGTAGACACGGTCCAGCCAGGCCTGGTGGCGGGCCCAACCATGCTCGGTGTAATCTTCCAGCCCGACATACATGCCGGCATTGGCGCTGGTTTCGATGCGATCCCAGGTAATGCCCAGGCGCTCTTCCCAGAAGCTTTCGGTCAGCAGTTTGCCGGCCAGCACCCCAATCGAACCGGTGATGGTGCCCGGCTGGGCAATGATGCGGTCAGCCCCCATGGCCACGTAGTAGCCACCGGAGGCAGCCACGTTACCCAGACTGACCACGACCGGTTTGCCGGCCTCGCGGGCCAGTTGCGTCATGCGCCAGATGGCATCCGAAGCAACGTAGGATCCGCCCCCGCTGTCGACCCGAAGAACGATGGCGCGGATATTATCGTCTTCGATGGCCTCGCGGAAGGCGCCGGTGACCGTGTCGGAGCCCATGAAGGTCATCCCGGTAATCGGGTCAAAGCCACTGGAGCCGCGCACCACAGCGCCGTCACCAAAGATCAGCGCCACGCCGGTGCCCTTGGCGTGCGGACGACCGTTAATCTTGAGATAGCGGCGCGGGCCCAGTGTTTCGAAGTCCTGGCCAAGCCGCTCTTCCAACTGGGCAAACACTTCGTCGCGGAAAGCCAGGCCATCGATCAGGCCGGCCTCGACGGCCTCGATGCCGTAAAACGGACCACGATCAATCAGTTCGCGCAGTTCCTCGGGGCTCAAGTCGCGATCGGCGACGATGTCTTCGACCATCTGGTCGAACATGGAGTTGGCTACGGCGTACTCGGCTTCGCGGTGAGCATCGGTGTATTCACGCTCCACGATCATGTTCTGGGCGTTCTTGTACTCGTAGCGGTTGTCCCAGCGCGGCTCCAGCTCGAGCTTGTCGAGCATGCCGCGCAGGAACATGCTCTGCACCGAAAGCCCGATCAGGCCAATGTCGCCGGACTCCTGCAGGTAGATTTCGTCGAAGGCCGTGGCCAGGTAGTAACCAGTGTTGCCCGGCCCGACCTCGCCAATGGTCTCGGCAAACGCAACGGCCGGTTTTCCGCTTTCCCGGAAGCGAATTATGGCCTGGCGAAACTCTTGGGACATGGCCATGGGATGGCCGCTGCCAATACGGGCCACCACAGCGTGAATGCGATCATCGGTTGCTGCCGCATCGAGAGCATCGACCAGGTCACGCACCTTCAACTGCTCGCCCAGCAACATGCCAGCCAGTGCATCGGGCGGAATCGACTCGATGGCAGTCTGCTCAAAATCGATCAACAGAACCCCGTTCTCGGGCACCTGATCCCTGGTGAGCAAGAACAGACTCAGGCCGATGACCACGGCGAGCACGACCAGAAAACCGATGGTAAAGAAGAAACGGTTCAACCAGTGCAACATGATGACCCCCCCCGAAAATGGCAAGGAAATGACCGCTTATAGCACGAGCCGCCGAGTATTGCCATGCACTGGGTTCAGCATTGTCGCCATGTCGATCCGGACGACTCCACGGAGCTGCTGCCCCCTTTGGAAGGAACGCAGAAGATATCGAAACGAAATCGTTGGCTCACGCGAGGCAATCGCTCAAATTACCAACGGTCTCACTATTGAGCAGACACTCAGCTTTGGTCTGTCAGCGCTTGTGGCAAGGCGCCGATGCGCCGGTGTAGCCAGACTACATCAAGCATCGGGAACGCAGCCAGAAGCGCTGACAGTCAAGCCGTTAGTATGCCCCCCCCATTCTGTGTGCCCGGCTTTCCTCGATTGGACCCGGAGGAACATGGGGGAATCCAGATATTCGTGAATTGCAGGAGATTTCTTACAGCACATCACGACAATCTGAGTATTTCCCGATTCGGAACCAGATGACATCATTGGGCCATGGCTCTTCCACGGAGAGACTGGGCCAGAACCACCAACAATTTTCGTCCTGGTCTTTCAGGACCATTTGGGGAGCTTCCATCTCCGTTACATACTCTCAAACCTGTCTCTGAACATGGCGTCAGGAAGCACCAGGCAGCCCCACTGGCCAAGGTAACTGGCGCTGATGCCACCGGTGGCATAAAAGTCCCCGGCCGCGAACAGGGTGTCATTTTCCCCCGAATCGCCGGGGAAGACGGCCAAGGAATCGACCCTCTGAAATATGCTGCCTCCCGACATGCCCGACCCCAATGGTGTCCAGCCTGCTCCGTCCCAGCGAGCGATTCTGTTTGCCACCTCACCACCAGCGATATCAAAGTCACCGGCGGCATACAACGCAGGGCCCGTGCCGTCATCAAACCATTCCAGTCCGAAAACCCCTGGTAAAGGCTGGCTGTCATCCTCGATTCCGCTGCCCAGGCTCGCCCAGGCTGACCCATCCCATCTCGCCACGGCATTGGCCGGAGTCGGTCCGGCACTGGTAAAGTTGCCCCCGACGAAAAGTGACGGCCCTTCCCCGAAGGCATCATCTACGACTTTCAGAGAACGGGCCGCTCTACTCAGCCCGGCCCCCACTTCCGACCAGGAAGAGCCATCCCATCGAGCAATATGACTGGCATCGTCTCCCCCTGCTGTCGAGAACTGGCCAGCGACATAAAGGGCAGGGCCCTCACCTGAACCATCATCAAAAACTTCTAGTGCTTCAACGAAGACGTGCTCGGGGTTGGCATCAAAGACCACGCCAGTACCGACGGGATGCCATTCGCTGCCATCCCAACTGGCTATATTGTTGGCATAAATTTCGCCGGCCTGCCCAAATCGTCCAGCAGCATAGAGTTGTGGGCCGTCTCCATCATCAAAAACCTGCAACGCATGAACTCCCAGGCCGAATCCATATGGATCCCCCACACCATCACCAAGGCTAGTCCACTGTTGCCCGTTCCACTTCGCAATAGCATTGACCGTTTCCCCGTCTGCCTCGGAGAAAATGCCGCCGGCATACAAAGCCGGTCCATTACCATCGTCGAACACTTCAAATGCAATAACCGTACCATCCATGCCTTCTCCCAGGGCTTGCCAGTATGAGCCGTCCCAACGGGCTACTCGGTTCGCAGCGATGCCGCCAGCAAAGGCAAAGTTTCCCCCCGAGTACAAGGCTGGTCCGGAACCATCATCCAATACGGAAATATCGAAGACGACATGATTAAATCCCTGCCCCGGGACCCACCAGCTTGCGTCATCCCAAATGGCTAGGTTCTCTGCTATAGCATTACCAGCTTGCCCGAAAGAACCTCCGACATATAGTCGCTCGCCGTGACCTGAACCATCGTCATAGGGGAGCATTGCGCTAACTATCTGATAGGAACCGTCGCTGACACCCCCATCAAGGCCCGACCAGGAAACGCCATCCCATTTGGCTACGCGATCAGAGGCAACGCCGCCGGCCGAATCGAACTCTCCACCGACATAAAGGGCTGGACCTGATCCATCATCGAAGACCTGCAGTTCACGGCCCTGCGCAGTTCCTTCCTCGTAATCGATCCCACTTCCCAAGGCCGACCAAGTCGCCCCGTCCCAACGGGCAATTCCGTTTACGGTTTGACTGCCCGCTTGCGTAAAGGGACCGGTAGCATACAGAGCTTCACCAGCACCAAGGTCGAAGGTCGTCATCGATCGCACCGCCCCGTTCAGCTCGCTTGTGAGAGCCGACCATGCCGAACCATTCCAGCGCGCAATATTGTCTGCATCGACACCACCGGCAGATTGAAATGAACCTCCAACATACAGTATCGCGTCGTTGCCCGAACCATCATCAAAAACCTGAAAGTCGCTAACGAAAGGGTTGGTGCCACCATTCAGTCCTACCCCTAGGGCTGACCAGGCATTGCCGTCCCAACGCGCAACCTGGTTGACCGTCTGTTCCCCTGCACTTTCAAAAATCCCGCCAACATAGAGGTCTGATCCCGTGCCGTCATCGAACACAGTCATCGCAACAACCTGTGCGGACTGGACCGCAGACCCTCCCTCCACGCCACCATCCAGATCAGACCAATCTTTTCCGTCCCAGCGGGCGATATTAGTCGCGTTGGCACTTCCTACAGTCGAGAACTTCCCCCCTACATAGAGGGCTGGCCCATCCCCGGATCCATCATCGAACACCTGGAGACTGCTCACTGTGCCGTCGGTACCGCCAATAGGCGTCCATCCATCACCATCAAATCTTGCGATCCGGTTTACCGGAACACCACTTGCGTGCTGAAAACTACCGGCAGCATACAGTGCTGGACCGTTTCCATCGTCGAACACTGCCAGTGCACTCACATGGCCATCCGGCCCTTGTGTGCCTCCGAAACCCGGCAGCCACTGCAGATCACAGCCCTCATCATTGGCAATTGTGATACGACCCTCATCCTGGCTCTGCTCACCATTCAAACGCTCGACCTCCAGTTGTCCCGAGTGATTGCCACCTCGACCGGTCCGCACCGCTGTAAGTTGAACCGACTCAGTACCCCCATCAATAGGCGCATCAAGGCTGACTATTCCATCCGTTCCGACAACTGCCTCAACCTCCGCCCGATCAATGACGGCTGCACCATCGACCGGCCGCTCAAAATCATCGGCAACAACTGCCTGAACACGAACCCTGTCGCTGGCTTCAGCAAGTGCCTGGCCATTCGCGTCGACCCCCAGAACGCCAAGCAGAAACATTCCTGCCAGCAGCCCAGGTCGGTCGGGCTTTTCAAACTCAAACCAACTATCGGTCATGTCACTCCTCTTGCACTCATGATGCAGCTCCGTAGCCTATACATCGGAAAAATGCCTGGGGCTGCGCCAGCTCACAGCGCAAGCAACCCCCGAAGCAGGACAGGGGGGGGGGGCGGGGAAGGCGGGTTGGCCCTGGTGGTCTTCGAGGAGTTCGGGGTCGGTGGTTGTCAAGATAGAAGTCGCCTTTTCCATACTCATGCAGCCTGACTTTCCGGCTGCTTTTCCTTTTCCGGGTTCAACCACACGGCTCCTGCCGGAGACCAGTTGCGGGTATCCCCACTCCAGCGCTGTGGATGCTTGTCCCGCGCCGCTTGATAGACGGCATGGCGTTTGGCCAGGATCTCAATGTCCTGTCCAGTGTGGCGCTGGTGCGGGGTGACGTAGTTGATCCCGCGATGCTTGTGCTGATGGTTGTACCACTCGACAAAGCGCGCGACCCACTCGCGTGCCGCTTCCAGCGAGGCAAAGCCAGTCTTCGGGAAGTCCGGCACATACTTGCAGGTTCGGAACAACGATTCGACGAAGGCATTGTCATCACTGACCCGCGGTCGGCTGAACGAGGCCGTGATACCCAGCTTGCCGAGCATGACCTGGACGGTCTGACCTTTGATCGGGCTGCCGTTATCACCATGGAGGACCAGCGGTTGATCGACGCAGCCTTCCCGCCAGACCGTCTGCTGCACCAGCTCACTGGACAGCACGGCACTCTCGCTATCATGCACTTCCCAGCCTACGATCTTGCGGCTGAACAGATCCATGATCAGGTACAGGAAGAAGAAGCGCCCACGGATATCGGCCGGCAACCAGGTGATGTCCCAACACCAAACGGTGTTGGGCGCATCGGCACAGTGCGTCGCTGGCGGCCGGGCCGCTGCAGGCTTGCGGGCACGACCGCGATGGTGCTGCTGGTCCTCGTCATTCAGTACGCGGTAAAAGCTCGACTCAGAGGCCAGGTAGCGGCCCTCGTCGGCCAACTTCGGCACGATCTGGCCCGGCGGCATGGAAGCGTGCTCGGGCTCGTTGCAGACCGTTACAATCGCTTGCCGTTCTTCAGGCTTGAGCGCGTGAGAAGGCAACGGGCGCACTGCCTCAGGCCGTTTGTCGGCGCGCACGCCGCCATCAGCCGTCCAGCGCTGATAAGTGCGTGCCGTGATGCCCAGCACCTGGCAGGCGGGCCTGAGACGGGCGCCAGCGGTTCTGGCCTCGTCGATCAGCTCAACAGCTTTCTGGCGATCCGGGGTGCTGATCATTCGTCCTCTCCGTCCCCCCAGATCGCCCGGGCTTTTTTTGACAAGGTAAGCAAGGCAGCCGTCTCCGCCAGGGCCTTTTCCTTGCGTGCCAGATCGCGCTCGAGTTCGCGCATCTTCCGGCGTTGTTCCCGGTCAGCCTTCACTTGGCTGGCGGTGCGTTCCTCGGCCCAGTCGTTGGCCTGCTCGCAGGCCCGACGCCAAGCAGCCAGCTGCTCAGGATACAGGCCGCGCTTGCGGCAGTATTCCGAGCGCTCAGACTCGTTCATCGAAGCCGTTTCAATCACGGCCGCGAACTTGTCCCGAGCACTCCAGCCCTGGGCGTCAGATCCGGCATCGGGGTACAGCTCTCCGCGCTCCCGAGCCTGCTTGCGCCACAAGTACACCGTCGGCTCAGAAATGCCTTCCTCAGCGGCGACTTCTCGGACCGTTCGATTATGTGGTGGGCACAATTTGGCCAGCACTGATTTTCTGCGTTCTTCTGAATACTTCACTGTCAGCTCCTGTCCGCCCCCTCTTGGAGACTATTTTAGAGGAGACGACAACTATCCTGACAGAGGGGGCGGAGCCGATGGCGCGGTAGTAGTTGTTCTCTGTTCCTTGGACACGCCGCATCCACTCGCCTGGATGCTTGGCGACGTTCCAGAGACTTTCTGGCGGCATTTCTTCAGTCGCTGAGAGTTTGCCGCGTTTGTTGGGATGGGCCTGGAGCCCGGTCCATCGGACCAGCTCGATATAGCTGGATTCCGTGAGATCCGAGAGGGTGTCCACATCGAGCCCGGCGACAGGCTTGAGTGCTTCCTCCTGCTTCCCTTTGCCCAATGCCTTTGCAATGGCCGATTGCGCCGACTCGAGTCGGTACCGGACCGAGGTGTGCTCGGAGGCGTGAAGCGTCTCGCACATGCCGGCTCGGACCGGATTCAAATCGACGTAGGCCATACACGACAGGACCGCCTGCTGGTCGAGCAACGCCTGACACTTGTAGCGGCCTTCCCAGAATCGGCCCGAGCACCCATCTTCGCGATTGGCCCAGCGGGCAATCGGCTCGTTGAGCGCCCGCATGAACCAGCTGATCGAACCGAGGCGCTGACGAATGACGTCCAGGCGCTCGGCATTTCCGAGGAGAGCGAGGGTGGCGCGCGCGACGCAGTTCGGGTCGTCGCGATGACTGATCGAGCCGGGAAAGATGGACAGCCAGCGTTCGGCAACTTCCCTGTCTGTCCACTGCCAGGACGCACCCGGATCGCTGCGCAGAATCACATGGACATGATTCGACACGCGCTAAACGGCACACCTTGGGTCTTCTTGCGCTAGCGCGCAATCCGACCCGGCGGCTTAGCCTGCGCTACAGCATATGCGAATACAGAGACTGCGAAGCTATCTGCAAGGTGGAATATCCGGTCTTCGATCCACTGACGCCGATGCTCGAAGTTCTTGCCGGTTAGCTGGTCCACGCCGCAGAGAAAAGCACGACGCACGCACCGGCTTACACAATGGTAGAAACCAGGCTCTTCATCACTGACCAGTTGGCTGCGTGGATACGTCATGTGCCAATGATGGCGAGAGATCCAGCGTGGTGAAATCCTAAGATTGCCGTGTTGTGTTGTAGGAGATTTCCTGCAGATTATGGGTGTCCTGTTTCCGGGGGAATTTGGGTGGATTTGACAATCGTCAATTCAATGTGTTAAAAAAATCTAGGGGATGAGTGTGTGGTACTGCGGTACTAACGGCGTGGTTCGCTGGCAAATTTTCAGTTCGCGTTGGTGACCCAACACATGATCTCCGGTATGCAACTGCTTTCCGTTTCAATACTAAAATAGTTAGGGAGATCGAATCATGATTAAAGCTAGGCGTACGGCATATATTGCCCTGTTTGCAACTGTGTTTCTTTTTTCTCATGCCGCGAGCGCGCAGAATCTAGGATTCTACGAGAAGATCGCGGAAGATAGTTTGACATCAACGTATGAACTTGTATGGTCGACCTTTGATTCTGGCGCCTACAATGAGCCAATCCTCCCCGGCGATTTCCTTTTGCCCCCCCCCGGATGAAAATGGTTGTGTGGAAGGTCTTTGTCCTTTTTCGGCTGGGATCGAGGAGCTTGATAGAATCATCGTTGTGGCGAAGCGACCAGCGTTTATGGTGTGGGGGTTTGTCAGCAGCGGCGGTGGCGGAACCAGGGTCGGGAGGGATGAGCAATTCGGTGGGCTGGGCAGTGGTGGGCCACTTGGATATGTCAGGATTGGGAATATTGCAATAACTGCTCAGCAGCTCGCAGATCTTGCCAATAGCGTACACCAGCTGACCATTGATTGGGCACTTGTAGATATTCAAACCTTTCGGCAAACAGGGCTTCACCATCCCAACCCCATTGGCTCGATGATTCCATGGCAAGTTGCACAAGTGAACTGGAATCTCTATGGGGCGGCAAACCCCAATTTTTCTGATCAAGACGTATTCGATAACTTCATTGATGCGCTCATTAATCCGTGACTGTCGCAGGATGGATTGGAGTTATGCTCTTGACGCGTAATGATGGATTGAGGTTTTTGGAATGAATGACTCAACTAAAGCAAAATTCAGAATGGTTAGAATTGGGTTGCTCAGCCTAGGCTTGGTTACAGCCATCACCCTCGGGTGGTGGCTGACCTTCGAGCCTCAAGGTTTGACAGGCAAGCACGAATCGCTTCTCGTGGAGCCAGTTCCAAATGATGCTGACGAACAGATTGGCATGGTGGATTCCTTGGGATCGGCGGAAGATTCATTAGGCTTCAAGCGAAGGGTGGTCACGACGACGGATGAAGTTCGGCAAGTTCAGCCTGGCCCTGACCCATTCTCCAGCGGGGAGCGGCTTGTCGAAATATTTGCTCAGGCTAGTTCCCTATACGGATGGACTGATCGTGAGGAGCGCGCCAATCTCGCGCAATGGGCTCGGTACTGTGAAAAGGCAGAACCCTATTCAAGGGCGACTGTCCGGGTTGATGAACTTCGCAAAGTTGTGCCTGGCTCGGATGAATTGGTAAATTTTGCCCGCTTGTGTGCCGGTTTCTCGGAGGAAATCATTCTTGGGTTTGAGGGCCGGTCGTCGGGTGACGTCGAGGAATTTCCATCGCACGAGTATCAAAGTCGTGTGCTTGAACGAGATGAGATTCGTGAGCTACACCACGCGAATTCCACTGACTATGCTCTCGAATTAGTCATGAACCGACTGGACCAGGCACTGAAGCGGATCGATGAAAATGGGGTGCACGGTGCTCTTGGTGCAATGATAATGAGTGGTTCAGAACTCATTGCACCGCCAATCTCCAGTGACCCCGACACGTTGGTCTACTATACACCGATGATGACATGGTTGGTTGGTAAGGCGCTGATCTGCGCAGAATTAGGTGGCTGTCGTGGGCAGCACCATCCGATGGTGTTGCGGCACTGCGTGTCAATGATTGAGTCGAGCCCCGGTTGCTACCAACCAATTGATATTTTTGATGCCATCTATCAAACCTCCACACCGATTGAGTATAAGGCGTTTACTGCGTTTTATGAACAGGTCGCAACTCAATTGGCGATGTACCGTCGCCGTTGATTTGGTCGTTGGCCAGCCTGCCCCCCCCGATGTTTCCGAGCACCAAGTTGCCGCCCAGAGATGATATTCGGAGGTCCGAGTGGGTGCAGTATCTCGTAGGCGTAAAGGAAGTATAGACGCCCTGCCTTCGGCTTCCGACAACCCGAGGCCATTGCCCGCTGGCGCCGCAGTCCGGTTGCGCTGCAGTCGGTCCGGATAGCACCAGTGCCGTTGCACGTTGAGAGCCCTGCATGCCCGCACTATTGAGCGACAATTACTTTGGCCGGTGGACGACAACTATTTTGGCCGGTTGCCACTAAGCTTGGCCGCTTGTTCAGTTGACCCGGAAAGGGGTTTTGGATGGCGGCAGCGAAAAACCAGGACACCCAGGATTCTGATGGCTGATGCAGCGCAAAGGCGGGTGGCTGGGCGTTGAAATTCTCCTAGAGTTCGCTCGGAACCGCCGAGATTGGGCGTTTTGAGCCTTTGGGAGGTCAGTTGGGTTCGAAACTTTGCACGGGCTGGCGTCCGGTGCATGCCAGAGATTCTGGGTCAGATTAAAGGGGGCTACCAGGGTAGGGGGTGCTCCCGCAGCTTCTGGAGTGCGAATTCCCCGGAAACACCTTTCATCCAACGCTGACCCAGTTCGGCGGCCTTCAGCATCAGTGATTCGGCCGAACCGATCGCGCGGTAATAGTTGCTCTCTGTCCCCTGGACGCGCTCCATCCACTCGGCTGGATGTTTGGCTACGCTCCAGAGACTTTCCGGCGGCATTTCTTCAGTCGCGGAGAGTTTGCCGCGCTTGTCGGGATGGGCCTGGAGCCCGGTCCAGCGGACCAGGTCGATGTGGTTGGATTCTGTCAGATCCGAGAGGGTGTCTGCGTCGAGCCCGGCGACCGGTTTGAGTGCCTTCTCCTGAGACCCTGTGCCCAAAGCCTGTGCAATGGCCGATTGAGCTGATTCCAGTCGGTGCCGGACCGAGGTGTGCGCGGAGTCGCGAAGCGTCTCGCACATCCCGGCCTGAACCGGATTGAGATCGACGTAGGCCATACACGACAGAACCGCCTGCTGGTCGAGCAATGCCTGACACTTGAAGCGTCCCTCCCAGAATCTTCCCGAACATCCATCCTCGCGATTGGCCCAACGAGCAATGGGTTCGTTGAGCGCCCGCATGAACCAGCTGATAGAACCGAGGCGCTGACGAATGACGTCAAGTCTCTCGGCGTTCGCAAGAAGTGCGAGGGTGGCTCGCTCCACGCAGGCTGGATCGTCACGATCACTAATGGAGCCGGGAAAGATGGACAGCCAGCGTTCAGCAACCTCTCGATCGGGCCATTGCCAGGGCGCACGGGGATCGCTACGCAAAACCGCATGGAAATGATTGCTCATGACCGCGTATGCATAAACGGACACCGCGAAGGACTTCGCCAGCTTGAAGATCCGATCCTAGATCCACGCATAACGGCATTCCGCACTCGCTTCTTCCGCCAGTCGCGGAAACCGCAACTGCTCCATTGCCTATGCTGGCGCCGATGCTCGAAGTTCTTACCGGTTAACTGGTCCACGCCACACAGAAAGGCGCGGCGCACGCACCGACTCACGCAATGGTAGAAGCCAGGCTCTTCATCGCTGACCAGTTGGCTGCGTGGATACGTCATGCGCCAATGATGGCGTGAGATCGGGAGCCGAAAAATCCTCAGATTGCCGCTTAGTGCTGTAGGAAATTTCGTGTAAATCGTGGGTGTCCCGGTTCTCTTCCTTTGTCGGATTTGCCAAGCGATCCGGCCTGGAAAGGCCACAATCCCGAACGTCAGGCACACTGATATCCGGCACGGACGGTGCAGGTCGGATTCAAGTTGAGATCGACTGTCAGATAGGTCGTTCTCGGAGAAACTTTCTGGCCACCTCACCGGCCACGCCCCTCATCCACACTTGGCCCAGTTCCTCAGCCTTGGCCATCAGCGCTTCGGCCGAGCCGATGGCGCGGCGCGCTTTTCTTCGCTCAGTTGGCGGAAGTCGGTCATGGTGTCAGACCATTGGGGATCAAGCCCGGCCGTTGGCTTAATTCACGATACCGGACGCTTAGCGCAACAGCAAAACCGGAATGGTGCTACTGCGGAGCACGGCGGTGGTGGTGCTGCCGACGATCAGGTGGCGGATGCGGGAGTGACCGTAGGCGCCCATGACCAGCAGGCCGATGTCGAGCTCGCCGATCTGTTCGGTGATGATCTGCTCGGCGTTGCCGGGCTGGATGATGGTTTCCGGTTCGAAACCGGCCTGTTCGAGTTCGGTACGGGCCCATGCCAATGCTTCGGTCAGCGCCGCCGTCTCGTCGCCGGCCACGATCAGGTGACAGGGCAGGCCCTTGAGCAAGGGACTCATGCAGACCATTTCCACACACTTGCGCGTTGTGGCGCTGCCGTCAAAGGCAATCGCGAAGCGTTCGACGGCCTGGAACTTGCGGGAGGTCACCAGCAGCGGGCGATGGACGCTGCGCACCACGCGCTCGAGGTTGGCACCGAGATGACCGGTGTTGAAGTCGGCCGCTTCACCCCGCTTGCCGATCACGAACAAGCGCACGTTGTCTTCCAGCTCGGTCAGGGCCTGGGCGAGCGGGCCATGACGTTGCTGGCCGTCGGGATTGATCGCGCCGGCATCGCTGGCGCGCTGACGCGCCTGTTCGAGCAGTGCCCGACCCCGGCGCATGGCCAGGCGGGCCTGTTTGGCATCGAGTTCAGCAAGTTCTTCGAGCAGTTCGACACCGGTATCCATGCCGATATTGCCGCTGAAATCGGCCCGTGCCGGTCGGGCGGGCTTTCGATCCAGTACATGCAGGCAAACCAGGTCGGCAGCCAGTCGTCGCGAAGCCCAGGCGGCGTGGTCGACCACCGACTCGGTATAGGCGGAGGCATCGAGGCAGGCCATGACCTTGCCGTCGGTGGGGATGATGTAGGCGGGTTTGCTCATGGTATGGCTCCGGTCAGTGGCCCAGCAGCTTCTCGGCGTCGGGTTTGTCATGCACGCCGAGTCGATCGACCATGGTCCGGCTCGCCTCGTTCATGCCCACAAGGTCAATCTCGACGCCTTCACGTCGAAACTTCAGGATGACACGATCGAGTGCACCAACGGCGCTCAGGTCCCAGAAATGGGCCGAGCTGACATCGATCCTGACCCGTTCGATCACTTCACGGAAGTCGAAGGCGGCGAGGAAGTCGCTGGCCGAAGCGAAGAACACCTGGCCGGTGACGGTGTAGCGGCGGGTTTCGCCGTCATCTTCCAAAGACTTTTCGACCACCAGAACCTGGCTGACCTTGCGCGCAAAACCCAGCGCCGACAACAGCACTCCGGTCAGCACCCCCTTGGCGAGATCGTGGGTGGCGACGGTCACCACCACGGTGCCGATCATCACCAGGCTGGAGGTTTTGGGGTGGTGCTTGAGGTCGATGATGGAGCGCCAGCTGAAGGTGCCGATCGAGACCATGATCATGACCGCCACCAGGGCGGCCATCGGGATCATGCCGACATAGTCGCTCAGAAAGACCACCATCAGCAGCAGAAAGACGCCGGCCACCAGGCTGGACAGGCGGCCGCGGCCACCGGACTTCACGTTGATCACCGACTGGCCGATCATGGCGCAACCGGCCATGCCACCGAAAAAACCGGAGACGATGTTGGCCACGCCCTGGCCCTTGGCTTCGCGGTGCTTGTCGCTGGACGTGTCGGTCAGGTCATCGACGATCTGGGCGGTCAGGAAGGACTCCAGCAGGCCAACCACCGTCAGGGTCAGCGACACCGGCAGGATGATCCACAGCGTTTCCAGGGTCCAGGGGATGTCCGGGAGGAGGAAAGTGGGCAGGGCATCGGGCAGATCACCCTTGTCACCCACCGTCGGCACCTGGATGCCGAAGGCCACGGCCGCCAGGGTCAGGAATACGATCGCGATGAGCGGCGAGGGAATGGCCCGGGTCAGTCGCGGCAGCCCGTAGATGATGACCAGGCCGGCCACCACCATCGGGTAGACCGCGGCCGGCACGTTGATCAACTCCGGAATCTGGGCCAGGAAGATCAGGATCGCGAGCGCGTTGACAAAGCCGGTGACCACCGAGCGCGAGACGAAGCGCATCAGCTCGGCCACCTTGAAATAGCCGGCGATGATCTGCAACACGCCGGTCAGCAGCGTGGCAGCGAGCAGGTATTCCAGGCCATGATCGCGAACCAGGGTCACCATCAACAACGCCATGGCCCCGGTCGCGGCCGAGATCATGCCCGGTCGCCCGCCGGTGAAGGAAATCACCACGGCAATACAAAACGAGGCATACAGGCCGACCTTGGGGTCGACCCCGGCGATCAGAGAGAATGCGATGGCCTCCGGAATCAGAGCCAGGGCCACGACCAGACCCGCCAGTACGTCGGCGCGGACGTTCGAGAACCAGTCCCGACGCACGGAATACAGAAAACTCATGGGCAAACAACCTTGGGAGTCGACCAGGCACTTGCCGGGCGACAGAATCTCGAAAGCAACGTCAACAGCCGGGCCGAACCGGGGCCGGAAAGGCGGAACACGAGCGGAGTGCGCGGATTATACAGAATATATGCGGGTGGTTGGGTGTCTGGGTAGAGTTCGACGACGATAACCCGGACGCGGGTTCAACTACGAATCGCAACGGAACCGGCCGCAATTACCAGTTGAGGTGGTGCTACAACCTTGGGCGGCACTCGGCCCAGTACCGTCAGTGTGACAAACTGCCGTGCAGTTTGCCGTGTCCCGTATGGCTAGTCCGGCGAATGCTGGCATTATGCTCAAGCTACGGGAAAGACCAATATGGACCGGCCTAAGATCGTTAATCGGCTGACATTCAGCTTGCTTCTCAGCATCCGCGAACAGCGCAGGCGAGAGCGCAAGGGCGACTTCGCGGAGCGACAAAGCCCTGGAGCGGAGCTGTACGACTGCCGGGTTAATTATGGTATGCAATAGCCGGAATGATTGTCAGTGATTGTCAGTGCCAGGCAAGGCTACGATCTTCGGCGTTTTCGTCATTGGTCGGCAAACCGCGCACCAGCCATTCCATGGTGGCGCCGCGCAGGCCGTTTTCCAAACGCATGATTTCGCAGGTGGACGCTTCACAAACCGGTACGTAACCCCACTGCCTGAGCAAATCGTCGATAAGCACTTGGACCAGTATGTCGCCGCGAGTCAACGCTTGTTCGTGTAGCCCAATCAGAATTTGGTGGGCCTGGTCATGGGCTTGCTCTATGTGGGCGATAACCGCTTCAAGCATGGTCAGCCTGTAGTTCACATACCAACACTCACCATTGGCTGTCTGCTCGGCCGCCTTGACGTATTGATGGGTGGCCTCCAGGTTGCCCATAACCGCGTGGGCCTCGGCCAGCCCGGTGAGCGCCAGGCTTTCCAGCCAGGGGTAATCGGCATCGTGCAGCGCGGGCAATACCGCTTGTAGCTGTGTCAACGCCTGATCGGCTGCGCCGCTACGGGCCAGTAACTCGCCCAGTTCGATGGCGATGGCCCAGCGGTCCGGCACGCTGGTGAGGTCTTCCATACTCTGCGCAACCCACTGCATACGCTCTGTGGCCCGCTGCCGGTCTCCGGCCAGAAGATCTACATGAGCCAGCCCGGCTGCGCCACTAAGTTGTCGCACCAAAGCCTCGGAGTTGCCACAGCGCTCCAGGTTGCGCCGGGCTTCCACCAGCTCTCCCAATGCCAGATAAATGCGGCCACGCAAGCACTCCCGAATCTGAACAATGGCGGGACCGGCCTGGTCCAGGACGGTCTCGTCCAGAACATCCAGGGCATGAACGAACCCCCCACGGCTTAAGTGTGCCGCCGCCCGGAAGTGTTGAACCCAGGCCCGCGCCTCTCCCTGCAACTCGCCCTCGGACAGTTGTTTCAGGCCGGACTGCATGTTGTCGATATCACCACGCAGAAAGGACTCATTGACCGCGTCCAACAAGGCGAACTGGCGCGCGGTGTCACTGCCCATGGCATCGGCCATTGAGGCTGACTGCTCCAGCAAGCGGCGGTAGCGGTCGATATCGCCTTCATGAAAATGGCGATGGGCGATGATGCGCAAGGCGTCGAACTCCAGCATGGTCTGACCTGCGGCACGTGCCCTGGCCAACAAGGTGTCGAGGTCCGCGTCGCTGTTGGATCCGGCCTCACCAAAGCTGGCCATCAGATCGGCTTGCAATGCCAGCAGTTCAGCGCCGGACTGCTTGAGTAGGTCTGCCGCCTGACGGTAGTAGTCGCCATCGATCCGGCCCAGCTTGCGGCCCCTGTCTATGTCGGCCAAGGTCAGCGAGGCCAATCCCCGTTCCAGCATCCAGTTCCTTTCCACGGCCAAATCCAACGCTTGTTCCGCCTGCCGGGCAGCCACGTGCAGGTCGCCGTTCTGCAAGTGCAGATAAGACTTCAATAGTAGCCAACGGAATCGTTCGGCCGGCGGCTCCAAATACCAGCTAGCTGATCGGGCTGAGTCCAGGGCATCGGCTGGCCGACCGTTGAGCATTAGCAACACCGCGCGGTGACGTGCCAGATCAGTGCGTCTGGAATATTGTTCCGTCAGTTGCTCGGCCACCTCCAGCGCCTGCTCGCTTTCCACGCCCAGCGTGCCGGCCCACAACGTGAGGGCCGGATCGATGATATCGGGTGCAGAAACCAGCAGTGCACGCGCTTTCTGCAAGAATTCATGGGCCACCCTCATCTGCCCCGTTGCACCCATGGCACGGGCCAGGTAGAGATGAACCATGGCGCTGCCGGGTGCTTGTTCGGCCAAGTCTTTGCCCTTCTCAAGCACCGCGGACCACTGATGGACCCGCGTAAGCCTATCCAGCTCCACCAGTTGCGCAACTTGGTCTGGCTCCAGGTTGATCGCAGGCCAGTCGCTCCCGGCAGCCTCCGGAACCAACTCGGCGACAATCTTGCTGGCCAACGATTCGACCAGCGTAACCAGTTCGGCCGACCGCCCTTCTACGCGCCAATGTCCACCGTACTGACTGTCGTGGGCCTGGAGGTAGTAGCGCTGGGTGCCATGCGGTAGCGGCCCGGCACTAAGGGTAATCAGTCGGGTGCGGACATGGTGGTCGGAAGCGCTGGAAAAATGCGGCATGTGCAGGCGACGAACGGATGGCACTAGATCCAGTTTCCAGCCCAACCACACTTCCAGTAGACGCGCAGCCTGCGCAACCTCAGTGTGGTGGCCCTCTTCGCCCAGAACAACCAACGCCACCGATTCCGGCAGTGTTTGATCAGACCGCCCCAAGTGATGCAGGGCAACGCTGGCTAGCACCGCCATGCCCACAACAACGGCCGCTGCAGCCAGCCCCAGGTGCCACCCACGCGGTGGGTGGAAAGAGCGCCCTGGCTCTGCCAGCGTATGCTCCGAGCCAACCGCTACTGGTGATTCGGGCGGTTCGAACACGTAGCCGCTGCGCGACACCGTCCGAATCCAGTCGCGGCGTTTGCGGCCCAGCGCTTTGCGCAGCATGGAGACGCTCTGCGTTAGGTTGGCATCGCCCACAACCACCTCACCCCACACTCGGCGCAACAGTTCCTCGCGAGTGTGCAGCACACCGGGCTCGGCGGCAAACAGCAACAGCAGCTCAAACATCCGGCACGGCAACTCCACCTCCTTGCCAGGCCGGACCACTTTGCGGTAACGAAGATCTAGGCACAATTGGCCAATACGCAATTCCACCGTATCGGCCGGCCAAGGTGCCTCAAAGCCAAATCCCATGAAGGCCCCACAGTCGAATCGACTGCTTCGCAGCTTACTCCCTTTGGCGCCTGGCAGCAAATGTGACGGACCTAACGATTAGGCATTGACCATGTGATAGACAGCTCAATGTAGAAAGCTTTGAGAAAGATTTGAGGGGAATTTGTGCGTTTACTGAAGGCGCAAGCCCGGCATGACGGCCTACAAAACACGGATAGCCTCTGCCAAGGCTATGACGGTCCTTCGATACGTTGTCGAAGGGGGAAGCGTCACTTGAGGGAAATCACCAATGAAGCCGATCCCTGCTTTTGGGGCCGGCCGAGCTACTTAAACGTTTTGTAAAAAACGGGAGTTCATTTAGATGAAGAAATGCATTTTATCAGCCCTAGCCGGTGCGAGCTTGCTGGCCCTTGCCAGTATGGCCTCGGCCAACACCAGCACCGAGGGCGGAGTGGAGCTCCACTTCGCTGCAAACCCCATTGAGAAGCAATACATCGTGGTCCTGCACGAGGAGCTTTCCGCATTGGGCTCGGGAGACAACTGGGAAGCTGGCATCGCCAGCGTTGCCGGTCAGATGGCCGCTTCATACAACGCCGAGGTTGTACGCACTTATCGCCATGTACTGCCTGGCTTTGTGGTACGCGCCGACGACGACGCGCTGGAGCAGTTCCTGACTGACTCGCGCATCGCCTATATTGAGGAAGACGGCATCGTCGAGCTGTCACAAAGCACTCAGCCCAATGCCACCTGGGGCCTGGACCGTATCGACCAGCGCGATCGGCCGTTGAACGGCACCTACGTCTACGAGACCACGGCGTCGAATGTGTACACCTATATCGTCGACACTGGAGTACGACCCGGACACAATGACTTCGGCGGTCGGGTTACCAGTGGCTATACGGCGATCAATGACGGCCGAGGCAGCAACGACTGCAACGGTCACGGCACCCATGTGGCCGGCACGGTGGCCGGTTCGACCTGGGGCGTTGCCAAGGCCGCGCACATCGTGCCGGTACGCGTGCTCAACTGCCAGGGCTCCGGCTCCTTTTCCGGCATCATTGCTGGCATGGACTGGGTGGCAGCCAATCACAACAAGCCGGCGGTGGCCAACATGAGCCTGGGCGGTGGCGCCTCCGCGGCCACTGATAGCGCCGTGACGCGCATGCGCAATGCCGGTGTCACCGTGGTGGTGGCGGCCGGCAACGAGAATCAAAGTGCCTGCAACGTCTCGCCGGCACGGTCCTCGGCCGCTATTACCGTGGGTTCCACCACCAGCAATGACAGCCGCTCCGGCTTCTCCAACTGGGGCAATTGCGTGGATATCTTCGCGCCAGGCAGCAACATCACTGCCCCGTGGCACACCAGCAACGCCGCCACCAACACCATCAGCGGTACTTCCATGGCCTCGCCTCATGTTGCCGGCGTCGCCGCGCTATACCTGGCCAACAACCCCGATGCCTCGCCGGCACAGGTGGAAAACGCCGTTTACAGCAATGCCACCACCGGTCGCCTGAGCGGCATCGGCTCGGGCTCACCCAACAGGCTGGTGTACTCGCTGTTCGGCACCACCGACCCGGATCCTGACCCTGATCCGGATCCCGATCCCGATCCTGAACCTAACGAGCTGCAGAACGATGTGCCGGTTACCGACCTGTCGGGCAGCTTGGGTTCGGAAACTTTCTACTTCATTCAAGTACCGCAAGGTGCCGAGAATCTGGAAGTCAGCATCAGCGGCGGTTCCGGCGATGCCGACCTTTACGTCCGTCACGGTTCACCACCGACCATCGCGGACTGGGATTGCCGTCCGTACCGCTGGGGCAACAACGAAACTTGCACCTTCGACAACCCGCAAGCCGGAGTTTGGCACATCATGCTACGCGGCTATGCCTCTTACAGTGGTGTCACTCTGGTTGCCTCGTATGGTCTTGATGAGGATCCAGGAGATCCAGATGACTACGATTATGTCTATCCCGACGGAATCGGAAGCTACCAGCCGGGCGACACAATCGTGCTGGGTAGCGATGACAATCTCTATCGATGCCGGCCGTTCCCGCAGGGTGGCTGGTGCAATGTCAACAGTCCTGCTCACTACGCACCGGGTACCGGCTCCAACTGGCAGGACGCCTGGATCCGACTATAAAACGCCTTTGCTTACCCCGGCCTCGTCACGAGGCCGGGGTGCCTCAATGTGTACGCCCAGCGAAAAAACGAGGTTCTATTGCACTTCCGGTGGGTTCGAAAACCCTCTAAGTATCTGATTTTCATTCTCCATCTCCCGCTCGGGGGTTGAAAATGCATTCCCTTTTCTTTCGACCCAGGTGTTTGTTTTTGCTCGAAGCGATCAGAGAACACTTTGGGGTCAAGTTCGCCCGGCGCGAACTCGAAGCCGTCACACTGGCCGGAAGTGGTAATGCTCTCCGAATCCGTCATTCCAGAAGTTCAGGCGGACATGCGCCGCAAATGCCGTGCAACGAATACCATAGGTATTTCGTTGCCGGTTTAATAGTATCTGGGAAGAGGAAGGCAGCGACGAGGTGATTTCACTGATTGGCGATGATGATCACTCGGCTAAGGCCCGAAGCGTGATTGCCCACCAGGATGAGGCCGACTCTCAGTTTACCGACACCGCCCACTTCGCCAACGTCGACCCCCCCCTCTGTCAGGATAGTTGTCGTCTCCTCTAAAATAGTCTCCAAGAGGGGGCGGACAGGAGCTGACAGTGAAGTATTCAGAAGAACGCAGAAAATCAGTGCTGGCCAAATTGTGCCCACCACATAATCGAACGGTCCGAGAAGTCGCCGCTGAGGAAGGCATTTCTGAGCCGACGGTGTACTTGTGGCGCAAGCAGGCTCGGGAGCGCGGAGAGCTGTACCCCGATGCCGGATCTGACGCCCAGGGCTGGAGTGCTCGGGACAAGTTCGCGGCCGTGATTGAAACGGCTTCGATGAACGAGTCTGAGCGCTCGGAATACTGCCGCAAGCGCGGCCTGTATCCTGAGCAGCTGGCTGCTTGGCGTCGGGCCTGCGAGCAGGCCAACGACTGGGCCGAGGAACGCACCGCCAGCCAAGTGAAGGCTGACCGGGAACAACGCCGGAAGATGCGCGAACTCGAGCGCGATCTGGCACGCAAGGAAAAGGCCCTGGCGGAGACGGCTGCCTTGCTTACCTTGTCAAAAAAAGCCCGGGCGATCTGGGGGGACGGAGAGGACGAATGATCAGCACCCCGGATCGCCAGAAAGCTGTTGAGCTGATCGACGAGGCCAGAACCGCTGGCGCCCGTCTCAGGCCCGCCTGCCAGGTGCTGGGCATCACGGCACGCACTTATCAGCGCTGGACGGCTGATGGCGGCGTGCGCGCCGACAAACGGCCTGAGGCAGTGCGCCCGTTGCCTTCTCACGCGCTCAAGCCTGAAGAACGGCAAGCGATTGTAACGGTCTGCAACGAGCCCGAGCACGCTTCCATGCCGCCGGGCCAGATCGTGCCGAAGTTGGCCGACGAGGGCCGCTACCTGGCCTCTGAGTCGAGCTTTTACCGCGTACTGAATGACGAGGACCAGCAGCACCATCGCGGTCGTGCCCGCAAGCCTGCAGCGGCCCGGCCGCCAGCGACGCACTGTGCCGATGCGCCCAACACCGTTTGGTGTTGGGACATCACCTGGTTGCCGGCCGATATCCGTGGGCGCTTCTTCTTCCTGTACCTGATCATGGATCTGTTCAGCCGCAAGATCGTAGGCTGGGAAGTGCATGATAGCGAGAGTGCCGTGCTGTCCAGTGAGCTGGTGCAGCAGACGGTCTGGCGGGAAGGCTGCGTCGATCAACCGCTGGTCCTCCATGGTGATAACGGCAGCCCGATCAAAGGTCAGACCGTCCAGGTCATGCTCGGCAAGCTGGGTATCACGGCCTCGTTCAGCCGACCGCGGGTCAGTGATGACAATGCCTTCGTCGAATCGTTGTTCCGAACCTGCAAGTATGTGCCGGACTTCCCGAAGACTGGCTTTGCCTCGCTGGAAGCGGCACGCGAGTGGGTCGCGCGCTTTGTCGAGTGGTACAACCATCAGCACAAGCATCGCGGGATCAACTACGTCACCCCGCACCAGCGCCACACTGGACAGGACATTGAGATCCTGGCCAAACGCCATGCCGTCTATCAAGCGGCGCGGGACAAGCATCCACAGCGCTGGAGTGGGGATACCCGCAACTGGTCTCCGGCAGGAGCCGTGTGGTTGAACCCGGAAAAGGAAAAGCAGCCGGAAAGTCAGGCTGCATGAGTATGGAAAAGGCGACTTCTATCTTGACAACCACCGCCGCCGAATCACTGATGCTCAAGGCCGCCGAATTGGGCCAGCGCTGGATGAAAGGTGTTTCCGGGGAGTTCGCGCTACGGAAGCTGAGCGAACAACCACTGCCCTGGTAGCCCTACCCCAATCTGGCCCAGAATATCCGGCATGCACCGGACGCTAGCCCGTGCTGATCTCTGGCCTCCCTTCGCTGTCCGATTACTCAATACACCCAATCTCAGTATTTCCGAGCGAATTTCATGAGAACTCCTACGCCCCGCCACCCGCGTTTACGATGCATCAGCCATCAGAATCGTGGGTGTCCTGGTTTTGGGTTTTGTCCTGCTGGTTTTGTCCTGGTTTTGCTCAATCAGAATCGTGGGTGTCCTGGTTTTGCGCCACTTTCCTGTGGGCTAGCCGCGCCGGTCAGCCCATCACGCTGTGGGAGGCCCAGAAAAACCCGATGAAGATCGCGATGTTGGCCGCGACCACGTAGCCGATCACGCCTACCGCAAGCAGTCCGAACGAGACCAAGGCAAATCGGCCAGGAGTGGAGTAGTAAAACGCCCACAGTCCGGCCAGCAGGTAGGGCACCAGCAGCAACGGCAGCAACGAGGCCAGCATCAAGCCCAGCTCCATCATGTAAATCGGCAAGCCAAGGATGAGGAACAGGACGTAAACATTGCAGCAGTTAAGGGTGAACACCGCGTGCTCGACCAGCGGGCGATCGCGGCGGATCAGCTTGAAATAGAAAATCATCGGGATGGCAATAAGTAGCATCATCGGCGCATTGAGCATGCTCATGCGCTGGTCCAGTGTGCTGGTGAACTGCGGCCAGGGCACGTTCTCGCTCTCGATCTCGGCGCGTAATTCGGCCATGATCTCCGGATGGAGGCTTTCAAACATCTCACTGAATGAGGGTACCCCCGGCAGCACTGCCATGATCACGACTGCCAGCGCGCACAATCCGGTCAGAAGCTTGAGCGGATTGAGCAGCCGGTATCGCCCGAATCGAAATAGCGGCGGTTGGTTTCCAGCGGTCGCCAGACCAGTCCGATCAAGGTCTGCCACAACCGAGAATCCAGGTTGAAAAGCAGATCGGTGAAGCCGAAGAACAGCGATTTCAGCGATGGCCCCCTTGGCTGCGGCGTGGTCGGTTCCGACTTTTCTTCACGCCCGCGCTGGTTCATAAGGCCTCCTGTTTTCCCATGATTCTTGCGGTTTCAGCCACGTTCAGAATTGAAAAGCTCATGCGGCACTCATAGTCTCCGGGCAGTGACCGAACGCCTCCGGTACGCGGATATAAGGTATAGGAAGTATAAGCAGCCCATTGCCTGAATTCCAACGGGACCACACAACCATCCAGCGTCGGCTGCGTGAGCGCGAGGGACTAACCATGAAGAGCAGGTCGGGTCGGGCCGTTCCACCCTGAACCGATCCCTCAAGACCGTCGCCGGGCTGGATGCCGATGCCCTGATGACCCTGAGCGAAAGCAGCTACATCGAGCTGGTGCAATGGACCGGCGAGCAGGCCAGATCGGACAAACGAGGCAAACTCTGTCCGCTGACCGACGGCAAGCGCGCCGCGCCGGTTGATATCTGGCAAATCGCCAACCATCCAAGGGAGTGGATTCGCCAGGTCCAGGGCACCGAAAGCCTTTACTACCGCGCGATCGGATCGGCCGAGGCCCTCATGGCCAAAGCCGGTGGCATTGCGACGGTGCCCAGTGACCATCGGCATATTGTCCCTCCCGATCCGGCGTATTAAGCTCCTCCCATGGATCGGGCCCAGGCCCGCATTCGAAATCGGATCATTCTCGGAGATTCACCATGAGATTACAGTTCGCCGTCGCTGCCTGCCTGGCAGCGCTGATTCTGGCCGGCATGATGGGCCACTCGCAGGCCGCCACCCGATACGACCATGGTCGATGGTGGGACGGCACCGAGTTTGTCGAAGGGTCCCGGTTCGTGGTCGACGGCCGCTTCGTCGATGCCGTGCCGGACGGGGACTTCGAGATCGTCGATCTCCAAGGGCAGTATGTCATTCCCCCCTACGCCGAAGCGCACAACCACAACCTGCAGAACCCGTGGCTGGCCGGCCGATTCAGTGAGGCATATGTCGATGCCGGCATCCTTTATGCGCTGATGATGTGCGGAAACGGGCAGACGAGAGCGGCAACCCTAGATGCCCTGGCCGAGACGCCGCTGCAGGTCGAGCTTGCCAGTGCCTGTGTGACCAGCTCCGATGGGCATCCCCTGCGCATGGCGCTGCAGCCGCCTCACGAAGGCGCAGAACCGCCGAAGCCCGAAGACATACTCGACCAGACCCTGATCGCCATGGACAGCCCCGACGAAGTCGAAGGCAAATGGCCGCTGGTCAAGGCAACCGAAGCAAACCTGGTCAAGATCGTGATGGTGCACGGCGAGGATGAGTCGCGCCGTGGAAAGGACCGCTACTTCGGAGTCAATGGCTTGCGCTACGACGTGGTCCGCAAACTAGTGCCTTACCTCCAGTCCCGGGGCTTGCGCGTGGCGGCGCATGTCGAATCCGCCACCGACTTCGCTGTCGCCGTCGAGGCCGGCGTCGACATCATCGCCCACATCCCCGGGTACCACTGGTGGGACGGACACGGGGCGGACTCGTATCGACTCGGCAGCAGTGCAGTGGCACGCGCCGCGGAGCAGGAGACCTACGTGATAACCACTGCCAGCGTGGTCGACCTGTTCGTTGATGCCGACGACGAACAGCGCGACAAGGTGCGTGCACTGCAGAAGGAGAACCTGGCGCACCTGCGCAAGGCCGGCGTCCCGGTCATCATCGGCTCGGATCGTTTCGATGCCGACGTGCTCACCGAACACGAGTACCTCCAGGGGCTGGACGTGTTCACCCCCAAAGAGTTGTTCAACATGCTCACTCGCGACACCGCCCGGGCCATCTTCCCGGGCCGGTCTGTCGGCCGCCTGGCGGTCGGCCATGAGGCCAGCTTCCTAGTGCTTACCGAAAACCCGCTGGAGAATCCGGCCGCCTTGCGCGATCTGGAAAAGCGGGTTGTAAAGGGGCGAACGCTGTAGCCCATCCGGGCGGTGGGTCCCACACCATAACTTGTCCCGCGGTAATGGCATAACCTATGCGCTTCTTAGCCTTATCGCGGATCGAGCGTAAAACCGGGATAAAACCGCGAGATAAAACCGGGACACCCACAATTTGCAGGAAATTTCCTACAGCACGAATCGGCAATCTAAGGATTTACCGGCTCCCGGTCTCAAGCCATCATTGCCGCATGACTTATCCACGCCACCAACTAGTCAGCAATGAAGAGCCTGGCTTCTACCACGCATGACGGCATTCCGCACTCGCTTCTTGCGCGTTTCGCGCAAACCGCAAGTGCTTCATCGCCTATGCTGTGTAAGTCGGTGCGTGCGTAGTGCTTTTCTCTGCGGGGTGGACCAGCTTACCGGAAAGAACTTCGAGCATCGGCGTGAGTGGGTCGAGGATCGGATATTCCAGCTTGCAGATAGCTTTTCCATTTCCGTATTTGCATATGCGGTAATGTCAAATCATGTCCACGTGGTTTTGCGTTGCGATCCGGTCACGCCCTGGCAATGGACAGACAGGGAAGTTGCCGAACGCTGGTTAGCGATATTCCCCGGCTCGATCAGTAACCGTGACGATCCGGCCTGCGTGGAGCGGGCCGCCCTCGCGCTTCTTGGGAACGCCGAGAGACTTGACGTCATTCGTCAGCGCCTCGGTTCAATCAGCTGGTTCATGCGGGCGCTCAACGAACCCATTGCTCGTTGGGCCAATCGGGAGGACGGCTGCTCGGGCCGATTCTGGGAAGGCCGGTTCAAGTGTCATGCGCTGCTGGATGAGCAGGCCGTTCTTTCCTGCATGGCCTACGTTGATTTGAATCCGGTCCGTGCCGGCATGTGCGAGACGCTTCGCGACTCCGCGCACACCTCGGTCCGGCACCGACTGGAATCAGCTCAATCGGCCATTGCAAAGGCATTGGGCAAAGAGCAGCAGGAGGAGGCACTCAAGCCTGTCGCCGGGCTCGATGTAGACACCCTCTCGGATCTCACGGAATCCAGCTATATCGAGCTGGTCCGATGGACCGGGCTCCAAGCCCATCCCGACAAGCGCGGCAAACTCTCCGCGACTGAAGAAATGCCGCCGGAAAGCCTCCGGAACGTCGCCAAGCATCCAGGCGAGTGGATGCGGCGTGTCCAAGGAACAGAGAACAACTACTACCGCGCCATCGGCTCCGCCGAATCACTGATGCTCAAGGCCGCCGAGCTGGGGCAGCGCTGGATGAAGGGTGTTTCCGGGGAGTTGGCACTCCAGAAGCTGCGGGAACATCCCAGCCTTTGGTAACCCGACCCTGATCTGACCCAGAATCTCCGGCATGCACCGGACGCCAACCCGTGCAAATTTTCGGCCCCACCTGACCGCCCGAAGGTTCGAAACGCTCAATCTCGGCGATTCCACACGAATTTCAAGAGAATTTCGACGTCCCGCCACCCGCCTTTACGCTGCATCAGCCATCAGAATCGTGGGTGTCCTGGTTTTCCGACGTCCTCTGGTTCTTTAGCGGTTCCGAGCGAATTTAATGAGAATTTCGACGCCCAGCCACCCGCCTTTGCGCTGCATCAGCCATCAGAATCGTGGGTGTCCTGGTTTTCCTCAAAAAATGTGTGTCCCGGTTTTCTCCCAGGGCGTTGCTAACACTCTGGGTGTCTTGGTTTGCGTCCCCCAGGGCGTTGCTAACACTCTGGGTGTCCTGGTTTGCGTCCTCAGAATCGTGGGTGTCCTGGTTTTCCTATCAGGCGCCATCCAGGACCTCTCCGACGAGGAGGCTGCCAATCACTAGCTGACCGTCTTTCGCGGTCCACTCAAGCATGCCAGCTGCCCAAGTAGTGTGGCCCAGTTTTTCGGTATTAAAATGCCGCGACCGATTGGCCGCGGCACTGGCAAGTTGACGAACTGGTGTCTCAATTAATGAAGACGGCATACTTGCTGGTAAACCGACTCGCTGTTTAGTCCACGAACTCCTCGCTCAGCGTTTCAAACCAAGCATCGAGGTTCTGACCCGAGCCGAGTTGATAGGCTGATCCGTTTCTGAAACCCCATAGTTCGCAATAATCGGCGTCACACAGCCGGACCGTGCATGGATTCATTCCGCAACTCGGCCCCGAACCCGGCTGACTCGCTGTTCCAGCAATTGAGTCAAATTGAATCCCTTCATGCCCCGATTGCGTTGAAGACATTTCTCCAGGATTCGGAACAGGGCTAGAATTCGGACGGATAAAATCTGTGATCTTGTCACAGCCGGTGGCGCCTGAACAGTAGTAGAGACTGCAGTCCCCACCTCCGCTACAGGTGACAATAAAGCACCCGCTAGAGCACTCATGGGTAGGAGTGGCGCGTGCCTCATCTACCGAAACGGCAAGCCCCAACCCCAGTAGGATCAGAAAACTTGAAAGATACTTCATTTGGTTCTCCTCCTATTGCCATTGACATCCAACGTTCGTCAACCCTGCCCAAGGAAAATCCTATGGGACTTCAACGCAACTTGTCAAGCTGCAACAAGCGGGAATCCCAAGAGGGAATCCAAAACATCCACAAAATCCGGGACACCCACAATTTGCAGGAAATTTCCTACAGCACGAATCGGCAATCTAAGGATTTACCGGCTCCCGGTCTCAAGCCATCATTGCCGCATGACTTATCCACGCCACCAACTAGTCAGCCATGAAGAGCCTGGCTTCTACCATTGTGTAAGCCGGTGCGTGCGTCGTGCTTTTCTCTGCGGGGTGGACCAGCTTACCGGAAAGAACTTTGAGCATCGGCGTGAGTGGATCGAGGATCGGATATTCCAGCTTGCAGATAGCTTTTCCATTTCCGTATTTGCATATGCGGTAATGTCAAATCATGTCCACGTGGTTTTGCGTTGCGATCCGGTCACGCCCTGGCAATGGACAGACAGGGAAGTTGCCGAACGCTGGTTAGCGATATTCCCCGGCTCGATCAGTAACCGTGACGATCCGGCCTGCGTGGAGCGGGCCGCCCTCGCGCTTCTTGGGAACGCCGAGAGACTTGACGTCACTAGTGTCCGGTTTAAAAGCCGAATAGATTCAATTGGTTACCGTCTTTGATCTGATCCAGATCGCTTCGGTCGATCGTAACCGCCTGTTTCAACTGTGTTTTTTCAAATACAGTTATGGAGATAATCTGTAGCATTGCGTGCAGCGAAATATCGAGGTCCAAACGCTTTTTGATGATGGCGATCAGCACATAGGTCGACACAGCAATCCAAATTTGTGTCTTGACTGCGTTCTCCGATCGGCCGAAGAAGCACTTGATACGGAGATTTTGCTTGATCCACTTGAAGAACAGCTCGACCTGCCACCGGCTTTTGTACAACGCGCAGATCGTAAGAGCCGGGAGTTGGAACTGATTGGTGAGAAATACCAGGGTCTTTCCGGTTTCCGGGTCCTTGAAGCGAATGCGTCTCAAGTGTTGAGGATAGTACTTGCTTGGACGCTGGCCGCAGAGCGCAATAGTTTGGTCGCAGATCAGCCCAGCTTGCCGATCTGTAGCAGCAGAATAGACCCGCCGGAAGTCCAGGTTTGATTTGGCCCGGATTACAAAGAAGGCGCCGGCCTGGGCCAGATTGAATAGTCGAGCATAGTCCAGGTAGGCCCGATCCATCACGTAAAACGAACCTGCCTCCGGAATCAGCAAGTCTAGAACATTGACGTCGTGCAGCTTGCCGTCGGAGATATGAATGAAGCTGGGAATCGATCCGCGCAGATCCAGCAGGGTATGAAGTTTGACTGCCGCTTTTGCCGTGCGAAATGGTGCCCATGGGAACATCGACAGACATAGGTCGATGGTGGTTGAGTCGAGTGCGTAAACCGTATCGGGAAGACCCGAGCTTATGGATTCGTCGACATAGAGGCTTCTCGCTTGTGCAATCAGATGCTGGGCATAGTCGCCGTAAATTCTCCAATCTCGCGACTCGTTTGCATCGGCAAGAGTTGCTCGACGAATCGGCTGGCGAAAGCCCATGTGGTAAAGCTTTGCAGACTGAACCTGGAGACAGGCTTCGATGTCCCGCAGGCTCTCGCGGTAGGTCAGCTGGGCAAAGGCCATACAGCGGAACTGTTCGGCGCAGCTCAGAGTTCGCACTCGCCGGTTGCCGTCGTATCGGTCGACGGTGCGGTGGAAAGTCTTCCAGGGAAGGAAATCCATAATCTGAGCAAAAAGCGTCTTGCCGATGTTCATTTGCCACTCCGGAGGGCACGGTATCGGCTTGGTTATACACCGCGAACTCCGCGTTCAAATCGGGGACACCTTTTTCCGCTTGTAATGTGCTGTAAAACATGCGATTTTCGGGATTCAGAGCACTTTTAACCGGACACTAGTGACTTGACGTCATTCGTCAGCGCCTCGGTTCAATCAGCTGGTTCATGCGGGCGCTCAACGAACCCATTGCTCGTTGGGCCAATCGGGAGGACGGCTGCTCGGGCCGATTCTGGGAAGGCCGGTTCAAGTGTCAGGCGCTGCTGGACGATCAAGCCGTTCTTTCCTGCATGGCCTACGTTGATTTGAATCCGGTCCGTGCCGGCATGTGCGAGACGCTTCGCGACTCCGCGCACACCTCGGTCCGGCACCGACTCGAATCAGCTCAATCGGCCATTGCAAAGGCACTGGGCAAAGGGAAGCAGGAGGAAGCACTCAAGCCTGTCGCCGGGCTCGATGCAGGCACCCTCTCGGATCTCACGGAATCCAGCTACATTGAACTGGTCCGATGGACCGGGCTCCAGGCACATCCCAAAAAGCGCGGCAAACTCTCCGCGACTGAAGAAATACCGCCGGAAAGTCTCTGGAACGTCGCCAAGCATCCAGGCGAGTGGATGCGGCGTGTCCAAGGGATCGAAAGCAACTACTACCGCGCCATCGGCTCTGCCGAATCACTAATACTCAAGGCCGCCAAGTTGGGCCAGCGCTGGATGAAAGGTGTTTCCGGGGAATTCGCACTCCAGAAGCTGCGCGAACAGCCACTGCCCTGGTAGCCTCACCCTGATCTGACCGAGAACCTCCGGCATGCACCGGACGCCCGCCCGTGCAAAGTTTCGGCCCCAACTGACCTCCCAAAGGCTCAAAACGCCCAATCTCGGCGGTTCCGAGCGAAATCTATGAAAACTTCAACGCCCAGCCAGCCGCCTTTGCGTTGCAGCAGCCATCAGAATCTTGGGTGTCCTGGTTTTCTGATCGTTCGTCAATCGTCCCGTGGCAGCTTCTTTAACCATTCGCGCACCGGATCTTTGCCGGCGCCCGAGTTGAATGCATTGTTAGGCGGCTATGCCTTCTATATGCAGATGGCTCATGTCGGTGCGCTTACTGGCATGCTCAAAGGTAATTGCGCACACGTTCCCTTCTGAATCCAGGTCAAGAATCGTATTTTCGTCCAGGTCTCGGGTTTCCGAGATCTCTCGACCCTGAAACTCTATGTAGAGGGTGTCCGTGTCCTCGAAGTACTGCACTTTCATGGCCTGAAACCTCTGTCGAAAAAAGCATTATGGACCGTCTCTCGATCCGGAAGCAAAATCACGCGAAGGTAGCGACCTCCAGCCTCCGGTATCCGGGCCCAGCGCCGTACTCGCTGATCTTCTTGGACATGCTCGTGCTCCGGGCGTTCTATGACCCGCAAAATCCATTCGTCCTCAATTTTTGCCCGATCGGGACGGGACCGGGTTGCGTCGAAATACCGTGTTGTTTTCACGGGTCGAATTCTACCGCCGCATAACAAACGCTAATGGGAATAATGTGCCAATTTTGATTCATGCCAGCAAATGCCCCAGCGCCTCACCCGGATCAGGCTGACGCATCAGTGACTCCCCAATCAAAAACGCCCCAATCCCCCCATCCTGCAGCCTTTTCACATCCTCCTGCGAATGAATCCCACTCTCCGAAACCACCAACCGACCTTTCGGCACCATCGGCGCCAACCTTAGCGTAGTCTCCAGGTCGGTGACAAATCGGTGCAAATCCCGATTATTGATCCCCACCAGGTCCCCAGGCACGTTGAGTGCGCGCTCCATCTCTTCCTCATCATGCACTTCCACCAGCACGGCCAGGCCCAGTTCCCTGCCGAGTTCGGACAGTTCGGCGAGCTGGTCGTCGTTGAGCGCGGCGACGATGAGCAGGAGGGCGTCGGCGCCGATGGCTCGGGTTTCGATGACCTGCCAGGGGTCTATGATGAAGTCTTTTCTGAGCACCGGCAGGCGGCAGGCCTTGCGGGCTTCGACCAGGAAGGCGGTCTGGCCGCCGAAGAAGCCTTCGTCGGTGAGCACCGACACGCAGGTGGCGCCGCCGGCCTCGTAGCTTTTGGCGATGGCTTCGGGGTCGAAGTCCTTTCTGATGATGCCGGCAGAGGGTGAGGCGCGCTTGATTTCGGCGATGACGGCGTCCTGGGTGGCGGCGGCGCGGGTCTTGAGTTCGCCGGCGAAGTCGCGGCAGGGGGGCATGTCGCCAACTATTGCCTTGAGTTCTTCGAGGGTGCGGTCGGCGCGGTGGCGTTCGATTTCGTCGCGCTTGGCCTCGAGGATGGTCTTGAGGATGTCGGCACTCACAGGTTCTGGCTCCGTTCGGCGTAGCGGCGCAGGCGCTCCAGCGCCCTGCCCTGGTAGAGGATTTCGCTGGCGCGCGCGATGCCTTCGGCCAGGCTGTCGGCCCGGCCGGAGACGTGGATGGCGGCACCGGCATTAAGCGCGATCATGGCGTGACCGGGACCGGATTGGCCGCCGAGCACGGATTCGATGATGGCCAGGCTGGCGGCGGCGTCGGCCACGGCCAGGTCTTTGAGGCTCTCGGCGATCTGGCCGAACCGGGCCGGGTCGAGTTCGTATTCGCTGATCTCGCCGTCCTTGAGTTCGGCCACGAGGGTGTGCGCGGCCGGCGAGATTTCATCCAGGCCGTCGCGGCTGTGCACCACCATGACGTGGCGGCTGCCGAGCTTGCCCATGACTTCGGCCATGGGGCGGACCAGGTCGACGGAGAACACGCCCAGCACCTGGTTGGGGGCCAGCGCGGGGTTTGTCAGCGGCCCGAGCAGGTTGAACATCGTTCTCATGCCGCGGAAACAGGACGCGGAAACAGGACACCGACGCGGAAACAGGACACCCATAATCTGCAGGAAATCTCCTACAACACAACACGACAATCTTAGGATTTCACCACGGTGGATCTCTCGCCATCATTGGCCCATGACGTATCCACGCAGCCAATTGGTCAGCGATCAAGAGCCTGGCTTCTACCATTGTGTAAGCCGGTGCGTGCGTCGTGCTTTTCTCTGCGGCGTGGACCAGCTAACCGGCAAGAACTTCGAGCATCGGCGTCAGTGGATCGAAGACCGGATATTTCAACTCGCAGAGAGCTTTGCTGTTTCTGTGTTCGCATACGCAGTAATGTCTAACCACGTCCATGCAGTACTGCGTAGCGATCCGGTCACGCCTTGGCAATGGACAGACAGGGAAGTTGCAGAGCGCTGGTTGGCGCTATTCCCCGGCTCGATCAGTGATCGCGACGATCCAGCCTGTGTCGAGCGCGCCACCCTCGCTCTCCTCGGAAATGCCAAGCGCCTGGACGTCATTCGTCAGCGCCTCGGTTCTATCAGCTGGTTCATGCGCGCGCTCAACGAGCCCATTGCTCGTTGGGCCAACCGCGAGGACGGCTGCTCGGGCCGATTCTGGGAAGGTCGGTTCAAGTGTCAGGCGCTGCTGGACGAGCAGGCCGTTCTTTCCTGCATGGCCTACGTCGATCTCAATCCGGTCCGAGCCGGCATGTGCGAGACGCTTCGCGACTCCGAGCACACCTCGGTCCGGTACCGACTCGAGTCGGCTCAATCGGCCATTGCAAAGGCTTTGGGTAAAGGATCGCAGGAGGAGGCACTCAAGCCTGTCGCTGGGCTCGATGCAGACACCCTATCGGATCTCACGGAATCCAGCTATATCGAGCTGGTCCGATGGACCGGGCTCCAGGCCCATCCCAACAAGCGCGGCAAACTCTCCGCGACCGAGGAAATGCCGCCGGAAAGTCTCTGGAGCGTAGCCAAACATCCAGCCGAGTGGATGAGGCGTGTCCAAGCGACTGAGACCGACTACTACCGCGCCATCGGCTCTGCCGAATCACTAATACTCAAGGCCGCCCAACTAGGCCAGCGCTGGATGAAAGGTGTTTCCGGGGAATTCGCACTCCAGAAGCTGCGGGAACAACCACTACCCTGGTAGCCCCCCTTTAATCTGACCCAGAATCTCCGGCATACACCGGACGCCAGCCCGTGCAAAGTTTCGGCCCCAACTGACCTCCCAAAGGCGCAAAACGCCCAATCTCGGCGGTTCCGAGCGAATTCTATGAGAATTTCAACGCCCAGCCACCCGCCTTGCGTTGCATCAGCCATCAGAATCTTGGGTGTCCTGGTTTTCTTCCTCAGCCATCAGAATCTTGGGTGTCCTGGTTCTCTTCTCCTGGTTCTCTTCGCGAACTGGGCGAGATCGAGGGCATGGGCCCGGCCGACATCAAGGCTTATGTCCGCTACATCGCCGACTGGCGTCTCGCGCAACTGAAACTGCCCACAGTGTTCGGCGCCTTCGAGCACCGTGACGGTGAGTACAGCCCGCTGGTCGAGCACCCGCTGCCGTGGCTGGTCGAGATTCTCAACGGCGTGGAGTTCGCCAACTTCTTCGAGCAACGCGCTACCGAGTACACCAAGGCCGCCACGCGCGGGCGCTGGGATGGTGATGAAGGCGTGTGGCAACGTTTCGATCAGCTTCAGCGGCAACCCGGCGTGACGGGCATTTGATTGCAATAGACCGGTGCCGGACCGAGACTTGACGCCATAGATGCACCATCATCATCGGGCTGCAGTGGCAGGCACAAGGTAGTGACCTTGGGCTTGGGGCAGGGTTGCGAGCGTCCTTGCCCGGGACCGGAACTGAGGTGAATCGTCTTGTCAGCGTATGGAGTCTGGTCGCGTTCTGGTGCCAGCGAATCTCCTCGTGCCCGTGGATGTGTCTTGCCAGTGTTGAGCAGCACGCCTGTCGAGTGCTTGGCGGTTTCAGCCTTTTGTGATCAAGTGGTCAGCATGCTCATGTCCTATCAGCGGCAGCAGCTAGCGTCCCGTCTCCCATCGCGCGTAGGAAGTCTCTGGATCGTCCAGACCTTGACCCCCCCCCAATTTGAGCTAATGTCTGACTGGGGCTTGGGGTGACCCCGTTGGGGACGGTTGCGTTGCGCTCGAAAATTCACGAAGAATGAGATTTGTGATGCTTCCGTCAATCCTCCTTATGATGCGTTGGAGATTGACAATGAGACTTCTTTGGTTCCTGATTTTCTTTTTTCTCTTCTGTGGAAGCGTTACGGCTGCTGAAAACCTTGGTTTGTATACGAAGATAGCTGAGGACAGTCAGACTTCGACCTACGCATTGGTATGGTCCACGTATGATCCGGTGATTTTTTACGAGCCTGTTCTTCCAGAGGATTTCGTTCTTCCTCAACCGGATGGCAGTGGCTGCGTTGAAGGGCTATGCCCTTTAGGGGTGGTTGTTGAGGAAATGGATCGAATCGTTGTGATCGGTCGAAGACCTGCGCTGAGTGAATTCTGGGCGTTTAATAGTGGGGCGAATGGTGGCACGAGAGTGGGAAGGGATACCCAGTTTGGTGGGTTGGGCAGTGGTCCCGGTGGTTATGCAAGAATTGGGGGATATATTTTAACTCCCCAGCAGGTAGGGCAACTGCTTGCGAATACAATGAACGCGACTATTCAGCAGGGGCTTAGAGATGTCGCGTTTTTTCGTGCTGATGGGTCCCATGTTTCCCATCCGCAAGGCTCAGTGATTCCATGGCAAACTTGGCGGGTAAATTGGAATCTCTACGGGGCGGGTAATCCTGCCTTGTCAGATCAGCAGGTGTTTGATAATTTCAGGTTTGGCAATAACCCATGAAAGAGCTTACCGGTAGGCTCATGTTCGGATTGAAGTACGGTCGATGCTAATGAAGCAACCAAACACCAAGGTTCTGAAAATAGTTATTGGAGTACCAGTGGCAATCCTTGCGGTTATCGCCCTTGTCTGGTGGCTGCTTGAGCGCCCGGCCGAGAGGCCGGGTGAAGACCCATTGCGGGAAGAATCGCATGCCGTCGTCGGCAGCGCTGACGGGGATGCTGAACGGTCCGGTAGCCGGGGTGAGAGATTTAGCAGTCCGTCTGGGGGGGCGACGGAAGCCAGAGAGGTTCGGAAGCAGACCACTGCTGATCCGTTTTCGGAAGGACAATCCATCAAAGACGCCTTGCAAGATGCTGAGTCATTGTACGGATGGAGCGAACGGCAGGCATATGGTAACCAGGTGCAGTGGCTGCATTGGTGTGAGGAGATCGGTGCGGCAGCATCGAGTCCCCCCCGTGAAGTGAATGTTGAAAGCATCAGACGTAAGTTCCCCGGCATGCTATCGCGCACAATGTTTGCCCAACTGTGCTACGAGTTTGTGGACGAGATGGGGGATGCCATTAATGAGATGTCTGTTCGGCTGGCAGATGAGTTCATCCTACAGCGTGAGTCGCAGGTCGCTGCTGAGCCACCGCAATGGATGCTGGACAGCGTTGAGATCGAGGAGTTGCATCGTGCCGGCTTCCTGGATCGAGCGCGAGAACAGGTCATGAGGGAACTGGACCAAGCCCTGAGCAGGCTGGATGAGGGCAGTGTTTACGCAGCGCTGGCTAGTCTCATTTTGCCCGAAGCTGAGTTGATTGCGCCGCCGATTGCAGGAGATGACGGCAGTTACCAGTTCTATTGGGATGCACACTGGCTGGTAACGGTTGCGTTGATTTGCAGGGAGGTGGGCGGCTGTCGGGGTGAGCAGCACCCGATGGTCTTGCGGCAGTGTGCGGTGGGCATGCCGCGTAATACCGGCTGTTACGAACCGGTCGATATCTTCGATGCCATCTATCAGACCACGACGCCGGTGGAGCACACGGCATTTTCTGCCTTTTACGAACAGGTGGTCAGCATGCTTTCCGCCTATCGAAGGCGACAATAGCTTTTTCTGATTACGCACGTGTTTCAGCCACTCAAGAGGACAATCCACAGATTACACAGATTTCCACGGAATTCTGTGCAATCTGTGGATCAGGGTTTAGCAAGAGGAAACGGGTAGCATCTGACCGCTTCCGTCCTGCATGGAACAGTTCGAGCCTTGTACAATGGCGGGTCGGGCTGGCCAGGGTGGCCGGCTCTTGAACGGGATCGGATCATTACCCGTCCCTTCCCCCAACCACAGATCGCGGAGCAGCAAGGTGCAGGTAAAAGGCGTCTACACGGCCCTGGTCACGCCCTTTGACGAGGCGGGCGAGGTCAATTACGAAGTCCTGGGCGAGATCATCGAACGGCAGGTGGAGTATAGGAACTATAACCGCCCTTTTTCGCCAATTCCAGCGGTATCCGGTGCCGTGTCAGCTTGACGTTTGACACCGATTGCAACACGCAGCGGGCCGGATCCCGGATCAGGTCCGGGACAGGCTTCGCCCGATTCTGCCCTGTCTTCGCCAATCGGACGGGAAAGCGATCCCGATTTGGCCGGCCTGGGGCCGGAGCTGGACGAGCGATGCCGGACCGCGATCGGGCGCAGCGTGATCTGAAGTCGGTTTTCTACAGTTCAGTGAGGCAAGCCGATGCGCGGGGTCGGAGGCGCCCGACTGTCAGGCCACAGGCCGGACACGTCCTTGCGGGCCAAATGATTCAGGATTCGCTCGATAACCGGTGGGGCTTCGATGGAGGCGATGATCTGGACC